>NZ_JAAPBF010000066.1 GCF_022695985.1 Streptomyces sp. NP-1717 | reverse complement strand
ACACGAGCGACTCCTTGATCGCACGGGTCAGGGTCCACCGCATCAGGTTCTGCGGGGCACCCGCCTTGTCGTTGGTGCCGGAGGCACGGCCGCCGCCGAAGGGCTGCTGGCCGACCACGGCGCCGGTCGACTTGTCGTTGATGTAGAAGTTGCCCGCGGCGTAGCGGAGCTTGGCCATGGCGTCGGCCGCCGCCGCGCGGTCACCGGCGATGACGGCGCCGGTCAGCGCGTACGCGGAGACGGACTCCATCTGCGCCAGCATCGCGTCGTACTCCGCGTCCTCGTAGACGTGGACGGCGAGGATGGGGCCGAAGTACTCGGTGGTGAAGACCTCGTTGGCCGGGTCGGTGCAGGCGATGACCGTGGGGCGTACGAAGTAGCCGACGGAGTCGTCGTACGTGCCGCCGGCGATGATGGTGCACGTCGGGTCGGCGGCGGCGCGGTCGATCGCGGCCTTGTTCTTCGCGAAGGCCCGCTCGTCGATGACGGCGCCGATGAAGTTCGACAGGTCGGTGACGTCGCCCATGGCGATGGCGTCGACCTCCGCGGCGAACTCCTCCTTGAAGCCGTCGTTCCAGATCGAGGCAGGGACGTACGCGCGCGAGGACGCCGAGCACTTCTGGCCCTGGAACTCGAACGACCCGCGGGTCAGCGCCGTCTTGAGCACACCGCGGTCGGCGCTCGGGTGGGCCACCACGAAGTCCTTGCCGCCGGTCTCGCCGACGATGCGCGGGTAGGAGCGGTACTTCTCGATGTTGCCGCCGACCGTCTTCCACAGGTGCTGGAAGGTCTTCGTGGAGCCGGTGAAGTGGATGCCCGCCAGCTCGGGGTGGCCCAGCGCCACCTCGGACACGGCCAGTCCGTCGCCGGTCACCAGGTTGATGACGCCCTTGGGCAGCCCCGCCTCTTCAAGAAGGCTCATCAGCAGCACGGCCGCGTGCGTCTGCGTCGGCGACGGCTTCCAGACGACGACGTTGCCCATCAGCGCGGGCGCGGTCGGCAGGTTGCCGGCGATGGCGGTGAAGTTGAAGGGCGTGATCGCGTAGACGAAGCCTTCGAGCGGCCGGTGGTCGAGCCGGTTCCACACGCCCGTCGAGTTGGCGCGCGGCTGCTCGGCGAGGATCTCCCGCGCGTAGGAGACGTTGAAGCGCCAGAAGTCGATCAGCTCGCACGGGGTGTCGATCTCGGCCTGCTGGATCGTCTTCGACTGGCCGAGCATCGTCGAGGCGGCCAGCGTCTCGCGCCAGGGCCCGGAGAGCAGCTCGGCGGCGCGCAGGATGATCGCGGCGCGGTCGTCGAAGGCCATCGCGCGCCAGCCCGGCGCGGCGGCGAGGGCGGCGTCCACGGCGTCCTGGGCGTCCTGGGCGGTGGCGTTGCCGTAGGTGCCGAGGACGGCCTGGTGGTTGTGCGGCTGTACGACGTCGAAGCGCTCGCCGCCGCCCATCCGCTTCTCGCCGCCGATGGTCATCGGCAGGTCGACGGGGTGGTCGGCCAGCTCCTTGAGTTTGGCTTCGAGGCGGGTGCGCTCCGGGGAGCCGGGGGCGTAGCCGTGCACCGGCTCGTTGACCGGCGTGGGGACCTGGGTCACAGCGTCCATGGTTGCCGAATCTCCTTGATCAGTAGACGGTTTACGGTCGACGGTCGTGGGCGGCGGTGGCGCCGTCGTGACGGGTGCTCAGCCGCGGGTGGCGAGCGAGCGCAGGAAGAAGGCGAGGTTGGCGGGCCGTTCCGCGAGCCGGCGCATGAAGTAGCCGTACCAGTCGGTGCCGTACGCGATGTAGACACGCACCCGGTGGCCTTCGGCGGCGAGACGCCGCTGCTCGGCCTCGCGGATGCCGTAGAGCATCTGGAACTCGTACGCGTCGGGCGTGCGTCCGGACCGGATCGCGAGCTCTTGGGCGATCGCGATCAGGCGTGGGTCGTGCGTCCCGATCATCGGATGTCCTTCGCCGGCCATCAATGTCTTGAGGCAGCGCACGTACGCCTTGTCGACCTCACCCTTGTCCTGGTGCGCGACACGCGCGGGCTCCTTGTAGGCGCCCTTGACGAGCCGTACGCGCGAGCCCGCCGCCGCGAGTGCGCGGCAGTCGTCCTCCGTACGGAAGAGGTACGACTGGACGACTGCGCCGGTCTCGGGGAAGCGCTCGCGCAGCGTGGAGTGGATGGCGAGCGTCGAGTCGACGGTCGTGTGATCCTCCATGTCCAGCGTAACGGTGGTGCCGATCTCGGTGGCCGCCTCGACGACGGTGGTGATGTTGCGCAGCGCCAGGTCGTGGCCGCCGCGCAGCGCCTGTCCGAAGGAGGAGAGCTTCACCGACATCTCGGCGCGGGCGCCGAGGCCCAGCGGGGCGAGCGCCTCGATCAGCTTCAGATAGGCGTCGCGGGCGTGCAGCGCCTCGGCCGGGTCCGTGATGTCCTCGCCGAGGACGTCCATGGTGACTTCGAGGCCGCTGTCGGCCATGTCCTGGATGACGGGCGTCGTACCGTCGACGGTCTCGCCGGCGATGAACCGGTCCACGACGGGCCTGGTGACCGGCGCGGCCGAGACGACGCGCCGCATCGTGTCGCTGCGCGACGCGGCGAGAATCACGGGACCCAGCACAGGGCACCTCCACGGAAGAGAACGAGCAGGCCGTACGGGGCGCGAACGCCCGGGGACGGCACGGAGAACCACTGTGAAATCTAGGGACCGGTCCGATCCTCTGCCATCGACACCTGTCACGCATCCGTGGCCGGGATCTCAGACATATGTCTGAAGGCGGTGCGAGAATATCCGGATGAAGGACGATTACCAGGAGCTGGTCGACGAGATCTCGGCGCTGCTCGGCATGCCGCTCACGCTGGAGAACCGCGACTTCGGGCTGATCGCCTTCGGGGTGCACGACAGCGACGACGAGGGCGTGATGGATCCCGTCAGGACGCGGTCGATCCTGACGCGGAAGTCGACCGCCGCGGTACGCGACTGGTTCGAGGGCTTCGGCATCACCCGGGCGACGGGCCCCGTCCGTATCCCCGCCGCGCCGGACGCCGGGGTCTTCCGGGGGCGGATCTGTCTGCCCGTACGGCACCGGGGCACGGTGCTCGGCTACGTATGGCTGCTCGACGACTCCGGCCAGGGCCCCACGGACGACCGTTTGGCGGCGGCCATGGAGGTGACGGGGCGGATCGGGGCACTGCTCGCCGAGGAGGTGCGGGCGGGCACCGATCTGGCGCGTGAGTTCCGTGCCGTACTGACGGCGGAGCGCGGCTGGCAGCGCGACATGGCGGTGGACGCGCTGCGTACGGCGCTGGGGCCGGGCGGGGACGGGCCGCACGTGGTGCTGTGCGTCGCGCCCTGGCGGGGCGCGGACCCGACGGTGCGCGCGGTGGCGGGCACGGCGGCGCTGTGCACGCTGCCGGACCTGTCGCTGGCCCTGCTCGTACGGCTCCGGTCGGCCGACGCCCTGGGCCCGGCGCTGGCGGCGGTGGAGCGGCTGCGCGACGCCGCGGGCCCGGATGCCACCGCCGGTGCCGCGACACCGCGCCGCGGCCTGGCGGAGGTCCCTGACGCCTGGCACGAAGCGGTCTCGGCGGCGCACGCCTCGGCGGCGCAGCCACGCCACGGCCCCGTCGCCCAGTGGTCGGAGATCGGCCCGTACCGGCTGCTGACGTCGCTGCCCACGGCCACGGACCCGTCGGTGCGCCCGCTGCTGACGCCCGCGCACGCGGACCTGACGCACACGGCGGAGGTCTACCTCGACCACGCGGGCCAGGCAGGCCGTACGGCCTCGGAGTTGGGCATCCACCGCCAGACCCTCTACTACCGGCTGTCCCGCATCGAACAGCTCACGGGCCTGGACCTGGCGGACGGCGAGGACCGGCTGCTGCTGCACATGGCGCTGAAGTCCGCCCGCCTCAACTCCGCCCGTATGAGGTCCTGAGGTCCTGACGCTCCTCGGCCCAGGCCGGGCGCCGACACCCAAGCCCTCGGAGGCTTATGCCGTTATGGCCGGTTAAATCACCATGGACCGGCGTTACCGTGGAGACGAGCGCGGCGGATCGGGGCGCCATGCGGACGGCGCGTCCCGCGGAACGACGCAGGGAGACGATCATGAGTGCCAACCTGGACCGGCTGACCGCCGAAGGTGTGGCGATCTGGCTCGACGACCTGAACCGGGAGCGGCTCGCCGGCGGCGAGCTGGCCGGCCTGGTGCGCGAGCAGCGGGTCGTGGGGATCACCAGCAATCCGACGATCTTCGCCAAGGCGATCCGCTCGGGATCCCGCTACCACGCACAGGTCGAGGATTTGGCCAGGCGCGGCGTGGGGGCCGGGGAAGCCGTCAGGGCACTGACGGCGTTCGACGTGCGCTGGGCCTGCGACGTCCTGCGACCGGTGTACGAGGCGGGGGACGGGGCGGACGGCAGGGTGTCGCTGGAGGTGGACCCGCGCGTCGCGCACGACACGGCGGCGACGATCGCCGAGGCGCGGGCCCTGTGGTGGCTGGTGGACAGGCCGAACATGTTCGTGAAGATCCCCGCCACCGAGGCCGGTCTGGAGGCGATCAGCACCGCGCTCGCGGAGGGCATCAGCGTCAACGTGACGCTGATCTTCTCCCTCGACCGTTACGACCAGGTGCTGCGCGCCTTCCTCGACGGCATGACCCGGGCACGCGAGGCGGGGCGCGACCTGGCGTCCATCGCGTCGGTGGCCTCCTTCTTCGTAAGCCGGGTGGACACCGAGGCCGACAGCCGGCTGGACAAGATCGGCACCCCCGAGGCGCTGGCGCTGCGCGGACGGGCCGCGATCGCCAACGCACGCCTGGCCTATGAGCACTTCGAGCGGGCCGTCGCCTCCGACGAGTGGCAGGCGCTGGCCGCCGCCGGGATGCGCCCCCAGCGGCCGTTGTGGGCCTCCACCGGGGTGAAGGATCCCGCGTACGCCGACACCCGCTACGTGGACGAACTGGTGGCGCCCATGGTGGTCAACACGATGCCGGAGCAGACCCTGCGCGCGGTGGCCGACCACGGCGACATCGGCGGCGACACCGTCCACGGCACGTACGCCGCGTCCCGGCGGGTGCTGGACGATCTGGAAGCCGTCGGAGTGTCGTACGACGACGTGGTGCGGGTACTGGAGGACGAGGGCGTGGCCAAGTTCACCGCCTCCGGCGAGGAGTTGTTCGGGCAACTGGACTCGGAGCTGCACGCCACGCACCCGGTCGCCGCCTGACACCCCCATCTGTCACCCGGCACCGCGGCCACGGCCGCGGTGCCGGTTCAGACACACCGGTGAACGGACCAACCGCCCCCGGACCACCGCCATGAACGACGATGACCTCGCCGATCGCACCACCACCGACCTGCGGGCAGAGCCGACGCAGCAGAGGAGAGAGCATGGCCGCCAACCCAGCATTCGTGATCGTCGGAGCCGGCCTGGCCGGAGCGAAGGCAGCGGAGACCCTCCGTGACGAGGGCTTCGACGGCCCGATCGCGCTGCTCGGAGAGGAGAACGAGCGCCCGTACGAGCGGCCGCCGCTGTCCAAGGGCTATCTGCAGGGCAAGGAAGAACGCGAGACGGCCTTCGTCCACCCCTCCGGGTGGTACGCCGAGCACGGTGTCGACCTGCGCATGGGCACCACGGTCACCGCGATCGACCCGGCCGCCCACGAGGTCACGCTCTCCGACGGCGACCGCGTCGGCTACGCGAAGCTGCTGCTGACCACCGGCTCCTCGCCCCGCCGTCTTCCGCTGCCCGGCGCCGACCTCGACGGGGTGCTCCTGCTGCGCCGGTTCGCCGACAGCGACCGCATCAAGGAGACGTTCGAGTCCGCGTCCCGGGTCGTGGTGATCGGCGCGGGCTGGATCGGTCTGGAGACGGCTGCCGCGGCCCGCGCGGCCGGACTGGAGGTCACGGTCCTGGAGACGGCGGAACTCCCGCTGCTCCACGTGCTGGGCCGTGAAGCCGCCCGGATCTTCGCCCGCCTGCACACCGATCACGGGGTCGAACTGCGCTGCGGCGTCCAGGTCTCGGAGATCACCGGCACGGACGGCCGGGTGACCGGCGTGCTGCTGGCCGACGGCAGCCGCCTCGACACCGACGCGGTGATCGTCGGTGTCGGCATCACCCCCAACACCCAACTCGCCGCGGCGGCGGGCCTGGAGGTCGACAACGGCGTCCGTGTCGACGCCCACCTGCGCGCCTCCCACCCGGACATCCACGCCGCGGGGGACGTCGCCAACGCCTTCCACCCGTTGCTGGGCAAGCACATCCGCGTCGAGCACTGGGCCAACGCCCTCAACCAGCCACGGACGGCGGCGAAGACCATGCTCGGCCAGGACGTGACGTACGACCGCGTCCCGTACTTCTTCACCGACCAGTACGACTTGGGCATGGAGTACACCGGGTACGCCGAACCCGGCGGGTACGACCGGGTCGTCTTCCGCGGCTCGACGGAGACCCGCGAGTTCATCGCGTTCTGGCTCGCCGAGGGCCGCGTCCTGGCCGGGATGAACGTCAACGTCTGGGACGTCACCGACCCGATCCGCGACCTCGTCACCTCCGGCCGGGCGGTCGACGCGGACGAACTCGCCGACCCGGACGTGCCCCTGACGGACCTCCTCGCGCGCGCCGGGAGGACCGGCTGACCCCGGCGACGCCGACCCTCGCGGGGCTGCCGGGCATGAGCGGCGCGAGCCCGGTCGCCGCCGGTCAACTCACGCACCGTGTTGGCGAGTCGGCGCCCGTACTCGCCCGGATCACAGCCCGCCGGGCGGTGGTCCGCACGGCGCGGCAACCCACACGGCAAGGGGCCCCGGGATTCTCTCCCGGGGCCCCTCGCCGTGTGCAGCGGCCGAGCGCGGCCGATCAGTCGGTCAGATCCACCGAGCGCGCCGAGTTGGCACCGATCTCGGCGGAGATCTCGGCCAGCACCGCCGGCGGCACGTTGTCGTCGACGGACAGGACGACCAGCGCCTCGCCGCCCTCCTCCGCGCGCGAGACCTGCATCCCGGCGATGTTCAGCCCCGCCTCGCCGAGGATCCGGCCGACGGTGCCGACGACACCCGGGCGGTCCTCGTACCGCAGGACGACCATGTGGTCTGCCAGGGAGACGTCGACGTCGTACTCACCGATCGCGACGATCTTCTGCAGATGCTTCGGACCGGCGAGCGTGCCGGAGACCGACACGTCCTCGCCGCCCGAGAGCGTGCCCCGCACGGTGACCACGTTGCGGTGGTCGGGCGACTCGCTCGATGTCGTGAGACGCACCTCGACGCCGCGCTCCTGCGCGAACAGCGGCGCGTTCACGTACGACACCGTCTCGTCGACGACGTCCTCGAACACGCCCTTCAGCGCGGACAGTTCGAGCACCTTCACATCGTGCTGCGTGATCTCGCCGTAGACCTCGACATCGAGGCGTACGGCGACCTCGCCGGCCAGCGCCGTGAAGATCCGGCCCAGCTTCTCGGCGAGCGGCAGACCCGGCCGGACGTCCTCGGCGATGACGCCGCCCTGGACGTTGACCGCGTCGGGCACCAGCTCACCGGCGAGCGCGAGCCGCACCGACCTGGCCACCGAGACGCCCGCCTTCTCCTGCGCCTCGTCCGTCGAGGCGCCGAGGTGCGGGGTGCAGACGACCTGGTCGAACTGGAAGAGCGGGGAGTCCGTGCAGGGCTCCTTCGCGTACACGTCCAGACCGGCGCCCGCGACGCGGCCCTCCTTGAGCGCGGAGGCCAGCGCCTCCTCGTCCACGATCCCGCCGCGCGCGGCGTTGACGATCCGCACCGTCGGCTTGACCTTGTGCAGCGCCTCGTCGCCGATCAGGCCCAGGGTCTCGGGGGTCTTCGGCAGGTGCACGGTGATGAAGTCCGACACCTCCAGCAGCTCGTCCAGGGAGAGCAGCTTGACGCCCATCTGCGCGGCCCGCGCGGGCTGTACGTACGGGTCGTACGCGACGATCTTCATCCCGAACGCCGACATGCGCTGCGCGACCAGTACACCGATGCGGCCGAGGCCGACGACGCCGAGCGTCTTCTCGCTCAGCTCGACGCCCGTGTACTTGCTGCGCTTCCACTCGCCGTTCTTCAGGGCGGTGTTGGCCTGCGGGATGTTGCGCGCGGTGGCGACCAGCAGACCACAGGCCAGCTCGGCGGCGGTGATGATGTTGGAGGTGGGCGCGTTGACGACCATGACGCCGGCCTTGGTGGCGGCGGAGACGTCGACGTTGTCGAGACCGACACCGGCGCGGGCGACGACCCTCAGCTTCTTCGCCGCGGCCACGGCCTCGGCGTCGACCTTGGTCGCGGAGCGGACGAGGATCGCGTCCACGTCGGCGATGGCGGGCAGCAGTTCGGCGCGGTCGGCGCCGTTGCAGTGCCGGATCTCGAAGTCCGGGCCGAGCGCGTCGACGGTGGCGGGCGACAGCTCTTCGGCGATGAGTACAACCGGCTTTTCGTTGGAACGCGAGCTCACGTGGGTCCTCACAAGTCCATTGCGGACGGCCGTCCCGACGGCCGCAGGCGGCGGAGGGTGCCAGGCCCTGGTCCGGGCCTGATCGCGTGGAAGACGCACGACATTGTGGGCCTGACGCGGATGTATCCAGCAGTGTAGTGGTGTCGGCGGCAGCGGTTTCCCGCCTCGACGGGCAGATCACCCGTACGTGGCCGGAGCCCGCCACAAGCGCTTACCGGCGACCGGCCGACGACTTCTCCGGCGGCCTCACCGGCGGCCTTTCGACGGCCGGCGGCGGCCCGCCACGACGGCTCGTTCGCGACGACTCGCCCGACGGCCGGCCGGTGCGGGTGCGGGTGCGGGTGCCGGGCCCGCGCTCGGGGCCCGGCACCGCGAACGACTCAGGCGTCGTCGTTGTCGACCCAGCTCATGAGCTTGCGCAGCTCGCGGCCGGTGCTCTCCAGCAGCGAGTCGCTGTCGGCCTTCTTGTACTCGTTGTACTTCTTCAGACCGCCGTGGTACTCGTCCATCCAGTTCTTGGCGAACGTGCCGTCCTGGATCTCGGCGAGGACCTTCTTCATCTCGGCCTTGGTCTGGTCCGTGATGATCCGCGGGCCGGTGACGTAGTCGCCCCACTCGGCGGTCTCGGAGACCGACCAGCGCATCTTGTCCAGGCCGCCCTCGTACATCAGGTCCACGATCAGCTTCAGCTCGTGGAGGCACTCGAAGTACGCGATCTCCGGCTGGTAGCCGGCCTCGACCAGCGTCTCGAAGCCGGCCTTGACCAGTGCGGACGTACCGCCGCAGAGGACGACCTGCTCGCCGAAGAGGTCGGTCTCGGTCTCCTCGCTGAAGGTCGTCTTGATGACGCCGGCGCGCGTGCCGCCGATGCCCTTCGCGTAGCTCAGCGCCAGCTCGAAGCCCTTGCCGGTGGCGTCCTGCTCGACGGCCGCGATACACGGCACGCCGCGGCCCTCCTCGTACTGACGGCGGACCAGGTGGCCGGGGCCCTTCGGGGCGACCATGGCGACGTCGACACCGGCGGGCGGCTTGATGAAGCCGAAGCGGATGTTGAGGCCGTGTCCGAAGAAGAGCGCGTCGCCGTCCTTCAGGTTGTCCTTGATGGACTCCTCGTAGACCTGTCCCTGGATCGGGTCCGGCACCAGGATCATGATGACGTCGGCCTCGGCGGCCGCCTCGGCGGGCGTCACCACGCGCAGGCCCTGCTCCTCGGCCTTCGCCTTGGACTTGGAACCCTCGTGCAGGCCGACCCGGACGTCGACACCCGAGTCACGCAGCGACAGCGCGTGGGCGTGGCCCTGGCTGCCGTAGCCGATGACCGCGACCTTGCGGTTCTGGATGATGGACAGGTCGGCATCGTCGTCGTAGAACAGCTCGGCCACTGGGTCTTCTCCTTGGTGTGCAAACTGGGGTGTCGCGGTGTGCGCCCCACCGTACGGCGGAGCGGGTAAAGGGAGTCTCACGGTCTCGGCATGCGAACCGGGGGGCCGTACGGCTCCGGCGGCGCGGCTCCGCGCGCCGCCGGAGCGGGGGCTACGCGCTGCGGTCGAGCGCCCGCAGGCTGCGGTCGGTGATGGACCGCGCGCCACGCCCTATGGCGATCGTGCCGGACTGGACCAGCTCCTTGATGCCGAACTGCTCCAGCATCTTCAGCATGGCGTCGAGCTTGTCACTCGAACCGGTGGCCTCGATGGTGACCGCCTCGGGCGAGACGTCCACGGTCTTGGCGCGGAAAAGCTGCACGATCTCCACGATCTGGGAGCGGGTCTCGTTGTCGGCGCGGACCTTCACCAGGACGAGCTCGCGCTGGATCGCGGCGCCGGGCTCGAGTTCGACGATCTTCAGGACGTTGATCAGCTTGTTGAGCTGCTTGGTCACCTGTTCGAGCGGCAGGTCCTCGACATTGACCACGATGGTGATGCGGGAGATGTCGGGGTGCTCGGTGACACCCACCGCGAGTGAGTCGATGTTGAAACCGCGCCGGGAGAACAGCGCGGCGATCCTGGCCAGGATGCCGGGGGTGTTCTCCACCAGGACGGAGAGGGTGTGCTTGGAAGACATTTTCGTCGTTCTTTCTCTCGCTCTCGGCATCCGGCTCAGTCGTCCAGGCCGTCGCCGAAGTCGGGGCGCACACCCCGGGCGGCGAGGACCTCGTCGTTGGAGGTGCCCGCGGCGACCATCGGCCAGACCTGGGCGTCCTCGTGGACGATGAAGTCGACCACCACGGGGCGGTCGTTGATGGAGTTGGCCTTGGCGATCACGGCATCCAGCTCGTCCGGGGACTCGCAGCGCATCGCGACGCAGCCCATGGCCTCGGACAGCTTCACGAAGTCCGGGATACGGGTGCCGCCGTTGGGCTTGGCGCCGTCCGCGGCCGATCCCGCGAAGGAGCCGCCGGCGGCCACGTCGGGCCCGCTGTGCAGGACGGTGTTGGAGTAGCGCTGGTTGTAGAAGAGGGCCTGCCACTGGCGGACCATGCCCAGCGCGCCGTTGTTGATGATCGCGACCTTGATGGGGATGTTGTTGACGGCGCAGGTGGCCAGTTCCTGATTGGTCATCTGGAAGCAGCCGTCGCCGTCGATCGCCCACACCGTGCGCTCCGGCTGCCCGGCCTTGGCGCCCATCGCGGCCGGGACCGCGTACCCCATCGTGCCCGCGCCGCCGGAGTTGAGCCAGGTGGAGGGCTGCTCGTAGTCGATGAAGTGGGCGGCCCACATCTGGTGCTGGCCGACGCCCGCCGTGTAGATCGTGTCGTCCGGGGCGAGTTGGCCGATGCGCTGGATGACGTGCTGCGGGGAGAGACTGCCGTCGGCCGGCTGGTCGAAGCCGAGCGGGTACGTCTCGCGCCAGCGGCTGAGGTCGCGCCACCAGGCGCTGTAGTCACCGGCGTTGCCCTCGGTGTGCTCGGCCTGGACCGCCTGGACGAGGTCGGCGAGGACCTCGCGGGCGTCGCCCACGATCGGCACGTCGGCGGCGCGGTTCTTGCCGATCTCGGCCGGGTCGACGTCGGCGTGGACGATCTTGGCGTACGGGGCGAAGCTGTCCAGCTTGCCGGTGACGCGGTCGTCGAAGCGGGCTCCGAGGGCGACGATCAGGTCGGCCTTCTGCAGCGCGGTGACGGCGGTGACCGCACCGTGCATGCCCGGCATTCCCACGTGCAGCGGGTGTCTGTCGGGGAACGCGCCCAGCGCCATCAGGGTGGTGGTGACGGGGGCGTTGGTCAGTTCGGCGAGAACGCGCAGTTCGGCGGTGGCCCCGGCCTTGATGACGCCGCCGCCGACGTACAGCACCGGCCGCTTGGCCTGGGTGATCAGCTTGGCGGCCTCGCGGATCTGCTTGGCGTGCGGCTTGGTGACCGGGCGGTAGCCGGGCAGTTCCTGGCTGGGCGGCCAGCTGAACGTGGTCTTCGCCTGGAGGGCGTCCTTGGCGATGTCCACCAGGACGGGTCCCGGGCGGCCCGTGGCGGCGATGTGGAACGCCTCCGCGATGGTGCGCGCGATGTCCTCGGCCTTGGTGACCAGGAAGTTGTGCTTGGTGATCGGCATCGTGATGCCGCAGATGTCCGCCTCCTGGAAGGCGTCCGTGCCGATCGCCTTGCTGGCGACCTGGCCGGTGATCGCGACGAGCGGCACGGAGTCCATGTGCGCGTCGGCGATCGGGGTGACCAGGTTGGTCGCGCCGGGGCCCGAGGTGGCCATGCAGACGCCGACCTTGCCGGTGGCCTGCGCGTAGCCGGTGGCCGCGTGGCCGGCGCCCTGCTCGTGGCGGACCAGGATGTGACGGAGCCGGGTGGAGTCCATCATCGGGTCGTACGCGGGGAGGATGCAGCCGCCGGGGATGCCGAATACCGTGTCGGCACCCACTTCCTCAAGAGAGCGGATGAGGGACTGCGCGCCCGTGACGTGCTCAACGGTGGCGGACGAGGGTCCGCCGTTACGGGCGCGCGGCGTCGGGTGGGCCCCGGTGGCCTGCTCGGTCATCGTCATTCTCTTCTCGAGGCTGAGGGTTTTTGCGGGGGTTTGGGCTGTGCCGGTACAACAAAAAACCCCTCGTGCCGGGAGGCAGGCGAGGGGAGCGCGTCGGTGCGGTCTGCAGAGATCCGATGAGGGCCACTGCTTCAGCCGACGCGCTGTCCAAGTACGAGAATTCGGGTGCGCATGGCATTGACCCTCCCTCCGACGCGCTACCACTGTCAAGTGGGTGGGACTGGCGTCTCAACATTTGAGCGGACGGACGGTCGGGTGAGGGGCCGGGGGATCATGTCCGGGGTGGCCGCCCGTGTGCGGCGGACGGGCAGCGAGCTGCCGCTCAGCACGGGCAGCGGGGTGGCCCCGGGGAGGGGGAACGCGCCGCGCATCAGCGCGCGGCGCAGCCGGTACTCGTCGAGGGGTCCCGAGAAGGCCATGCCCTGGCCGTGGGTGCAGCCCATGGCGCGGAGCGCGAGGACCTGTTCCGGTACGTCGACGCCGTCGGCCACCGAGACCATGCCCAGGTCGGAGGCGATCCGGAGCAGCCCTGCCGTGATCTTGTGGAGCCTGGCCGACTCGACGACGCCCTCGACCAGTCCGCGGTCCAGTTTCAGTACGTCGACGGGGAGCCGGCGCAGCGCGTTGATCGCCGCGTAGCCGCTGCCGAAGCCGTCGAGGGCGATCCGGACGCCCAGACGGCGCAGCGCCAGCAGGCGGTGCTCCAGCTCGTCCAGGGACGTGCGCGGGTCGCTGTCGGCCAGCTCGATGAGCAGGGCGCCCGAGGGGAGCCCGTGGCGGGTCAGCAGGGCTTCGATGGAGCCGAGCGGCATGGAGCGGTCGAGCAGTCTGCGGGCGGAGAGGCGGACGGTCACCGGTACGAGGTGGCCCGTCCTGCCGCGCTCGGCGGCCTGCTCGACGGCTTGTTCGAGCAGCCAGCGCCCTAACTCGGCGGTGCGGTCGCTGTCGTCGGCGACCCGTAAGAACTCGGCGGGTGTGAAGAGGATGCCCTGGGCGGAGCGCCAGCGGGCCTGGGCGGCGACGGCGGAGACCTGTCCGGTGGACAGGTCGACCACGGGCTGGTGCAGCAGGGCGAACTCGCCGTCCCGCAGAGCCGTGCGGAGCCTCACGGCCAGTTCGGTCCTGCGGACCACGTCCGCCTGCATCTGGGGGGCGTACAGCTCGACGCGGTCCTTGCCGCCGGCCTTGGCGCGGTACATGGCGAGGTCGGCGTTGCGCATGAGGTGGGTGGGGGTTATGCCGGGTTCGGCGAAGGCGACTCCGATGGAGGCGGCGACACGGACATCGTTGCCGTCGAT
The DNA here is from genome assembly GCF_022695985.1 of Streptomyces sp. NP-1717. Taxonomy (GTDB): domain Bacteria; phylum Actinomycetota; class Actinomycetes; order Streptomycetales; family Streptomycetaceae; genus Streptomyces. Next base: position 18,810 of record NZ_JAAPBF010000066.1, on the reverse strand, counting down.
GCGGTACGGCTGCGACAGCTTCAGGCGCAGCCGGTCGGCGATCTCGTGGACCTGGTACTCCCGGGCGGTCTGGTCGTCGGTGCCGTCGCCGAGGATGAGGGCGGCGAACTCGTCCCCGCCGAGGCGGGCGGCGGTGTCCCCGGCCCGTACGGAGTCGTGGAGGCGGCGGGCCGCGTTGATCAGCAGTTCGTCGCCGACCTGGTGGCCGAGGCGGTCGTTGACGCCTTTGAAGCCGTCGAGGTCGATGAAGAGGACGGCTGTGCCGGGGTCGTTCGCCCGGCGCCCGGAGAGCGCCTGGCGGACCCGGGCGGTGAACAGGGCGCGGTTGGGCAGGTCGGTGAGCGGGTCGTGCTCGGCGTTGTGCTGCAACTGGGCCTGGAGCCGTACACGTTCGGTGACGTCCCGGCTGTTGAGGATGAGGCCGCCCTGGTGCCGGTTGACCGTGGACTCCACGTTCAGCCAGTCGCCGGAGCCGGATTTGAAGCGGCATTCGATGCGGGTGGTGGGCTCCTCCGTGGGAGGAGCGGCCAGGAAGCGGCGTACTTCGCGTTTGACCCGGCCCCGGTCGTCCGGGTGGATGATCGATTCCAGCGCGGCACCGACGAGGCCGTCCGCCTCGCGTCCGTAGACACCGGCCGCCGCGGGGCTGACGTAGTCCAGGGTGCCCTCGGGTCCGGCGATCATGATGACGTCGCTCGAACCCTGGACCAGGGAGCGGAAGTGGTTCTCCTTCTGGGCCAGTTCATGGGTGAGAGCGATGTTGTCGACGAGCATGATGCCCTGCCGTACGACCAGGGCGAGGACGACCGTGCAGCCGGTGAGGACCACGACGCGGTCGACCCGGCGGCCCTCGATGACGTTGTACAGGATCCCCAGGGTGCACACGGCGGCGGCGAGATACGGCGTCAGCGCGGCCAGGGAGCCCGCGATCGGCCTGGCGGGCTGCCGGGGCGCGCGGGGCGGCCGCACCTGCTCGGGCACGCTCTCGGCGGCCCTGCGCACGCCCCAGGGCGCGTACGCGAGCAGCAGGGACCCGGCGAACCAGCCCGCGTCGAGCAGTTGGCCCGAGCGGTAGTTCTCCCGGAGCAGCGGGGAGGTGAACAGGGCGTCGCACAGGACCGTGAGGGCGAGGGCGGCGATGGCGGAGTTGATGGCCGTACGGCTGCCGGTCGAGCGCCGGAAGTGCAGCGCGAGCACCATGCTGACGAGCACGATGTCCAGCAGCGGATAGGCGAGGGACAGCGCGGCGTGGGCGACGGTCTCGCCGTCGAAGTGCGTGGTGTGCGCGAGGGCCAGGCTCCAGGAGAGCGTGAGGAGCGAGCCGCCGATCAGCCAGGCGTCGAGACACAGGCAGACCCAGCCGGCCTTGCTGACAGGGCGTTTGGCGAGGACGAGGAGGCCGACGATGGCGGGTGGCGCGAAGCAGAGGAAGAACAGGTCGGCCAGGGAGGGGCTCGGAACGGGGCGGTCGAGCACGACCTCGTACCAGCCCCAGACCGCGTTCCCGCCGGCGGCCATCAGGGAGGAGAGCGAGAAGAGCATCCATGCGGGGCGGAACCGGCTGTCGTTGCCCCGGGCGTAGAGGAAGCAGGAGACGGAAGCGATGAGGGCGGCGATGCTGAGGCCGAAGTCGCCCATGAACAGGGCCACTTCGGGGGAACCCCAGCCGAGTGCCGCCCCGGTGGCGTAGCCCCCGCAGACGAGGGCGAGGAGGAGTTGTCCGAGGAGGCCGGTGCCGCCTCCTCCGGTGTCGGAGTCGCTGTCGGGGACGCCGGTGTCCTCCGGGGCGACGCGGGGGCCGAGGAGCGCCCCGGGGGGGCTCACGGGGCCACCTCGGGGGGTGTCGCCGTCACCGCCGACGCACCGGGTCCTCGCACCGCGGAGGGGCGCGTCGGTGAGGTGCGCCGCGGTGAGGCGCACGTCGGTGAGGTGCGCTTCGCCGTGGCCCGGTCCCGGATCGCCGGGGCCCGGCCTTGTGTCGGTGGGTCCGAAGGCCGCCGTGGACGGCCCTTCCGCGTCGGATCGTTCGTGCATCGGCAGTACATCGCCCGTCGCCCCCCTCGGATTCTGATCGCTCCGCCACGTCGCCCCTCGCGCGACGCGGCCCCCAGATCGGGACGATACACCAGAGTCGTCACTCAGGGACATAGTTCTTCTACTCTCCGTGACGAGCAGCGGAGTTGTCGTTCCCGAGTGCGGACCGGACCGGCTCAGCCGGTGGTGAGCACCTCGTTGCGCAGAGCGTCCCCCGCGGCGTAGCGGGTGAGTTGGTCGGCGAGCAGACGCTTGGCACGGGGCATGAAGGCCGAGGTGGATCCGCCCACGTGAGGGCTGATGACAACACCCGGAGCATGCCAGAGGGGATGGCCCGGTGGGAGGGGTTCCGGATCGGTGACGTCGAGCGCTGCCCTGATGCGTCCGCTCTCCAGCTCGGCGAGGAGCGCCTTGGTGTCGGCGACCTGGCCCCGCGCGACGTTCACGAACAGCGCGCCGTCCTTCATCCGGCCCAGGAACTCGGCGCCCGCCAGGCCCTTCGTCTCCTCGGTGAGCGGCGTCGACACGATCACGACGTCGGCCTGGGGCAGCAGGTCGGGCAGATCGGTGAGTGCGTGCACGGGGCCGCGCTCGGTGGCACGCGCGGAGCGCGCCACGCGCGCCACCCGCGCGCACTCGAAGGGCGCGAGCCGGTCCTCGATGGCGGCGCCTATCGAGCCGTAACCCACGATCAGGACGGACTTGTCGGCGAGCGCCGGGTAGAAGCCGGACCGCCACTCCTCGGCGTCCTGGCCCCGGACGAAGCCGGGGATGCCCCGCAGCGAGGCGAGGACGAGCGCGACGGTCAGTTCGGCGGTGCTGGCCTCGTGGACGCCCTTGGCGTTGCACAGGCGCACTCCGGGGGGTAGCGAGCCGAGCCCGGGGGCCACGTGGTCGATACCGGCGGAGAGGGTCTGTACGACGCGTACGGAGGTCATCGCGGCGAGCGGCCGGAGCGCGACCTCCATGCCCTTCATGTACGGGACCACGTAGAAGGCGCAGTCGGCCGGGTCGCCGGGAAAGTCGGGGGCACCGTCCCAGTGGAGGTAGTCCAGGCCGGCGGGGAGCCCCTCGATCTCGTCGGCCGGTATCGGCAGCCATACGTCTGAAGTCATGGTCAGGAGGCTATGCGAAGCCCCTGGGCCCGATGAAGGGCGTTCCACGGACCGGTACGGGGCGGGCGGCGGGGCGCGGGGACGCCGGGCCGAGCGGCGCGGGAGGCCCATGAGGTTAGCTGGAGTGTGCCCGGCGGGAGCGGGCACGGAAGGAAGCGGGAGGGGCGGGGCAGTTGGAGCGCAGGGCGATCGGCGGGACGGCACTCACGGTGGGCGCCGTCGGACTCGGCTGTATGCCGATGAGTTGGGCCTACAGCGCCTCCGAGCAGCGGGGGGACCGTTCGTCGCGGACCGTGCACGCGGCGCTCGACGCCGGTACGACTCTGCTCGACACGGCCGACATGTACGGCCCGTTCACCAACGAACTGCTGCTGGGGCGGGTGCTCGCGCAGCGGCGCGACGACGCGTTCGTCTCCACCAAGTGCGGTCTGCTGGTGGGCGATCAGCACATCGTCGCCAACGGCCGTCCCGGCTATGTGCGCCGGGCGTGCGACGCGTCGCTGCGGCGGCTGCGCACGGAGGTGATCGACCTCTACCAGTTGCACCGGGCAGACCCGGAGGTGCCGGTCGAGGAGACCTGGGGTGCGATGGCTGAGCTGGTGGCGGCGGGGAAGGTACGGGCGCTCGGGCTGTGCGCGGTCGACGCCCGCAGCTCACGCCGAGGCGGCACGGACCGCTACGGGGCGACGATCGCCCTGCTGGAGCGGATGCAGCAGGTGTTTCCGGTGAGCGCGGTGGAGGCGGAGCTGTCGGTGTGGGCGCCGGAGGCGGCGGAGCGGCTGCTGCCGTGGTGCGCGGCGCGGGGCGTGGGGCTCCTGGCGGCGATGCCGCTGGGGAGCGGCTATCTGACCGGCACGCTCACCCCCGGGCAGGGCTTCGAGCCGGACGACGTACGGGCCAGGCATCCGCGCTTCACGGCCGAGATGATGGCGTCGAACCAGCCGGTGGTGGCGGGGCTGCGGCGGGTCGCCGGGCGGCACGGGGCGACACCCGCGCAGGTGGCGCTGGCGTGGGTGCTGGCGCGCGGACCCCAGGTGGTGCCCGTTCCGGGGGCGAAGCGGGAGCGGTGGGCGGTGGAGAACGCGGCGGCGGCCGGGCTGGAGCTGTCGGCGACGGATCTGGCCGAGATCGCCGCGCTGCCCCCGGCGTGGGACTCGTGGCACTGATACCGGCCGGATGGGAACCTGGACGCGGGCCGCGGTGTATGAAACGTAGAGACGCAGCCGTCGAAGGGATCAAGACCGTGCAACGTGCTCCAGTGACGGCCGTGTTGGCCGCAGCGGCGCTATTCGTGGTGACCGCGTGCTCGTCCTCCGACGGCACGGCGAAGCCGGAGAGCCCGTCGGGTTCGCCGTCCTCGTCGGTGTCCGGCGGGTCGACGCCCCCGGACGGCGCGGAGCCGTCGGCGCCCCCCGCGAAGGGCTCGGCGAAGGTGGTGTCCACGCTGACGGAGGGCCTCAAGTCGCCGTGGGGTCTGGCGGCGCTGCCCGAGGGCGATCTGCTGGTCTCCTCGCGCGACGAGGGGACGATCACGCGGGTCGACTCGGAGACCGGCGAGAAGACGGACGTGGGCGCGGTGCCCGGTGTCGCTCCGGGCGGTGAGGGGGGTCTGCTGGGCCTCGCGATCTCCCCGTCGTTCGCCTCGGACACCTATGTGTACGCCTACTTCACGACGGACTCCGACAACCGCATCGCCCGGATGCTGTACGACCCGAAGAGGCCGGTGGGCCAGCAGTTGGGCGCGCCCGACACCATCCTGCGGGGCATTCCGAAGGGCAACATCCACAACGGCGGCCGGATCGCGTTCGGCCCGGACAAGATGCTCTACGCGGGCACGGGCGAGACAGGTGAGACGGGCCTCGCGCAGGACAAGAAGTCCCTGGGCGGGAAGATCCTGCGGATGACGCCGGACGGGCAGCCGGTGCACGGCAATCCGGAGGCGGATTCGGTCGTGTACACATACGGGCACCGCAATGTGCAGGGTCTCGCCTGGGACTCCGACAAGCGGCTGTGGGCGTCGGAGTTCGGCCAGAACACCTGGGACGAGCTCAATCTGATCGAGCCGGGCAAGAACTACGGCTGGCCGGAGGCCGAGGGCAAGGCCGGGAAGCCGGGCTTCGTCGATCCGGTGGAGGAGTGGAGGACGAGCGACGCCTCACCGAGCGGTATCGCCTTCGCCAAGGGGTCCATCTGGATGGCCGCGCTGCGCGGTGAGCGTCTGTGGCGGATCCCCTTGGCGGGCGTGAAGCCGTCGGCCGCGGCCCAGGCGTTCTTCGAGGGCGAGTACGGCCGTCTGCGCACGGTGGTGGCGACGGGCGACGGGGCGCTGTGGCTGATGACGAGCAACACGGACGGCCGGGGCACCCCGAAGCCGGGAGACGACAAGATCCTCCGCGTGGACGTGACATGACGCGGGCGACGTGAGGCACCGCCCGCCGCGTGTCCGAAAACCGCCGCCCCACCCGCCCGCGGGGCGGGGCGGGGCGGGGGCGGCTGGTGCGGTGCCTCGCCGGACGGAGGATCGGGCTCGTACCGGACGGGGCTGCACGGGCACGGCCTGGGACGTGTCGGCTGGATCAGTCCGGTTCGGGGAGCGCCGGCCGCGCTGCGGCTGGTGTCACGCGGGTGCGTGCGATCGCAGGGCGGCGGAGAGAGGCATGGCGGAGCCATGCCGACCGAGGGCAACGCAGGGGGCGCCTTCCGTACCCCGGGGACGCCGGGGAGAGCGTGCGAGCCGGGGCACGCGAGCCCGGCAGGATCCGCAAAGACTCGCCCTGGGCCGTGTCCGACACCTAGCGCCATCCGCCCGCAGGGCGGGGCCGGCGGCTGGTGCGGTGCATCGCAAGGCGATGGTCGGCCCCCTACCGAGCGGACTCGGCCGTCCGACGACAACGCGGCGAGGTGCCGTGCCAGGCCGCAGGCCAGGGGGTTCGTCAGACACCCCCTAGGTGTGAGTCGGCTCCAGGTCGGTGAAGAGGTGCAGGCGGTGGGTCATCGCCGCCGCCTCCGTGCGGCCCGAGACGCCGAGTTTGGCCAGGATGTTGGAGACGTGCACGCTCGCCGTCTTGGGTGAGATGTACAGCTCCTCGGCGATCTGGCGGTTGCTGAGGCCCTCGGCCACCCGGCGCAGGACGTCCCGTTCGCGGGGGGTCAGACCCAGTGAGCCGGCGGCGTCGGCCTCCGGGCCGGGGGCCGGGGCGAGTCGCGGGGTGGTGGAGAGGCTGATCCGTGCCCGGCCCGCGAGGAGTTCCGTCTCCTCGACCAGATGCCGTGCGCGGAGCCGTTTCGCCGTGGTGTGGGCCTGGATCAGGAGCGCGGTGGCCTGTTCCCGGTCGGCGGACGCGGCGAGGAGGTCCGCCGCCCAGCGGTGGCGGGCTTCGGCGAGTTCGTACGGCCGTTCCAGCGCCTCGAAGGCGGCCACGGCGCGGGCCCACAGCTTCGGGGCGACGATGCCGTCGGCGCGGGCGAGTTCGGCTTCGAGCAGCAGGTCGTACGCCCGCCAGACCGGGACGACGGCGGGCAGCCGCTTCGCGTGGTCGCGGACGATCGCCAGGATCGCCTCCCGTCCCGCGTCGGCCTCCGGCAGTCCGCGTGCGTCCGCCTCCATCGCCGCGGCCGAGCAGAGCAGCGGCAGTGCGTACCGCTGCATGCCCGGCGGGAAGCCCTGCGCGGCGACCTGTTCGAACTCGGCGCGGGCCTCGGCGAGCCGGCCTTGCCGCGCGGCGCTGACCATCGCGAGCCTGGCCGGTGCGATGACGTGCTGCGGCTGTGGGTCGTGCGGACCGAAGACCGCGCGGGCCAGGGTCACTTGGCTCTGGGCCTCCGCGGCGTCGCCGCGTCCGAGGGCGAGCAGCGCGCGCCTTACGGCCACCAGGGCGCGGGCCTTGGGGGCGTGCGCGATCTGGGCCGCTTCGTCGATCGCCGTCCGGGACTCGTTCCAGCGGCCGAGCGAGAAGAGTGATTCGCTCAGATTGACCCGGACCCAGGCTTCCTTGTCGGACAGTCCTCGCTGGTGGCAGAGGGTGATGCCGAGTTCGGCGGCGGCGACCGCCTCCTCCGAGCGGCCCACGCTCTCCAGCGTGGACGGCAGGTTGATGCTGATGCGGCCCAGGACACCGAGATTGCCAAGGTTGCCGAGTTCGAAGGCACGGTCCCGTACCGCGTACATCTCGGCGAGGCCCTCCTCGATGGATCCCGACTCGGTGGTGAGCCAGCCGCGCGTGGCCCTGGCGTTCAGTTCGATGTGCTCGGCGCCGACGAGGCGCGCGTACTCCACGGCGCGGTCGGCGGCGGCCAGGGTGTTGGGCCCCGGCCGGTGCAGGGCGCCCCAGCTCGCGACGTCGGAGAGGACCGAGGCGTGCACGGCGGACGGCGGCAGCCCGCGCACCAGGTCCTGGGCGGTGGCCAGTTCGTCCCAGCCGTCGCCGCGCGTGAGGTCCTGCACCAGCCGTGAGCGCTGCGTCCAGAACCAGGCGGCGCGCAGCGGGTCGTCCCCCGTCTCCAGAACCCGCATGGCCTTCTTGGACAGCGCCAGGGCGCGTTCGCGTTCGCCGCCGGAGCGGGCCGCGACGGTCGCCTCGGCGAGCAGATCGAGATAGCGCAGCGGGGCCCTCGCCCCTTCGGCGGTGGGCGGGTAGACCTCGGTGTCGTCCGGGGGTCTGAGGCGGGCCCGTATGTCCTCGGGCGCGGCGTCCCACAGCTCCATGGCGCGCTCCAGCAGGCGCAGTTGCTCGGCGTGGGCGTAGCGGCGGCGGGCCTCGACGGAGGCGAGCAGGACGACGGGCAGGGCTTTCGCGGCGTCGTGCGCGTGGTACCAGTACCCGGCGAGGCGGGTGGTGCTCTCGTCGCCCCGTACGAGGGAGGGGTCGGCCTCCAGGGCTTCGGCGAGGCGGCGGTTGAGCCGGGAGCGTTCGCCGGGGAGCAGGTCGTCGCTGATGGCCTCGCGGACGAGCGAGTGCCTGAAGCGGTACCCGTCGCCGTCCACCGGGAGGAGGATGTTCGCGCCGACAGCGGCCCGCAGCGCGTCGATCAGGTCGTCCTCGGAGAGCTGCGCGACGGCCAGCAGCAGGGGGAACTCGACGGTGGCGCCGCCCTCGGCGACGATCCTGGCCACCCGCTGGGCGTTCTCGGGCAGCGTCTCGACGCGGACGAGCAGCAGATCGCGCAGGGAGTCGGTGAGTCCGGAGCGGCAGCCGGACTCGATGGCGACGGCCAGTTCCTCCACGAAGAACGCGTTGCCGTCGGAGCGCCCGAAGATCTCGTCGACGAGGTGCGGCGCCGGCTCGTCTCCCAGGATGCCGTGCAGTTGCCGCCGGACCTCGGCGCGGCTGAAGCGGGAGAGCTCGATCCGGCTGACCGTACGCAGCCGGTCCAGCTCCGCGAGGAGCGGGCGCAGCGGGTGGCGGCGGTGGATGTCGTCGGTGCGGTAGGTGGTGATGACGAGGAGCCGGCCGCGGCGCAGCGTACGGAAGAGATAGGCGAGCAGATGGCGGGTGGAGGCGTCGGCCCAGTGCAGGTCCTCCAGGATGAGGACGACCGTGCGGTCGGCGGCGACGCGCTCCAGCAGCCGGACGGTGAGTTCGAAGAGGCTCGCCGTGCCGTGCTCCCCCAGGGCGTCGCTCGCCGAGGGACCCAACTCGGGGAGGATTCTGGCCAGTTCGCCTTCCTGGCCGTCGGCGGCGGCGGCGATCTCCCCGGGCAGCAGCCGCCGCAGACCGCGCAGGGCCGCGGAGAAGGGGGCGAACGGCAGGCCGTCACCGCCGATCTCCACGCAGCCGCCGACCGCGACGACGGCGCCGTCGCGGCAGGCCACCGAGATCAGCTCCTCGATGAGCCTGGTCTTCCCGACTCCCGCCTCGCCGCCGACGAGCAGGGCCTGCGGCTCGCCCGCGGCGGCGCGGGCGAGCGCTTCGGTGAGTGCGGTCAGCTCGCCGTCGCGACCGACGAACACGGGGCTGACTGACTTGGTCTCCACGATTCCGAGCATCGCACAGGGGTACGCCAGTGCGGCACTCGTTTTCGCCGGCGCCGCGTCCACCGCCGGCACCTGCGGCGACAGCGGATCCGGCGTCCTCAGGAGGTCCGGGCGGGCGGCCATCTCCGCGCGCCCGTCACGCCGCGCTCACGAACCGGCCCCGGTGCGATCCCACCCGCCTCTCGCCCTCGTTCCCGGCGTTGCGCGCGGCCTCCTTGCGGGCCGCGCGGACCTGGCGGACCAGCCGCCGGCCGTCGGCCTCACGGATCAGCTCGGCCGCCCGCATCTGCTGCATCTCGTACTCGAACATCTCGGCTCCCCTGTCATGAACTGTTTCGGCGTCTTGCGATGCCTCAACATTCGTCTCCCAGGGGGTGCGCCCGCATCGGGCGTGTGCCGCATCTTCGCGGCGTGCGGGCCTTAGGCGCGGGGGTGACGGGCCCGCGAACGGCCTAAGGCCCTGCCCCGTACCTCGGGCAGGGCCTCGGAAACGCCTTCCGAAACGCCTCACGCGCCGGACGGGACGGTGCCCGTGCGGCGCGTGAGGACGGTGGCGCGCGGCGATCCGTGAGGACCTCCGTGGAGCCGGTGGAGGCGCGTCAGCCGGTGGTCGGCGGGGCGGCCGGGGGCGGCTCCGGCAGGGAGACGAAGACGTCGAAGTACATGCCGATCGAGATCAGCAGGGCGAGCGCGCCGAGCGCGATACCGGCGACGGCGAACGGCTGCACCCAGCTCTTGCGCTGCGGCAGTCCGAGCGCCGCGAGGCCGACGATGAGCGCCAGCACGGCGAAGATGCCGTTGGTCAGCGCGGTGGCGTGCCAGGCGTCGCCGTAGATCTCGGAGATCTGCTGCTCCGGGGTGCCGGTCTGGCCGAGTTCGATCTGGCCGACGAGCGTCTCGCGTTCGGCGATCACCTTGCCGGACCAGGTGCCGATGAGCGCGACGAGCGAGAGCAGTACGGAGATGAGCGCCGTGGACGCGGCGGCGAGGCCGCTGGAGGGCGGCGGGGTGTACCCGCCGTCCAGGTCGTCGTCGAGCAGGTCGCCGTCGTCGCCGTCGTCGTCCGACGGGGATCCGGCACCGTCGGCGCCGCCCGCCTCAGGGTTCTCCCCCGGGTCCTTGGCCAGGCTCGGGCCCGGTGCGTCGTTCTTGTCGGCAGCAGCCGGAACGGCACGCTCCGACTTGTTGTCGCCGCTTTCGTCCGCGGGCTCTTCTGGCTTGGTCGTGGGGTTCATGCGCCGCACGGTAGGCGGCCCGTATGAGAGATCCATGAGAGTTTCCTCAGGGGGTGTTCCGCCGCAGCTCACGCCACTCGGGAGCCAGTACGGCCCAGATCTCCTGGTCCTGCCGGCGGCCGTGGTGGAGGTTGCTCTCGCGCAGAATCCCGTCGAGCCGCAGGCCGAGCCGCTTCGCGACCCTGATGCTCGCGAGGTTCTCCGACGAGGCCACCCACTCGACGCGGTGGATGCCGCGCCGGTCCACCGCCCAGTCGATGAGCACCGTTATCGCGCGGGTCACCAGTCCGCGCCCCGTGGCCGCCGGTTCGAGCCAGCAGCCGACCTCGCAGGTGCCACCCCGCGCGTCGAAGATCCGGAAGAGGACGCCGCCGACGAGGGTGTCGTCGAGCCAGATCCCGTAGATCCGTCCGGCGTCGGCGGCCTGCTTGTGCGCGTATGTGGTGAGGAACGTCCGCGCCGATTCGAGGTCGGTGACGATGTCGGCGAGCCCGACGTGTTCGGTCACCAGCTCCCTCGCACGGTCCATGTGCGTGAGGAACTCCTCGGCCTGCCAGGGCTCCAGCGGTCTCAGTTCCGCCTCGTCACCCAGTGATGTCGCGAACATCGCGCTCCTTCTGTCCGGTGGGCTCAGGTACGGCCCGTACGCCCCGGCACGTGGTCCACACGCTCCGCGTACTCCTCGCGCCGTGCCGGGATCCTCCCAGACGTACGGCGGCCGGCGGCGGGCGCCTCGATGCTGATCCGAGGCAGCCAGCGGTCCAGCGTCCGCGGCAGCCACCAGTTGGCGCCGCCCAGCAGATGCATCAGGGCGGGCACGAGGAGCGTACGGAGGACGAAGGCGTCCAGCGCGACCGCCGCGGCCAGCCCGATGCCGAACATCGCGATGACGCGGTCCCCGGTGAGGACGAAGGCGAGGAAGACCGAAATCATGATCACGGCGGCCGAGTTGATCACGCGGCCGGTCTCGGCGAGGCCGACCCGAACGGCGCGTCTGTTGTCGCCGGTCTCCAGCCACTCCTCGTACATCCGGCTCACCAGGAAGACCTGGTAGTCCATGGAGAGGCCGAAGAGGACGGAGACCATGATCACGGGCAGGAACGGCTCGATCGGGCCCGCGCTGCCCAGGCCGAGGAGTTCGCTCCCCCAGCCCCACTGGAAGATCGCGACGACGATCCCGAAGGACGAGGCGACGGCGGCCACGTTCATGACCGCCGCCTTCAGTGGGATGCCGACGGAACGGAAGGCGAGCAGGAGCAGCAGACAGCCGAGGGCGACGACGACGCCGACGAAGAGCGGGAGTTTGCCGACGACGACGTCGGCGAAGTCGTCGTAGCTCGCGGTGACGCCGCCGACGGACACCTCCAGGGAGGTGCCCTCCTCGGCGCGGGGCAGCACCTCCGTACGGAGGTGGTCGACGAGGTCGCTGGTGCGCTCCGACTGCGGGGACGATTCGGGGACGACGGTGAGCAGGGCCGTGTCGCCGCTGCCGTTGAAGACGATCGGCCCGACGGAGGCGACGCCCTCCGACTCGCGCAACGTGTTCGGGAGTTGGTCCATCGCGAGCCGGTCGTCGGCGCCGTCCAGTTCGGCGACGAGGGTCAGCGGGCCGTTGACGCCGGGGCCGAAGCCCTCGGCGAGCCGGTCGTACGCCTGGCGGGTGGTGCTGGTCGCCGGGTTGTTGCCCTGGTCGGAGGTGCCCAGGTGGAGCGAGAAGGTGGGCAGGGCGAGCACCAGCATCACGACCACGGCGGCGGCGCCGAGCAGCCGGGGATGGCGCGCCACGAAGTGGGACCAGCGGGCGGCGAAGCCGGTGGGCCGCTCGGGCTGCGGACCGTGCTCGGCGAGGCGGGCGCGTTCGCGGCGGCTCAGCGCGCGCCCGCCCGTGTACGAGAGCAGGGCGGGCAGCAGGGTCACGGACGCGGCGACCGTCAGCGCGACGGTGAGCGAGGCGGCGATCGCGACGCCGTTGAGGAAGCTCAGCCGCAGCACCAGCATGCCGAGCAGCGCGATACAGACGGTGGCCCCGGCGAAGACGACGGCGCGCCCCGTGGTGGCGACGGCCTCCGTGGCCGCCCGCGTGACCGTGAGGCCCTGTTTGAGGCCCTTGCGGTGTCTGGTCACGATGAACAGCGCGTAGTCGATGCCGACGCCGAGACCGACGAGCAGTCCGAGCATGGGCGCGAAGTCGGCCACGGTCATGAGGTGGCCGAGGAGCGCGATGCCCGCGTACGCCGTTCCGACGGAGACCAGCGCGGTGGCGATGGGCAGCAGGCTCGCGGCGAGGGAGCCGAAGGCGAGGAAGAGGACGACGGCGGCCATGGCGACGCCCACGATCTCCGCCGTGTGCGCGGTGGTGCCTTCGGTGAGGGCGACGGCGCTGCCGCCGAGTTCCACCTGGAGATCGTCGGTGGCCGCCTTCTTCGCGGTGTCGACGACAGCCTGGGCCTGTGCGGCGGGGATGTCGTCGACCTGCTCCTCGAAGATGACGACGGCGTACGCGGTGCGGCCGTCCTCGCTGATCTGACGGGCGCTCTCGCCGTCGTCCGGGCCGGGTGTGTACGGGGGCGTCCCGGCGCCGTCGGTGAGGGCGTACGGGCTCGTCACGCCGGCCACGCCGGGCAGCTTGGCGATCTCACCGAGCGTGACACCCATGCGCAGTTCGACGTCCTGCGCGCGGACGGAGCCGCGTTCGGTGTGCCAGACCACGGTGTCGCTGTCGCCGCCGCGGCCGGGGAAGCCGCTCTCCAGGAGTTCGACGGCGTGGCCGGACTCGGTGCCGGGTGCCTCGTAGTCGTTCGAGTACGAGGTCCCGGCGACGACGGCGCCGGTGGCCGTGGAGCCGAGGGCCAGCAGCCACAGGAGTACGACCAGGAGCCGGTGCCTGACGCACCACCGCGCGACTGCTGCCAACGGTCTGCTCCCCTGCGTGGATCGGAGAGCCCGATTCTGACATCGAATCGTGATCGTTTGCCCGTTTGGTGGGGTTACTCACACGCGGTTGACCTGGCGTTCGACCGGTAGGAGGCGACAATTCCGCTTCGGCATCCGGTTCATTTTCCCGTGCGGTTCGCGCTTCAGCCGGAGACGCTCGGCTTCCCGTTCTCGATGTGTCCCATCAGCCGTCGCCGGAAGCCCCGGCCGGCCGTCACCTCGATGTCGTACCACCCGTGGGCGTCGGCGGCCGAGTGCGCGACGCTGCGGCGGCGTCCCGGCTTGACCGTGAACTCGCGCTTCCAGTCGCCGAGATCCGCCTCGTCGGCGTAGCCGAGCGAGCGCACCGTGAAGGTGACGGGCAGGTCCCCGTCATTACGGAGGGTGAGGTGCAGATCACGGTCGTGGTGGTCGACGGACGAGGTGACCTCGGCTCCGCCGCCCGCGACGGGGCCGGCGAATTCACGGCGGAAACCGTTGGGGCCGGTGATCGTGAAGCGGTAGGCGTCACCGGTGAGCGGCACCGTCCACCGCGCCGTGCCCCGCACGTCCCGGTGCTGCGGGACGTCGAACTCACCCTCGTACGGATAGAGCGCCAGGTGCGCGCTCGCCCGCCCCGTGTTGCGCAGTTCGAGCCGCAGGACGCGCGCCCCGGCGTCGTCCACCGCGAGGCGGCCGTGGACGTCCGGCTGGTACGGCAGCGGCCGTGCGGGGCGCGTGCCGGGCTCCTGCGCCGGCATCCGCTGGACGGCCGGCGGCACGGGCCGCCAGCGCCCCGTGAACGGCGGAACGGGCCCGGGCTGTTCGACGTCCGGGCGCGCACGGCCCCGTCCGAAATCGAAGGCGGACGTCAGATCGCCGGTGACGGTGCGCCGCCACGGCGTGATGTTGGGCTCCTTCACTCCGGTCCACGTCTCCAGGAAGCGGACGACCGACGTGTGGTCGAAGACCTGCGAGCAGACGTAACCGCCCACGGTCCACGGCGAGACGACGAGCAGCGGCACGCGGATGCCGAGCCCCGTCGGACGGCCCTCCCAGCGCTCGTGGGGATCGTCCACGGGCGGCACGGGGGGCGGGACATGGTCGAAGAAGCCGTCGTTCTCGTCGTAGTTGATCAGCACGACCGTGTGCCGCCAGACGTCCGGGTGCGCGCCGAGCGCGTCGAGCACCTGGTAGACGAGACCGGCGCTGGCGACCGGTGAGGACGCGCCGGGGTGCTCGGAGTCGACCGCCGACGGCACCAGGTACGACACCTCGGGCAGCCGCCCCGCGGCGACGTCGGCGCGGAACGCCGCGGCGAGGGTGCCCGACTCGACGCGGCGCAGCCCGCGTTCGAAGAGCGACCGTTCGCGGGTGGTGAGGGCCGCGACGCCCTCGTCGAGCGCGGCGAGGAGCTTCGCCCGTGCGGCGGGGTCCCGCGTCTCGCGCACCGCGGCGTAGAAGGACTCCATGTAGGTGAAGTCGCCGGCGCCTTCCAGCTCACGTGCCTTGACGAGCGCCTTGCGCGCGATCTTCTTGAAAGAGGTGAAGAACTCGATGTTGTTGTCGGTGAAGTTCTCCCACTCCGTGTACGTCTTCCAGCTCCGCCCGGCCTTCTCCAGCCGCTCCGCGTAGGTCGGCCACGCGTAGCCGGGGTGCCTGCCCTCGTCGTACGCGTCGTTGCCGACCGCGCGCCGCCCGTCGGCCTCGTGGCCGGTCCAACCGCTCCACAGATGGTTGCGGTTGGGGCTCGTGGAGGTGTGGACCGACGAGTGGTAGGCGTCGCAGACGGTGAAGGTGTCCGCCAGCTCGTAGTGCAGCGGGATGTCGGCGCGGTCGTAATAAGCCATGGTGGCGGCGGTCTTGGCGGAGACCCAGCCGTCCATCCAGCCGTTGTTCCACGCCTTGGCGCCGCCGTTCCAGGAGTGGTCGAGGTCGCCTATGTACTGAAGGTCCTTCCGCTGTGCCTCGGCGGCGTCGCGTACGGGGAAGGGCAGGACGGTGGCGCCGTCTTCGTCCCGCGCCGTGGGCGCGGCGGCCGGCTGCTCGAACACGGGGCGGCCGTTGGGCAGTTCGACAGCGTTGCGGTCACCGAAGCCGCGTACGCCGCGCAGCGTGCCGAAGTAGTGGTCGAACGACCGGTTCTCCTGCATCAGCACCACGACATGCCTGACGGCGTCCAGTCCGCCGGCCGGCGCCTCGGCGGCGATGGCGGCCCGCAGGGACGGCGGCAGTACGGAGCCCGCCGCGGCGGCACCGACGGCGCCGCCCCCGAGCGCGAAGAGCCGGCGCCGAGAAATGTCAGTGGCCAAGAGATCCTCCCGAGTCAGGTGCTACGGCTCGGAAGCTAGCCACCAAGGGTGGCGGCGGGAAGACCCGGGGACGGCCCGCCGGTGAACGTCCGAGAGCCGCCCCCGCCGGGGGCCGTACCGCGAAGCGCGTTGTGCCCGCCGGGTCCGGGCCGATCCGTAGCGGCCGGGACACTGCGTGGCGCAAGCTGAGCGGGTCCGCCGACCGCACCTCCCGGGGAAGCCCTCGCGGGCTCCACACGAGCGGGGCCGATGATGAGACCCATGACGACGAGACCCATGCAGACGACAGGGACAGCCAGCCCATGAATGTCACCGTGTTCGGCGCCACCGGGCGTACCGGACAAGCCTTCCTCATCGCCGCCGCGCGCGCCGGGCACCGCACCACCGCACAGGTGCGGGAACCGGCGCGGCTCGGCGCCGCCCCCGTCGACCGGGTGGTGACCGGCAGCCCCTTCGACGAGAGCGCCGTGGCCGATGCCCTGACCGGCGCCGACGCCGCGGTGATCGCGTTCGGCCTCAAGGGCAACCGGACGACGCCTCTGTACTCACGCGGCACCGAGCTGATCGTGGAGGCGATGCGCGAGCCGGGCGTACGGCGGCTGATCGTCGTCTCGGAGGCCGGTTACGGCTCGCACGTACGCGGACTGTCGGGCCGCACCATCGCCGCGCTCTACCGGGCGACGGCCCGCCCTCTCCTGCGGGAACGGGAGGCGCAGGACGCGGTGATCCTCACCAGCGGCCTCGACTGGACCGTCGTGCGGTCCGGGGTACTGCACCACGGTCCCGCGCGCGGCAACCGCCGCAGGTCGTTCACGCCGCACCGGGGCCTCGCGCCCCGTACGACCTACGAGGACCTCGCCGACCTCGTCCTGGACGCCCTGGACGACCCCGCGACGTACGGCCGCGACCTGTACCCGTAGAGGGCGGCCCCCTCACGGGCCCTGAACGACCTCGCGCAGGTCCTTGGCGTAGTGGCCGATCGCCGCGCGGTAGGACCGCACGCTCGGGTCGTCGCTGGTCGTGGCCAGCAGCTCCAGGAGGATGCGCATCGCCTCGTCGTGCTCCCCGGTGTTGAACAGCGCCATCGCGAGGAAGGTCCGCAGGGCGCCGTCGTCGGGGAATTCCGCCAGCCCGCCCCGCAGCGTCACGACGGCCTTCTCGTACCGGCCGAGGATCCGGAACGTGCTGCCGAGACCGACCAGCGCGCCGCGTCGGTCCTGCTCCGGCAGGTCCGTTCCGGCCAGGGCGGTTTCGTAGTAGGCGACGGCCTCCGCCTCCAGGCCCAGGGCGTCGTGGGTCCAGGCGGTCTGATAGGCGATCACGGCGTCGCCGGGGTGGCGGTCGGCGAGAGCCACCAGCCGCTCGCGGGCCTGTTCCGCTGCCCCGCGGCTGCGCAGCGCGACGGCTTCGGCCAGAAGCTCGTCCTTGCTCCGCCCGGTCTCCGGGTCCTCCGCGTTTTCGGGGTTCTCGGTGTTCTCTGTGTTCTCTGTGTTCACGCCGGAATTGTCGCACCGGGCCCGCGCGTTGCCCCCGCTCAGTTCCGGTGCGGCCACACCAGCAGGACCGGGCACGGCGCGTGGTCCACCACGAAACGGGACTCGGGACCGAGGCTGTGCGGGCCCGGTCTGTCGGGGTCGCCGTCGCGCGCGCAGATGAGCAGGTCCGCGTCCGCCGCCGCGCGGACGACCTCCTCCTGAGGACGGCCGTGCCGGTCGAGCAGTTCGCAGGGCCGGCCGAGCCGGTGCGCGGCCTCTTCAAGGAGGTCGGCGCCCGCCACCCCGGACAGCTCCTCCAGCCGGCTGCCGGGGTCGCGCTCGGGCCCGTGGCCGCGGCCGAGAAGCCCCGCGTACGCGCGGTGCGCCTCGGCGGCGATCCGGTCGTCGCCGACGTGCAGCAGTACGACGTGGTCGTCCGCCGCTCTGTCGCGCGCGGCGTCGACACACGCGGGCCACGTGGACGGGCTGATCCAGACGAGGGCGGTTGTCTTCACGTCACTCACAACTGGAGCGTGCCCCACAGGGCGACGGTCGAAGCGATCAGTGTCGCGGGAACGGTGAGCAGCCCGAGCCGGGTGAACTGCCCGAGCGAGGGCGCGGAGTCGTGTTCGTGCAGGACACGGCGCCACAGAAGGGTGGCGAGGGAGCCGACGTACGTGAGGTTGGGGCCCAGATTCACCCCGATGAGCGCGGCGAGTACGGGGCCGGGGCCCGCGGGGGCGACGACGGGCAGCAGGGCGAGGATCGCGGGCAGGTTGTTGATCAGATTGGCAAGGAGCGCGGCGACGGCGGCGATCGCGAGCAGGGTGGTGAGGGAGTCGCCGTTCGGGAGGATCCGGTCGATTCCGGTGTCGAGGCCGTTGTCGACGACGGCCTTGACGGTGACGCCCAGGGCGAGCACGAAGAGGCAGAAGAGCGGGGACGCGGCGCGGAAGAGGGCGGGGACCGTGGTGCGTCGGCGCCGTAGCGCGCGGGCGGCGAGCACGGCCGCGCCGGCGCAGGCCGCCCAGAGGGGTTCGATGCCGATCAGGGAGGTGACGGCGAACGCGACGAGTGTCAGGCCGAGGACGACGAGCGTGAACGTCGGTACGGCGCGCGGCTCGACCTCTTTGGGAGGGTGCGCCACGACGGCCAGGTCGGCCGCGAAGAAGCGGCGCAGGACGACGTACTCGACGGCGATCGCCGCGAGCCACGGGAGCGCCATGAGCAGGGCGAACCGGGTGAAGGACAGACCGCTGGCCGTGAACGCCAGGAGATTGGTCAAGTTGGAGACGGGGAGCAGCAGCGACGCGGAGTTCGCGAGGTGGGTGCAGGCGTAGACGTGCGGGCGGGGGTGGGCCCCGACGCGGCTCGCGGTCACGAAGATGACGGGCGTGAGGAGGACGACGGTGGCGTCGAGGCTGAGTACGGCGGTGGTGACGGCGGCGACGCCGAAGACGCCGCCGAGCAGTCGGCGCGGGTGCCCGCCGCAGAGACGGGCGACGGCGTCGCCTGCCGCGTCGAACAGGCCGTCGTCGTCGCAGAGTTGGGCGAGTACGAGAATCGCCGCGAGGAACCCGACGACGGGAAGGAGGGTGTGGGTCTGCTCCCACGCCTCGCCGGGCGAGACGGCGCCGAGTGCGACGAGGAGCCCGGCGGCGGGGAGTGCGGCGACGGCCTCGGGCAGTCCTCTCGGCCGCGCGACGGCGAAGACGAGTACGCCGAGGAGGAGCCCGACGGACACGATCTCGG
>NZ_JAAPBF010000065.1 GCF_022695985.1 Streptomyces sp. NP-1717 | reverse complement strand
CCGTCGCCGATCCCCGGTCCCGGCTCATGGCACCTCCTTCACAGGCCCCGCCGCCGCCCCGCCCGGCACCGTGTCCTCGGCCGGTGCCACCGCCTCCGCGGTGAGCGTCAGCGCGATGCCCCGGGGCCCCGGCGTCGGGGCCTCCACCCGCACCCGCCACAGGTCCCGCGACCGGGCCAGCGTGACCTCGGCTCCGGCGGGGGCGGCGGAGCGCGCGGCCTCCTCCGCCGCGGCCCGGGGTTCGGACCGGGCCGCGGCCCGAGCCCCCGCCCGCGCGGCGTCCACGCACTGGATCTGCGCGGAGGCCGCCATCAGGGCCCACAGCAGCGCGGCGACGAACACCACCAGCGCCGGCACCGCCACGGCCGCCTCCGTCGTCACCGACCCCCGATCGCCGTCCTCTCCGGAAGGCCGCGAGGTGCCGCCCTCCCCGACCGCCGCACCGGACTCAGAACTTCGCATCGAGAGCGTTCCCGATGACCGACTCCAGGGCGCCCGTGACGGTCGTACTCGTGACCACCTTGTAGAGCCCGGCGGCGAGACCGCACGCGGCGAGCGTCACCATCGCGTACTCGGCACTCACGTTTCCGGAGTCCGCCCGCAGGCCGGCACGGGTCCGCAGCCCGGCACGGGGCCGCGTGCCGATTCCCGTCCGCCGGTCGGCGCCGACCCGGGCCCTGCTCCGGCGCAGTCGGCTCACCCTGCTCGCACCCTCCACCGCACGCCACGCCTGTCGTCCCGACAGGCCCATCCGCATCTTCATGTCAACCTCCCGTTGAGTCAGCACAGTTGAAACAGCTCGGTCGAAGAGCTCAGTTGCCCCGCAGCAGCCCGGTCGCCAGGCCGATCACCACCGGTGCCACTCCCACCGCCAGAAAGGCGGGCAGGAAGCACAGCCCCACCGGGGCGGTGATCAGCGCCTGGGCCCGGCCCGCGCGCGCCGCCGCCTGCCGGGCGCGCTCCGCCCTGAGGCGGTCGGCCAGCCTGGCGACGGGCTCCGCCGCCGGCGCTCCCGTCGATCCGGCCCGCTCCAGACAGCGGGCCAGGTCCGAGGCGCCCGGTATCTCGCCGAACCGCCCCCACGTCTCGACCGGTTCGCCGCCGAGCCGCAGCGCCGCCGCCGTACTCACCAGCCGGTCCCCCACCGGCCCGCCCAGCGACTCCCCCACTGCTTCGGCCGCCTCGCGCGGACTCGCGCCCGCCGAGACGCAGGCGGCCAACAGATCAGCGGCGAGGGGCAACTGCCGTGCTGCCTCGTCCGCGGTCGCGGTGGAATCCGGTTCACGGGTACGGAGCCACCGCCCGACGCCGTAGGCACAGGCGAGCCCGATCGCCGGTCCGGTGATCCCCCCGACCAGGGCCCAGCCGAGGCACCCGATCCCCAGCGGCGGTCCCCACCGCCTGACCCACGCCGCGAACTCCGGTCGTGTGCGCCGCCGACCGGGCGCCGCCTCCATGGCCAGCAGCGCCACCGTCCGTCCGCGCGCGGCCCGTTCGCGCCGCCACCCCGACCACGCGAGGACGACCGACACCACCGCCGCCAGCAGCGAGGCGGCCACCCACACGCTGTGGACCGAATCCCCCTGTGCGAGCCGCTCGTTCATGACGCGCTCCCGCTCCGGACGATCCGCCCGGCCCACCAGAAGCCCGCCGCTTCCAGCAGCCCGCCCACCACCAGACAGCTCAGCCCGGCGGGGGTGTGCAGCAGCACGCCCATCGGATCGGCGCCCATGGCCCAGCCCATCGCCAGACCCACCAGGGGCAGCAGCGCCAGCACCACGACCGTGGACCACGCACCCGCCAACTGAGCCCTCAAGGACTCCTGTTGATCGCGCCGCGCGCGCAGAGTGGCACCGAGCCGCTCCAGCCCGGCGGCCAGCCCCGCCCCGCCGTCCACCGCGACCCGCCAGCAGGCCGCGACCCCGACGAGGCCCTCCGCACCCGGCAGCCGGGCCACCCGGCGCAGAGCCGCCGGGACATCGCCGCCGAATCGGGCGGCCGCGACCACCGGAGCGGTCTCGGAACCGTCCAGGTCACGGCCGACGGCCCGGACGGCCGTGGTGAGGCCCTCGGCCGGTTGCGCCCCGGCCCTCAACTCCCCGACGAGTACGTCGCAGAGCCCGCGCACCGCCTCCGCACGGCGCTCCGCCACGCGCCGCCGCTCCCCTGCCCGCAGCCGCCGCCGCACGAGCGGCACCGCCACCGCGCCGGCGACCAGCGGCAGCACCGACTCGCCCCACAGAGCGAGCACGGCGGCGACGGGCAGGCAGAACCACTCCTTCGGCGACGCCGTCAGCCGCTTCCGGACCGCCGTCGCCGCACGCTGCCACGACGGCGCCGCCTTCCCCCTCGCCCCAGCCACGGCGGGGCCTCGGGCGCTGCCCCCGAACAGCAGCTCCGCCCGCCGTGACACCGACCCACGGTCCGCCCAGTGCCATACCGCCAACCCCGCGGACACCACGGCGCAGAAGGCGCTGACGCCGATCGGGACGGGGATCATCGCCGTCTTCTCCATCGCCGTCACAGCGCCTCCCCGATCAGCGCCCGCAGCCTCGGCCAGCCCCGCTCGTACGCGAACCCCTCCGCGCCCCAGCGCAGCGCGGGCACCGGCACCACCAGCCCGGCCGCGTCCCGCTCCAGCACGTGCACCTCGGCGATACGACGCCTCCCGGCCCGGTCCCGCACGAGATGGATCACCACCGACAGCGCCGCCGCCAACTGGCTGTGCAGGGCGGCCCGGTCGAGCCCGGCGGCCGTCCCGAGGGCCTCCAGCCGCGCGGGCACGTCGGCGGCGGTGTTCGCGTGGACCGTCCCGCAGCCGCCCTCGTGGCCCGTGTTCAAGGCCGCGAGGAGCGTCGTCACCTCCGCTCCGCGCACCTCCCCGACCACCAGCCGGTCGGGCCGCATCCGCAGCGCCTGCCGCACCAGGTCCTCCAGCGTCACCTCGCCCGCGCCCTCCTGATTGGCGGGCCGGGCCTCCAGGCGCACCACATGCGGGTGATCGGGCCTCAACTCGGCCGAGTCCTCGGCCAGTACGATCCGCTCGCGCTCGCCCACCAGACCGAGCAGTGCCGACAGGAGGGTCGTCTTCCCTGAGCCCGTGCCGCCGCTGATCAGGAAAGACACCCGGGCCTCGATCAGTGCCCGCAGCAGTCGCTCGCCACCCGGCGGCACCGTCCCGGCGGCGGTCAGTTCCGCCGGCGAGAAGGCCCGGGGGCGTACGACCCGCAGCGACAGACAGGTCGATCCGACGGCCACCGGGGGCAGTACCGCGTGCATGCGCGTCCCGTCGGGCAGCCGTGCGTCGACCCACGGGCGCGCGTCGTCCAGCCGTCTGCCCGCCACCGCCGCGAGCCGCTGCGCCAGCCTCCGTACGGCGGAGGCGTCGGCGAACGACACGTCCGCCGGCTCCAGCCCGCCGCCCCGGTCCACCCAGACCCGGTCGGGTGCCGAGACCAGCACGTCGGTCACGGAGGGGTCGGCCAGCAGGGGCTCCAGCGGCCCCGTGCCGACCAGCTCGCACCGCAACTCCTCGGCGGCGCCGAGCACTTCCGTGTCCCCCAGAAGCCTCCCCTGGGCCCTCAGGGCCGCCGCCACGCGCGCCGGGGTCGGCTCGGCCCCGCTCTCCGCCAGACGCTGCCGTACGGCGTCCAGGAGCGCTCCACCGACCTGCGCGCCCCTGGGACGCGCCGGGGCGCTCACGCGGTCACGCTCCCGTCCCCGGCACCCGCCAGCGCCCGCTCCCAGAAACCGGTGCAGAACCGCGCCAGCGGCCCCCGCGCGCTCGCCCCCGGTGGCGCGCCCCTCTCCTGGGCGGCCAGCAGGCCCGGCTCCTCGGGAAGTTCACCCACGAGCGGCAGCCGCAGCGCGTCGGCCACCCAGCTGTCGTCCAGCCCGGTCGCGTACGGCCCTCGGACCACCGCCCGCAGGTCCGGCAGGACCATGCCCACCAAGGACGCGACCCGGCCGGCGGCGGCGACGGCCCGCAGCTCGCCCGGCACCACCAGCAGTCCGACGTCCAACTGCGCCAGCGCCTCCGCCACGCCCTCGTCGACCCGGCGCGGAAGATCCACGACCACGACGGCGCACCGCCTGCGGGCCGCCGCGAGAACGGAACGCATGGCCTCGGGCGGGACCAGTACCGAATCGCCCCGGTCCCAGCTGAGGACGCGCAGATCGTGCAGACGGGGCAGCGACTCCTCCAACGCACCGCCCGCCACCCGCCCCTTGGAGGCGGCGAAATCAGGCCATCGGCGACCCTCCGCCCGTTCGCCGCCGAGCAGCACGTCGAGCCCGCCGCCGAGCGGATCGCCGTCGACGAGCATGGTCCGCAGCCCCTGCCGGGCCGCCGTGACCGCCAGGGCGCAGGCCAGCGTGGAAGCCCCGGCACCGCCCCGGCCGCCGATCACCCCGACGGTGAGCGCCTGGCGCCCCACTCCTTCGGCGACATCGGCGATCCGGTCCACGAGCCAGCTCTCGGCGTCGGGCAGCCGCAGCACGCATTCGGCGCCGATCTCGACCGCCCGCCGCCATACGTCCGGGTCGTCCTGGTCCCGGCCGACGAGCAGCACGTCCCGGCGCCGGGTGGCGGACCGGCAGCGTGAAGCCGCGTCGTCGCCCACCAGGACCAGCGGCGCGGACTCCCAGCCGCCCCGCCGCTCGGGCACGCGGTGGTGCACCTCCGGCTCCGCGCCGGCGGCCGCGCACAGCCGCAGGAGATCGTCGAGCAGTTCGACGTCCTCGGTCACGATCAGCGGCCCGGCCAGGCGCCCTTCGGCGACCGGCGAGCGGTCGGACGTCCTGAATCCAGCCATTCTCTCCACCCCCTATTTACCGCGATCCCGGATCGATGTCCGCAGTAGCGCCGAAGCGCGAACCGCCGCCTTCCGCGGACACCCGAAGGGCATCGGCGGAGCGGGCTCTCAGCGATCTCGAAGTGATCCGGCATCCGTGATTCCGGCTACCGCGAACTTTCGCGGTCGGAAATCACGGTGCACCGCACGGAAGAAACGTGTGGATCTTGCTCAAAAGCTGTGGACAACTCACCGGTTGTGAATAACTCCGTAGCTCATACCGGTGACTTCCGAGAGCAGCCTGGCGACTACGCACAGTGACGAGTAGAGTGCGTATCGGATCCGCGCTCGCGAAGCGCCACAAGGAGTGGGGATGCGCGGAGACCTGGGGTCCGGGCACCGGAAACGTATCCGGACATGCGACGACCCCCGCCGGGGGGGAGAGCGGGGGTCGTCCCCCAGACCGACTCGGGGGGGGGAGGAGCCGGACCAGGTGAGCACGGTCGCGAACGATCCGTGACTTCCATGGTGTACCCGAGAGCCTTCTCAGGCAAACCCACGCGCCGTACCTTACGCCGAATGGTGGGCGCCTATGCTCGACTTCGTGGAAAACCACTCCTTGCCTCGCACAGCGGCCTTCTTTGACCTGGACAAGACGGTCATTGCGAAGTCTTCGACGTTGACCTTCAGCAAGTCCTTCTATCAAGGCGGACTGATCAACCGCCGAGCCGTACTGCGCACCGCATACACACAGTTCGTCTTTCTCGCCGGCGGCGCCGATCACGACCAGATGGAGCGCATGCGCGAGTACCTCTCCGCGCTCTGCAAGGGCTGGAACGTCCAGCAGGTCAGGGAGATCGTCGCCGAGACGCTGCACGATCTCATCGACCCCATCATCTACGACGAGGCCGCCTCCCTCATCGAGGACCACCACACGGCCGGACGCGACGTGGTGATCGTCTCCACGTCCGGCGCGGAGGTCGTCGAGCCCATCGGCGAACTCCTCGGCGCCGACCGGGTCGTGGCGACCCGCATGGTGGTCGGCGAGGACGGCTGCTTCACCGGTGAGATCGAGTACTACGCGTACGGGCCGACCAAGGCCGCGGCGGTCAAGGCGCTCGCCGCGTCCGAGGGATACGACCTGGACCGCTGTTACGCGTACAGCGACTCCGCGACCGACCTGCCGATGCTCCAGTCGGTCGGCCACCCGTACGCGGTCAATCCGGACAGGACGCTACGGCGCGAGGCGGTGGCCCGCGATTGGCCGATTCTCGTCTTCGATCGACCGGTCCGGCTCAAGCAGCGGCTGCCCGCCTTCTCCATGCCGCCACGGCCGGCGCTCGTGGCGGCGGCAGCGGTGGGCGCGGCGGCGGCCACCGCGGGGCTGGTCTGGTACGCGAGCCGGCGACGCCAGGCGGCTTCCGCATGACCGGACCGGCCACCACGAGGCGGTTCGCCCATATTTGAACCTAAAAGTAAAGTTGCCGGGCGAGGGCTTTCCCTTGCCTCCCGACAGGAGTACAAAGGAATCGACGGCCCGCGAGACCAAGGACATCCGAGAGGATGACCTGTTGACGCAGAAGGCCCCACGGACCGCGCATGAAAACCGAGTACCCACGCGACGTCGACCCGTCGATTACGGGCCAGCCGCACCAGGGACGGGCGAAGTACCCGACCTGATGGGCAAAACTACGAGGACGCTTGGTAACTGGGTGGACGTGCCAGCGGCGGTACCTCTCCGGTACCGCCGCATTCGTGTGCGACGGGCGCCGCGAAACGGCCGCCGGCGCCGGACCGACCGCCGGCGCAGACCCGCGCGGCCGGCTCAGGCGGCGCCGCGCTGGAGCGCCTCGCAGACGGCGGTCGACTCCCTGACACCCAGTTCGACCGCGCGCCCGCAGTGCGCGATCCACGCCGCCATTCCCTCCGGTGTCCCCGAGAGATACCCGTCGAACGCCGCCACGT
Organism: Streptomyces sp. NP-1717; assembly: GCF_022695985.1. GTDB lineage: Bacteria > Actinomycetota > Actinomycetes > Streptomycetales > Streptomycetaceae > Streptomyces. Next base: position 25,995 of record NZ_JAAPBF010000065.1, on the reverse strand, counting down.
ACGCGGCGCGCCCCAACTCCGCGTGCCCGACCTCGGACGGGCAGATCGACTTGGGGTCGAGCCCGCTGCCGATCAGCACGATCCGTTCGGCGGCCCGCGCCACCAGGCCGTTGTACGAGCCGAAGGGGCGCAGCGCCAGCAGTTCACCGTGCACCACCGCCGCCGTGACGAGCGCGGGCGCCGAACTCCCCTGGACCACCAGCCCGGAGAGGCCGTCCAGCCGTCCGGCCACCTCGTCGGCGCCGGGCAGCGGTGCCTCGATCAGCGGCTTGGGGCTGTCCGGCCCCGGTGTCTCGACCACCGGCTCACCGGCCAGCCTCGGCCGCCCCACCGTCTCCCCCGCGGTCCCCGCATCCGCGGCCGTCGCCTCGGCGCCGACGCCACCGGCGGCCACCAGATGCAGCCGGGCCAGCACCCGTACCGGCGACTGCCGCCAGATGGAGAGCAGTTGGCCCGCCTCGGCGGTCAGCCGCAGTGCGGCTCCCACCGTCAGCGCGTCGGCCGCGGAGCCGAAGTCACTGCGCCGACGCACCTCTTCCAGCGCCCAGTCCGCCCCGGAGAGGGCCGCCGACGCGCGCGCCGCACGCAGCGCGGCCTCCGAGGTGACCTCGTTGCTGCGCCGTCTCATCACGCGGTGCCCGTAGACCCGGTCGACCGCCACACGCACCGAATCCACCGCGTCGGGGACGCCCGGCAGAGAGGCCAGTGTGGCGAGAGGGTCATGCCCTCGCGGAGCGGACGAAGCGTTCGAAGCTGTCGTACTCATAGGTAGCAAGGCTACGCGCCCACATCGCACGCCCCACGTTGGAGTGGTCTTTCCCGGCGGAAGTGACAGCGCACAGCGACATCAGCACTACGCTAGGTGAACATGAAGATCGCTTTCGTGGGGAAGGGCGGCAGCGGCAAGACGACGCTGGCCTCGCTCTTCATCCGCCATCTGACCGCCAACGAGGCCCCCGTCATCGCGGTGGACGCCGACATCAACCAGCATCTCGGGGCCGCGCTCGGTCTCGACGAGGAGCAGACCGCCGCGCTGCCCGCGATGGGCGCGCACCTCCCGCTCATCAAGGAGTATCTGCGCGGCACCAATCAGCGGATCACGTCCGCCGACTCGATGATCAAGACGACGCCCCCGGGCGAGGGTTCCCGGCTGCTGCGGGTCCGCGAGTCCAACCCGGTGTACGAGGCCTGCGCCCGCACCGTCCGGCTGGACGACGGCGACATCCGGCTGATGGCCACGGGCCCGTTCACCGAGTCCGATCTGGGGGTGGCCTGCTACCACTCCAAGGTCGGCGCGGTCGAACTCTTCCTGAACCACCTCGTCGACGGCCCGGACGAGTACGTCGTGGTCGACATGACGGCGGGCTCGGACTCGTTCGCGTCCGGGATGTTCACCCGGTTCGACATGACGTTCCTGGTGGTGGAGCCGACACGTAAGGGAGTGTCGGTCTACCGCCAGTACAAGGAGTACGCACGGGACTTCGGCATCGCGCTGAACGTCGTCGGCAACAAGGTCCAGGCCCAGGACGACGTGGACTTCCTCCAGGACGAGGTGGGCGACGACCTGCTCGTCACCGTCGGCCACTCCAACTGGGTGCGTTCCATGGAGAAGGGCCGCCCGGCCCGCTTCGAGCTGCTGGAGGCGGAGAACCGGGTGGCGCTCCAGGTCCTGGAGGACGCGGCCGAGGACTCGTACGCGAACCGGGACTGGGAGCGCTACACCCGGCAGATGGTGCACTTCCACCTCAGGAACGCGGAGAGCTGGGGCAATGCGAAGACCGGTGGGGACCTGGCCGCACAGGTCGACCCGTCGTTCGTGCTCCGTGAGGACGCGGCGGTTCCGCAGCCGAGCTGAACGGGGCGCGGTGGTACGCGCGGCGCGTCGAGGCACCGCCCGTACCACCGCTCGAACCGCTCTCGCGGCTCACAGCCCGCTCGCTACTTTGCGGACACCCCCTAGGAGGCCGGGCCGTCGCCCGCGTCCGGGACCGCCGGGGAGGCCGGCGCGTCCGGGACAGCCGGTGCGGCCGGTGCGTCCGGACCCGCCGGGAGCGCGGGGGAGGCCGGCGCCTTGGGCGCGGTCAGATACGACTGCCAGCCGCCCTTGGGCTTCTCCCCCACGGCCAGCCCCCGCAGCCTTTCGAGCGTCTCCGGGTCCTGGGCGTCCAGCCAGTCCGCGAGTTCCTTGAAGGTCACGCACCGCACGCCGTCCTTCACACAGACGGTCTTGATCGTCTCCTCGACGGCGCGCATATAGGTGCCGCCGTTCCACGACTCGAAGTGGTTGCCGATGATCAGCGGCGCGCGGTTGCCGTCGTAGGCGCGGCCGAAGGCCTGGATCAGGCCGTCACGCATCTGGTTGCCCCAGAACTCGTGCTGCGACGGGTCGCCGTTGACCGTCTTCGACTGGTTGAACATGAAGTTGTAGTCCATCGAGAGCGTCTCGAACTGCCGTCCCGGTACCGGGACGAGCTGGAGCGGGATGTCCCACATGCCCTCGGTCTTCTTCGGCCAGACCTGGGTGCCGACGCCGCTGGAGTCGTAGCGGAAGCCCAGCGTCTTCGACGCCCGCATCATGTTCTTCTGCCCTTCCAGGCAGGGCGTGCGGGCGCCGACGAGTTCCTTCTCGTAGTCGAAGGGCAGCGGGGGCTCGGCGGTCAGGCCGGTGTTGGTCTTCCAGTTCTTGACGAACGCCTTGGCCTGGCTGATCTCGCTCTTCCACTCCTCGACGGACCAACTGCCGACGCCGCCGTTCGCCCCGCAGAAGTGGCCGTTGAAGTGGGTGCCGATCTCGTTGCCGTCCTGCCAGGCGCCGCGCAGTTCCCGCAGTGTGTTCTTGATCCCCTCGGTGTCGTTGAAGCCGATGTCCGAGCGGCCGACGGCGTGCTGCGGCGGGCTGTACTGCTTCGACTTGTCCTTCGGCAGCAGATAGACGCCACTGAGGAAGTACGTCATCTTCGCGTCGTACTTCTTGCCCACCTCGCGGAAGTGGGAGAAGAGCTTCTGGCTGTCCTCACCGGCCCCGTCCCAGGAGAACACCACGAACTGGGGCGGTTTCTGACCGGGCTTCAGGCGCTCCGGTTTGAGGACACCGGGCTGGGCGCCGGTGTACGCGGTCGAACCGTCGCCGATGAGCCGCACCGCGCTCTTGGCCGGCCCCGCCCCCTTCTTCGCACCATGGGAGCCGTCCTCGCTCTCGGCGTTGGCCTTGTCCTTCGGTTCCGGCGAACCGGCCCCCGAGCATCCCGCGAGTCCCACGGCCAGCGCCGTGACAGCCGCACCGCAGACGATCCTCTTCGTGACGGCCAGCATCCGCCCACCTCCTCAGATTCTGTGCGTTGAAGCGTCGAAACGCCGGGCACGGCGCCGAGCGCCGACAACGTCGCACTGGGACCCGAGGGGATCCGGTATGACAAGCCGTACAAAATGACTAATCACTGGCGCGGGTGAAAGTTTGCACCATTTGCCCTGAAAGTCATGTCGGAATCTTTACTCTCCATTACGATCCGTTTACTGAGCGTTGATGATCTCGACATTCGCAGGCCGTGAGCCACGGCCCCGGCCCCCCATGTCCCGCGACCGCGCCGCCCCGGAGGAGACGGGAACCATGTCTGCCTGCGCCCCCACATACGAAGACCAGCCCCACAGCCCCCCGCCCGGCCGGCGGCGGGGATTCCGGATCGCCGGAGCGGACATCTCCGCCTCCACCGCGGTCTTTCTGATCGCTCTGCCGCTCTCTCTCGGCATCGCCCTCGCCACCGGCGCCCCGCTCCAGGCCGGTCTCGTCGCCGCGGCGGTGGGCGGCCTCGTGGTCGGCCGCCTCGGAGGCGCGCCGCTCCAGGTCAGCGGGCCGGCGGCCGGTCTGACCGTCGTCACGGCCGACTTGATCCATCAGTACGGCTGGCGCACCACCTGCGCCATCACGGTGCTCGCGGGCCTCGCCCAACTCGGCCTCTCCGCACTGCGTGTCGCCCGCTCGGCGCTCGCGGTGAGCCCGGCGATCGTGCACGGCATGCTGGCCGGCATCGGCGTCACGATCGCGCTCGCGCAGCTGCACATCGTCCTCGGCGGCAGCCCGCAGAGTTCCGCCGTCGCCAACGTCCATGCCCTGCCCGCCCAGTTGGCCGATCTGCACCCGGCCTCGATCACCGTGAGCGCGCTGACCGTGGGCGTGCTGCTCGCCTGGCCGCGTATCCCCGGGCGTACGGGCCGGATGCTGCGCAAGGCGCCCGCCGCGCTCGCGGCGGTGGCGGCCGCGACCTTCGTGGCCGTCGGCGCGGGGCTGAGCCTCGACCGGGTCGATCTGCCCTCCTGGAGCAGTCACGCCCTTCCCGAACTGCCGCAGGGGCCGGTGCTCGGACTGCTCGCCGCCGTTCTCACCGTCACCCTGGTCGCCAGCGTCGAGTCACTGCTGTCCGCGGTCGCCGTCGACAAGCTGGTGGCCGCCCGCAAGGACCAGGACGTCCAGATTCCACGCGCCAGGCTCGACCGGGAGCTGGCCGGGCAGGGCGCCGCGAACGTCGTCTCCGGCGCGCTCGGCGGGCTGCCGATCACCGGCGTCGCCGTCCGCAGCGCGGCGAACGTGGCCGCGGGCGCTGTCAGCCGGCACTCGGCGATGCTGCACGGTCTGTGGGTCGCCGTCGCCGCGCTCTTCCTGGTGCCGGTGCTCGACCTGATCCCGCTGGCCGCTCTCGCCGCGCTGGTCATGGTCATCGGCATCCAGCTCGTCAACGTCGTCCACATGCGCAACGTGCAGCGCAACCGCGAACTGCTCGTCTACGTGGGGACGCTGGCCGGCGTGGTGTTCACCGGCGTCCTGGAGGGGGTGGCCATCGGGATCGCCCTGGCGGTCGCCGTCGCGCTGCACCGGGTCACCCGGACACGGATCACGCTGGAGGAGCAGGAGGGCGTCCACCGGCTGCGCGCACGCGGCCAGTTGACGTTCCTGGCCGTCCCGCGGCTGAGCCGGCTGCTGCACCAGGTACCCCAGGGCAGCGACTGTGTCGTCGAGTTGGACGGCTCGTTCATGGACCACGCGGCGTACGAGGCGCTGCACGACTGGCAGGTCGCGCATCTGGCCCAGGGCGGCACGGTCGAGTTCACCGGCGGATCGGGGGACCCCATCGCGGAGCCCGCCGAGCCGGCGATGGGGTCCAACACCTGCTGTCGGCCGTGGACGCCGTGGCGCAACCACCACTGCGGCGCGCCCGTGGAGCAGCCGCCTACGGAGGGGCGGTCGACGGACAAGCAGTGGGTGTCGAGCCGCGTCCAGGGCGGACAACTGGCCAGTGGGCTCAGCTCGTTCCAGCGCCATACGGCTCCGCGGGTCCGGGGCGAGCTGGCGCGGCTCGCGCGCGAGGGCCAGCAGCCCTCGCAGCTCTTCCTCACCTGCGCGGACTCGCGGCTGGTGACGAGCATGATCACGGCGAGCGGTCCCGGCGATCTGTTCACCGTGCGCAATGTCGGCAATCTGGTCCCCCTTCCGGGGGAGGAGGGTGCGCAGGGGCAGGACGAGTCGGTGGCGGCCGCGATCGAGTACGCGGTCGATGTGCTCCAGGTCGAGTCCATCACCATCTGCGGACACTCCGGATGCGGCGCGATGCAGGCCCTCCTCAGTACACCCGACGCCCCCGATACGACGGACACGGCTGACACACCCGGCACACCCGCCTCGCAGGCCACCGCGGAGACCACCACCACCTCGCAGGCCGCCTCGCAGCCCACCCCGCAAGCCGGGTCCTCCCCCCTCACCCGCTGGCTGCGGCACGGCCGGCCCAGTCTGGAGCGGATGAGGAGCAGCGACCACGCGTGGGCCAGGATCTCCGGCCGGCTGCCGGCCGACGCGGTCGAGCAGCTCTGTCTCACCAATGTCGTCCAGCAGTTGGAGCATCTGCGCGCGCACCCGGCGGTGGCCCGGCGTCTGGCCGAGGGAAGGCTCGAACTGCACGGCATGTACTTCCACGTCGGCGAGGCGCAGGCGTATCTGCTCGCCTCCGACGGGCAGTCCGGCGGATCACCGGGCGGACCCTCCGGCAGCACCGACGAGGTGTTCAACCGGGTGGCCCCGACGGCTTTCGAGGAGTCGCGCGCCTGAACCGGAGCCCCGCCGCATCCGTGAGAATGTGTGGCCCCGTTCCCCACCACAGCCGGGGAACGGGGCCACTTACTCGTTCAGCCCACCCGTAAGCCCAGCCGCATAGGTCTAAACCAATTTCCTGAAGACCCTTGTCACCCGGGCATCTGCCTGATGAGCTAGGCCCGGGGACACATAGGACGCCCTGGGAAAGGGAGATGTCGTGAGCAACGAAAGCCTGGCCAACCTGCTCAAGGAAGAGCGGAGGTTCGCGCCACCGGCCGAGCTGGCCGCCAACGCCAATGTGACGGCGGAGGCGTATGAGCAGGCCGCCGCGGACAGGCTTGGCTTCTGGGCCGAGCAGGCCCGGCGGCTCACCTGGGCCACCGAACCGACCGAGACCCTCGACTGGTCGAACCCGCCCTTCGCGAAGTGGTTCGCGGACGGCGAGCTCAATGTCGCGTACAACTGCGTGGACCGCCACGTCGAGGCGGGCAACGGCGACCGGGTCGCCATCCACTTCGAGGGCGAGCCGGGCGACAGCCGCTCCCTCACCTACGCCGACCTGAAGGACGAGGTCTCACGGGCCGCGAACGCGCTCACCGAGCTCGGTGTGACCAAGGGCGACCGCGTCGCCATCTACATGCCGATGATCCCCGAGACGGCCGTGGCGATGCTGGCCTGCGCCCGTATCGGCGCCGCCCACTCCGTGGTCTTCGGCGGCTTCTCGGCCGACGCCGTCGCCTCCCGTATCCAGGACGCCGACGCCAAGCTCGTCATCACCTCCGACGGCGGCTACCGGCGCGGCAAGCCGAGCGCGCTCAAGCCCGCGATCGACGACGCCGTCTCCCGCTGCCCGCAGGTCGAGCACGTCCTGGTGGTACGCCGCACCGGGCAGGAGACCGCCTTCAGCGAGGGCCGGGACGTGTGGTGGCACGACATCGTCGACCGGCAGTCCGCCGAGCACACGCCGGAGCCGTTCGACGCCGAGCACCCGCTCTTCATCCTGTACACGTCCGGCACGACGGGTAAGCCCAAGGGCATCCTGCACACCTCGGGCGGCTATCTCACCCAGGTGGCGTACACCCACCACGCGGTCTTCGACCTCAAGCCGGAGACGGACGTCTACTGGTGCACGGCCGACGTCGGCTGGGTCACCGGCCACTCGTACATCGTGTACGGACCGCTGGCCAACGGCGCGACGCAGGTCATGTACGAGGGCACGCCCGACACCCCGCACCAGGGGCGCTTCTGGGAGATCGTCCAGAAGTACGGCGTGACGATCCTCTACACGGCGCCGACCGCGATCCGTACGTTCATGAAGTGGGGCGACGACATCCCCGCCAAGTTCGATCTGTCGTCGCTGCGCGTGCTGGGCTCGGTCGGTGAGCCGATCAACCCCGAGGCCTGGATCTGGTACCGGCAGAACATCGGCGCGGGCAAGACCCCCGTCGTGGACACCTGGTGGCAGACCGAGACCGGCGGCATGATGATCTCCCCGCTGCCCGGTGTCACCGAGGCCAAGCCCGGCTCCGCGCAGCGCGCGCTCCCCGGCATCTCGGCGACCGTCGTGGACGACGAGGCCAACGAGGTGCCGAACGGCGGCGGCGGATACCTCGTCCTCACCGAGCCGTGGCCGTCGATGCTCCGCACCATCTGGGGCGACGACCAGCGGTTCATCGACACCTACTGGTCGCGCTTCGAGGGCAAGTACTTCGCGGGCGACGGTGCCAAGAAGGACGACGACGGCGACATCTGGCTGCTGGGCCGGGTCGACGACGTCATGCTGGTCTCCGGCCACAACATCTCCACCACGGAGGTCGAGTCGGCCCTGGTCTCGCACCCGAAGGTCGCCGAGGCGGCCGTCGTCGGCGCGGCGGACGAGACGACCGGCCAGGCGATCGTCGCTTTCGTCATCCTGCGCGGTACGGCGTCGGTGGACGACGGCCTGGTGGCGGAGTTGCGCAACCACGTCAGTACGGCGCTGGGGCCGATCGCCAAGCCGAAGCGGATCCTGCCGGTGGCCGAGCTGCCGAAGACCCGGTCGGGCAAGATCATGCGGCGGCTGCTGCGCGACGTCGCGGAGAACCGTCAGCTCGGTGACGTCACGACGCTCACCGACTCCTCGGTCATGGAGCTGATCCAGACCCAGCTCCCGAGCGCGACCAGCGAGGACTGAGCCCCCGCAGTGAAGCAGGAGCCCCCGCCGCACCGCGCCGGGGGCTCCTCTTTGTAAAGTGGGCGGCGCGTCAACAATGTAATAAGGAACCAAAGGTGCGCCGGGAAGTCTGGTCGGCAGGTGATTCGTCATGCCCGCCGAACCGACCGGAGTTCTCCTGTGGCCACCCCGCGCACCTTCCTCGGACGCCTGCCGCTCCCCGAGCGGACGTATATCGCGACCGCGCTCCGTACCGAGACGGTCGGCGGTGTCCTGCTGCTCGTGGCCGCGATCGTCGCGCTGATCTGGGCCAACACCCCGATCAGCGCCAGCTACACGGCCGTCGGCGACTACCATCTCGGCCCCGCCTCGCTCGGCCTCGACCTCTCCGTACGGCACTGGGCCGCCGACGGGCTCCTCGCCGTCTTCTTCTTCGTCGCCGGCATCGAGCTGAAGCGCGAACTGGTCGCCGGAGAGCTGCGCGACCCGAAGGCCGCCGCCCTCCCCGTGATCGCGGCGCTGTGCGGCATGATCATGCCCGCGCTCGTCTATGTGCTGGTCAACGTGGTGGGCGGCGGCTCCACGGACGGCTGGGCCGTGCCCACGGCCACCGACATCGCCTTCGCTCTCGCCGTGCTCGCCGTCCTCGGCACCTCACTGCCGTCCGCGCTGCGCGCCTTCCTCCTGACGCTCGCCGTCGTGGACGACCTCTTCGCGATCCTGATCATCGCGATCTTCTTCACCAGCGACATCGACCTCGTGGCCCTGGCCGGCGCCGTCGTGGCTCTCGCCGTCTTCTGGCTCCTCCTCAGGAAGGGCGTCCGGGGCTGGTACGTGTACGTCCCGCTGGCGCTCGTCGTCTGGGCCCTGATGTACAACAGCGGCGTCCACGCCACCGTCGCGGGCGTCGCGATGGGTCTGATGCTCCGCTGCGTCAGGCACGAGGGCGAGGAGCAGTCGCCCGGCGAGCGTGTCGAACACCTCGTCCGACCGCTGTCGGCCGGTCTCGCGGTACCGCTGTTCGCGCTCTTCTCGGCGGGTGTCCCGGTCAGCGGCGGCGCGCTGACCACCGTCTTCACCCGGCCGGAGACGCTGGGAGTGGTCCTCGGCCTCGTCGTCGGCAAGGCGCTCGGCATCTTCGGCGGCACCTGGCTGACCGCGCGCTTCACCCGCGCGAAGCTCAACGAGGATCTGGCCTGGCCGGACATCCTGGCGGTGGCGACGCTCGCCGGTATCGGCTTCACGGTCTCGCTGCTCATCGGCGAGCTGGCCTTCTCCGGCGATCCGGCGCTGACGGACGAGGTGAAGGCGGCCGTCCTGGCGGGTTCGGTGATCGCCGCCGTACTCGCCGCCGTGCTGCTGCGCGTGCGGGTCCGTACGTACCGGGCGCTGTACGACGCCGAGGAGCTCGACGGGGACATGGACGGCGTTCCGGACATCTACGAGCAGGACGATCCGGCGTACCACTTGAGAATGGCCGCCATCCACGAAGGGAAGGCGGCTGAGCACCGCCGGTTGGCGGAACACGCCGCAGCGACGCGCAAGGACGGCGCCGGTCCGGCATGATCTGACATCCGGCATGATCTGAAGGCGCAGAGCCGGAAGAATCCCAGATCTGCGAGAGCGCAGCCGAAACGAGGGAGTCAACGATGAGCGACCCCGGCAGCCATGCCGCCGTGACCACCAAAGCCGACACCGTTCCAGCCGTGCGGCTCAACGGCGACCGCAGTCTCGGCCAGTTGGTCTCATCGGCGACCGCCGAGATGTCCGCGCTGGTGCACGACGAGATCGCGCTGGCCAAGGCGGAACTGCGACAGGACGTCAAGCGGGGTGTGACGGGCAGCGCCGCGATCGGCATCGCGGGAGTGTTCGCGCTCTTCTCGCTGCCGGTGCTGAGCTTCGCCGCCGCGTACGGGATCCACAACTGGGGCCTCGGGCTCGCGTGGTCGTTCCTGATCGTGGGAGGGGCGTTCCTGCTCCTGGCGGGAGTGCTGGGCCTGATCGCGATGCGCAAGTTCAAGAAGGTCAAGCCGCCGGAGAAGTCCATCGCGTCCGCCAAGCAGTCCGCCGCCGTCCTCCAGACGGTCAAGCCACATCCGCGCCCCGTCCATGAGGTGGGCGAGACTGTGGCACGCTCGTCTGCATGACCGCCCCCGAAAACGGCTCTGGCACCCCCAACGGCACCACCCCCGGCGCGACGGTCGCGACCGATGTGCGCCTCGACGGCCCCTGGACGCACCGGGACGTGGCCGCCAACGGGGCCCGCTTCCATATCGCCGAGATGGGCGACGGGCCGCTGGTGCTGCTGCTCCACGGCTTCCCGCAGTTCTGGTGGACCTGGCGGCATCAGCTGCCCGCGCTCGCCGAGGCCGGGTACCGGGCCGTCGCGATGGACCTGCGGGGCGTGGGCGGCAGCGACCGTACGCCCCGCGGTTACGACCCCGCCAATCTGGCCCTCGACATCACCGGTGTGGTGCGCTCGCTCGGCGAGCCGGACGCCGCGCTCGTCGGGCACGACCTCGGCGGGTACCTCGCCTGGACGGCCGCCGTGATGCGGCCGAAGCTGGTGCGCCGGCTCGCGGTGTCGTCGATGCCGCATCCGCGCCGCTGGCGGTCGGCGATGCTGTCGGACTTCTCGCAGAGCAGGGCCGGCTCGTACATCTGGGGCTTCCAGCGGCCGTGGCTGCCTGAGCGTCAGCTCGTCGCGGACGACGGGGCGCTGGTGGGGGATCTGATCCGCGGCTGGTCGGGGCCGCAGCCGCCCGACGACAAGACGGTCGACATCTACCGGCGGGCGATGACCATCCCCTCCACGGCGCACTGCTCGATCGAGCCGTACCGGTGGATGGTGCGGTCGATGGCGCGGCCGGACGGGATCCAGTTCAACCGGCGGATGAAGCGCCCCGTGCGTGTGCCGACCCTCCAGCTGCACGGCTCGCTGGATCCGGCGATGCGGACGCGCAGTACGGCCGGGTCCGCCGAGTACGTCGAAGCCCCTTACCGCTGGCGGCTGTTCGACGGTCTTGGCCATTTTCCGCATGAGGAGGACCCGGTGGCGTTCTCCACGGAGCTCATCAACTGGCTGCGGGACCCCGAGCCCGACCGCTGATCAGCGCCGCGCGGGCGGGGCCGCCACGGCTCACGCGCCCCCTCGGGAACACTTGTACGACGAACTGCCAATTGCCTGGCGCATAGGCCAATTGGCCGACGTGTGCGCGATTACCGACCATGGGGCCCGGGCACACGTCGTGGTATGGGCTGGACGCACGACTACGGTGACGCAGCACGCAACCGCCGCTCGGCCACTGTGCCGATCACCCACGAGAGGGGCGGTCCGGAAGATCAGGGCCACGATCTCCGACTCGGTATTCCACTGATTCTCCGCCGAAGGGCCCGTTGGGTCTCGGCACGGCTGCGGCATCCCCGCGGCTAGGCACGGCGTAACCGGGATCAGGGGAAGCGAGAAGGAGCACCGGAACAAGAACCGGAACGACGACCGGAACATCGCGGAAGTACTGGCGCACTGGACAACGGAGGACAGAGCCGGGCCGGACCAGGATCTCCTGGCCCGGCCCGTCCTCGTACAGGCGTGTCGTCGTACGGGCTGCCCGCCCCGGCGCACCGTGCGGTGTCCCGGGTCTCTACAGCGCGCATCCCTGGCTGTCGACCTGCTGGTTGGCCGAGCGGCCCAGCTCGATGTCCTCGCGGATCTCGTCCGCCGTCAGGGCGTATCCGGTGTTGGGGTCGTCGAGCGACCGGGCGAAGATCACTCCGTACACCTTGCCGTCGGTGGTGAGCAGCGGGCCGCCGGAGTTGCCCTGCCGGACGGTCGCGAAGAGCGAGTAGACGTCGCGCCGGACCTCTCCGCGCCGGTAGATGTCCGGGCCGTTGGCGTTGATACGGCCCCGGACACGGGCCGAGCGCACGTCGTACGCGCCGTTCTCCGGGAAGCCCGCGACGATCGCGCCGTCGCCGGTGACGGCGTCCTTGTCGGAGAACTGGAGCACGGGCGCGCGCAGGTCGGGCACGTCGAGGACGGCGATGTCCCGTTCCCAGTCGTAGAGGACGACCTTGGCGTCGTAGAGCCGGCCCTCGCCGCCTATCTGGACCGTGGGCTCGTCCACGCCGCCCACCACATGCGCGTTGGTCATGACGCGGCGCTCGGCGAAGACGAAGCCGGTGCCTTCGAGGACCTTGCTGCAGCTCTGTGCCGTACCGACCACCTTGACGATGGAGCGCTGCGCGCGGGCCGCGACGGGGCTGCCGACGAGCGCCGGGTCCGGCGGGGCGACGGCGGTGATCGGCTCGTTGGCGAACGGGCTGAAGACCTGGGGGAAGCCGTTCTGCGCGAGGACGGAGGAGAAGCCCGTGAACCAGGTCGCCGCCTGACCCGGCATCACGCGCGAGACGCCCAGCAGGACCTTCGAGTTGCGGACCTCCTTGCCGAGCGTCGGCAGGGAGGTCCCGGCGAGGGCGGAGCCGATCAGCCAGGCGACCAGCAGCATGGCGACGACGTTGACGAGCGCGCCGCCCGTCGCGTCCACGGCGCGCGCCGGGGACCAGGTGATGTAGCGGCGGAGCTTGTTGCCGAGGTGGGTGGTGAAGGCCTGGCCCACGGAGGCGCAGACGATCACGACGACGACGGCGACGACCGTGGCCGTCGTCGTGACCTCGGCTTCCTCGGTGATCTGGTCCCAGAGCACCGGGAGCAGATAGACCGCGACGAGACCGCCGCCGAGGAAGCCGATCACGGACAGGATGCCCACGACGAAGCCCTGGCGGTAGCCCACGATCGCGAACCACACGGCGGCGAGCAGCAGCAGGATGTCCAGCACGTTCACCGTCAATAGCCTCGCTAGCCTCGCTGATGCGTCTCCCGTCGCCCCGTCGGGTGGGGGTCCGGACCTGCGGCGGAATCGCTGTCGGGCGCCGTATCACCGGGCCGCGACAGCCGTTGGGCAAGCCTGTCATGAGCGCCGGTCGAGCGGGACCTCCTTCGAGCGGTCCCACGGGCGCTCCCAGCCCGAGAAGTGCAGAATGCGGTCGATCACCCCTGCGGTGAAGCCCCAGACGAGCGCCGATGCGACCGTGAACGCGGGGCTGTGGACACCACTGGGGTGGGTGGCCGTCACGCGGTTGGCCGGGTCCGTGAGATCCGCCACGGGCACGGCGAAGACCCGCGCGGTCTCCGCGAGATCGACCGCGCCGACCGGGGTGGGGGTGTGCCACCAGCCGAGCACCGGGGTCACGACGAACTCGCTCACCGGGATGTACAGCTTGGGCAGCACACCGAAGAGCTGGACGCCGGTGGGGTCGAGCCCGGTCTCCTCCTCGGCCTCCCGAAGCGCGGCGCGCAGCGGTCCGGTGGTCGCCGGATCGCCGTCCTCGGGGTCGAGGGCGCCGCCGGGGAAGGATGCCTGTCCGGCGTGCGCGCGCAGCGTGCTGGCCCGCTCCATCAGCAGCAGCTCCGGGCCGCGCTCGCCCTCACCGAAGAGGATGAGGACGGCGGACTGGCGCCCGAGGCCGTTCGCGGGCGGCAGGAAGCGGCTCAGCTGCTCCGGCGCGACGGTCCGTGTGGCGCGCACCACCGGGTCCAGCCAGTCGGGCAGGCCCTCGGTGGTGACGGGGACGTCGGTCACGGCTCTGTCGTGGAATCGAGTGGTCTGGTCGTGGACTCGTTCCGCGCGTGAGTCTTCTGCTGCGCGTGAGGCTCCAGTGGTGCGTGCGGTGCGTGCGTCATGTGTGTCAGCTCGTGTCATCGGCGACCCCCGACGTACAACGCCGACCGTCCCCCGGATCGTTCCAGCCGCATGCGCCGCAGCCCTTCCTCTCCCGATCTCCCGCTTCGGTGGCCCGCCGTTCTGTCCGGTGATACGGCTCCGGCCCGCCGCGTGCTCACCGCGTGGGCGCTCATTCCGCCCCGGCGGGTGTGCCGAGGGGCGGTGCCGGCTTGCCCGGGTAGTCCGGCGGCGGGGAGAGCCGCTGCCCCGGGTAGCCGCCCATCTCGTACTTGAGCAGCTTCCTGGCCTTCTCCGGGTCGGTCTCGCCCTCTCCGTAGGAGGGGCAGAGGTGCGCGATGGGGCAGGCGCCGCACGCCGGTTTACGGGAGTGACAGACCCGGCGCCCGTGGAAGATGATCCGGTGCGAGAGCATCGTCCACTCGCTCTTGGGGAAGATCGCGGCGATCTCCGCCTCGACCTTCTCCGGATCCTCCTGGTCGGTCCACTTCCAGCGGCGCACGAGCCGGCCGAAGTGGGTGTCGACGGTGAGGCCGGGGACGCCGAACGCGTTGCCCAGCACGACATTGGCTGTCTTGCGGCCGACGCCGGGCAGCGTCACGAGGTCCTTCAGCGTGCCGGGCACCTCGCCGTCGTAACGGTCACGGAGCGCCGTCGACAGCCCTATGAGGGACCTCGCCTTGGCGCGGAAGAATCCCGTGGGGCGGATCACCTCCTCCAGTTCCTCGGGCACGGCGGCCGCCATGTCCTCCGGCGTCGGGTACTTCGCGAAGAGCGCGGGCGTCGTCTGGTTGACGCGCAGGTCCGTCGTCTGGGCGGACAGGACCGTGGCGACGAGCAGTTCGAAGGGGTCGCGGAAGTCCAGCTCCGGATGGGCGTACGGATAGACGTCGGCGAGCTCGCGGTTTATCCGGCGGGCGCGACGGACCATCGCCAGGCGGGACTCCGGCTTGGCGCTCTTGGGCCGCCTGGCGGCGGCGGACCCGGCGGACTTGGCGCTCGCGGGCGTGGTCGCAGGCGTGGTCGCGGACGTCGCGGACCCGTTCGGCTCGGCATCGGCCGGCTTACGACTCGCGGGCTTCGCGCTTGCGCCTTTTGCGGCTTTGTTCGACTTCGCGGAAGGCTGTTCGCCCACAGCGGAATTCTGCTTCGGTGACACTCTTCCAGCTCCCTTGGGCTGCCCTCTCACCGGCGAGTTGGACACCCGGCCAGCGTAGAGCCCGGCACTGACATCCGCCCCGGCCCCGGCCGATCACCACCCGAATCGGGCCCCGGGGCACGCTCCGGGGCCGCGGTGCGTCAAACTTGTGACTGATCGCACGTTTTCGACAATGGGTGCCCGGTACGGAGACAGAGTCGCCGCCGGCCCGAGCCACCCGTGAACACGCAGCACGTCCGGCATCATGGTGACCGAAGGTCCCCTGAGCAGGTCGACAAGGAGAGAATTCGTGGACGACGTTCTACGACGCGCCCCGCTCTTCGCGGCGCTCGACGACGAGCAGGCCGCGGAGCTCCGCGCCTCGATGAGTGAGACGACGCTCGCCCGTGGCGACGCGCTGTTCCACGAAGGCGACCCCGGCGACCGCCTCTACGTGGTCACCGAGGGCAAGGTCAAACTGCACCGCACCTCCCCCGACGGCCGGGAGAACATGCTGGCCGTCCTCGGCCCCGGCGAACTGATCGGTGAGCTGTCACTCTTCGACCCTGGCCCGCGCACCGCCACCGCGAGCGCGCTCACCGAGGTCAAGCTCCTCGGTCTCGGCCACGGCGACCTCCAGCCCTGGCTGAACGCCCGCCCCGAGGTGGCCACCGCCCTGCTGCGCGCCGTCGCCCGGCGTCTGCGCAAGACGAACGACCAGATGTCCGACCTGGTCTTCTCCGACGTGCCGGGCCGTGTCGCCCGTGCGCTCCTCGACCTGTCGCGCCGCTTCGGCGTGCAGTCGGAGGAGGGCATTCACGTCGTCCACGACCTGACGCAGGAGGAGCTGGCCCAGCTGGTCGGCGCGTCCCGCGAGACGGTCAACAAGGCGCTCGCCGACTTCGCCCAGCGCGGCTGGCTGCGCCTGGAGGCCCGCGCGGTGATCCTCCTGGACGTCGAACGCCTCGCGAAGCGCTCGCGCTGACGCCTCACACGGAGCCGTGGGCCTGAAGCAGCGGTCGGGCCGGCTGATGTCCTCCAGCGTCCGGACGGGCCGTGTATGCGGCCCGTCCGACGCTTGAGGGCTGAACGTTCACCCGGGGACGGACCGGTCGCTACATCCCGGAGATCAGCCCGTGCTCCCGCAGGTACTCCAACTGCGCGCGCACCGAGAGTTCCGCCGCCGGCCACAGGGACCGGTCCACGCCGCTGCCTCCGTACACATGCGCCACGATCTCCGCCGGTGACCGGAAGCCGTTCTCCACCGCCGTCTCCACCTGCGCGAGACGGCTCGCGCGGTGCGCGAGGTAGTACTCCACCGCCCCCTGGGCGTCCTCCAGTACGGGCCCGTGCCCCGGCAGCACCGTATGGACACCGTCGTCGACGGTCAGCGAGCGGAGCCGCCGCAGCGAGTCCACGTAGTCGCCGAGCCTGCCGTCCGGGTGGGCCACCATCGTCGTACCGCGGCCGAGGATCGTGTCGCCGGTCAGCACCGCGCGGTCGGCCGGCAGATGGAAGCAGAGCGAGTCCGAGG
Organism: Streptomyces sp. NP-1717; assembly: GCF_022695985.1. Classification (GTDB taxonomy): domain Bacteria; phylum Actinomycetota; class Actinomycetes; order Streptomycetales; family Streptomycetaceae; genus Streptomyces. The sequence goes on along the minus strand of NZ_JAAPBF010000065.1, from coordinate 9,354 downwards.
TGTGCCCGGGGGTCGCCACGACACGCAGCTCCAGCCCGCCCTCCGTGACGACGTCACCGGCCGCCAGCCCCTCGTCGCCGAGGCGCAGGGCCGGATCCAGGGCCCGTACGGACGTACGCGTCAGCTCGGCGAAGCGCGCCGCGCCCTCCGCGTGGTCCGGGTGACCGTGGGTGAGGAGGGTCAGCGCGACGCGCTTGCCCGCGCGCTCGGCGGTGGCGACGACCTCCTGAAGATGCGCCTCGTCGAGCGGACCGGGGTCGATCACGACGGCGAGCGCGGAGTCCGGCTCGGAGACGATCCAGGTGTTCGTGCCGTCCAGGGTCATCGCGGACGGATTGGGCGCGAGCACGTTGACCGCGCGGGCCGTCGCGGCGCCCGAGAGCACGCCTCCGCGCGGCTGGCCCGGCAGGGCGGCGGCGTCCGTCATCGGTCGCCACCCCCCATCGGTACGCGCAGTGGCACGCGCTTGGTGAACTCCTCTTGGCCGGGCCAGGCGAGAACCACCTCGTCGCCCTCCACCCTCGGCTTCGCCAGCACGGGCGCGAGATCCCGCCCCGCGGCCGCGCCGAGCGCGTCGGCGGCGGTGCCGTACGGCTGGAGCTGACGCAGGGTCGCGACGGTGGGCGGCATCATCAGCAGCTCGCCCTCGTCGTATCCGCGCGCCGCGTCCGCCGGCCGGATCCACACCGTCCGGTCAGCCTCTGTAGAGGCGTTGCGCGTACGCTGCCCGGCCGGCAGCGCGGCCACGAAGAACCAGGTGTCGTACCGCTTCGGCTCGAACTCGGGGGTGATCCACCGGGTCCACGCCGCCAGCAGATCGCTGCGCAGCGTCAGCCCGCGCCGGTCCAGGAACTCCGCGAAGGACAGCTCACGGTCGACGAGAGCGGCGCGGTCCGCCTCCCAGTCGTCCCCCGTGGTGTCGCCGACGACGGTCCCGGCCGTCTCGCCCGCGAGCAGGACCCCGGCCTCCTCGTACGTCTCGCGCACCGCCGCGCAGACGATGGCCTGCGCGGACGCGGCGTCGACGCCGAGCCGCCCCGCCCACACCTCGCGCCCCGGCCCGGCCCAGCGGACGTGCCGGTCGTCGTCGCGCGGGTCGACGCCACCGCCCGGATACGCGTACGCACCTCCGGCGAAGGCCATGGAGGTGCGTCGGCGCAGCATGTGTACGGAGGGGCCGTCGGCGTTGTCGCGCAGCAGCATCACGGTCGCGGCCCGCCGTGCGGGGGCCACGCTGAGCTCGCCCAGGGCGAGCGCGCGGATGCGGCCGGACCACTCGGGCGGGAACCACTGACCATTGGACATGCCGGGATGCTACGGGCTTCCCCGGCGATGTTCGAGAGCCACTTCCCGGGGTCCGGGGACCCCGCGCCGAAGCGACGGCGGCCGGCAGGCGGCCCGACGACGGCGCGACGGCGGCCGGCCGGCGCCGCGAAGCGAACTCCGCGCCGCCCCCGCACTCTCCGGCCGGCCGGCCGCGGACGTCAGTCCGCGACCAGCTCCACCTGGATCTCGATCTCGACCGGGGCGTCCAGCGGCAGTACGGCGACACCGACCGCGCTGCGCGCGTGCACGCCCTTGTCGCCGAAGACCTGGCCGAACAGCTCGCTCGCGCCGTTGAGGACGGCGGGCTGGCCCGTGAAGTCCGATGCGGAGGCCACGAATCCCGTGACCTTCACCACGCGCGCGACGCGGTCCAGATCACCGGCGACGGACTTCACGGCGGCCAGCGCGTTGAGCGCGCAGATCCGGGCGAGGTCCTTGGCCTCCTCGGGCGTCACCTCGGCGCCGACCTTGCCGGTCACCGGAAGCTTGCCCTCCACCATCGGGAGCTGCCCCGCCGTGTAGACGTACACACCGGAGCGCACGGCCGGCTGATACGCCGCGAGCGGCGGTACGACCTGCGGAACCGTCAGCCCCAGCTCGGCGAGAGCCGCCTCGACAGCGCCGCTCATGCGGACTTCTCTCGCTTCAGATAGGCCACCAGCTGCTCGGGGTTGTTCGGGCCCGGAATCACCTGGACGAGCTCCCAGCCGTCCTCGCCCCAGGTGTCCAGAATCTGCTTCGTCGCGTGCACGAGCAGAGGAACAGTCGCGTACTCCCACTTCGTCATGGGCCGACTGTATCCGCACCGCGCGACGGCCCTGTGCAGAGCCCGTGGACGATCTCGAACGGAGCCCGTGGACCACCTCGTGCGTAGCGCGCGGTCCGACTGGTTAGGCTCGAATGTGTGAGCAGGCTCCAGGTCGTCAGCGGCAAGGGGGGCACCGGTAAGACGACGGTCGCCGCCGCCCTCGCGCTCGCCCTCGCGACGGAGGGCAAACGCACCCTCCTTGTGGAGGTCGAGGGCAGACAGGGCATCGCACAGCTCTTCGAAACGGAGGCGCTTCCTTACGAGGAACGGAAGATCGCTGTCGCCCCGGGGGGCGGCGAGGTGTTCGCGCTGGCCATCGACGCCGAGCGCGCTCTCCTCGACTACCTCCAGATGTTCTACAAGCTCGGCAGCGCGGGCCGCGCCCTGAAGAAGATCGGCGCCATCGACTTCGCCACCACGATCGCGCCGGGCGTCCGGGACGTCCTGCTGACGGGCAAGGCGTGCGAGGCGGTGCGCCGCCGGGACAAGCGGGGCCGGTTCACGTACGACTACGTCGTGATGGACGCCCCGCCGACCGGCCGCATCACACGCTTCCTGAACGTGAACGACGAGGTGGCCGGCCTCGCGAAGATAGGGCCGATATACAACCAGGCCCAGGCCGTGATGCGGGTGCTCAAGTCGCCCGGGACCGCCGTGCATCTGGTGACGCTTCTTGAGGAGATGCCCGTCCAGGAGACCGCCGACGGCGTCGGCGAGCTGCGCGGCGCCGAACTGCCCGTCGGCAAGGTGATCGTGAACATGGTGCGCCCGCACGTCCTCGACGAGGAGGCCGTCAACGGCGTCGCGGGCGACCGCCGCAAGGAGGTCACCAAGGCGCTCGCGGCGGCCGGCGTCGGCGCGCCCACGAAGCTCGTGGGACCCCTCCTGGAGCAGGCCGCCGAACACGCCCAGCGCGTGGAGCTGGAGCGCGAACAGCGAGCCGTCCTGGCGCGGCTCGGGCTGCCCACGTACGAACTCCCCCTGATCGGCGAGGGGATGGACCTCGCCGGTCTGTACCGCCTGGCGGGGGAGCTACGGAATCTTGGGGAGGTCTGATGACGCTGGACCCGGCGGCGGCCCCGCTCGAAGTCGATCCGCTGCTCGACGACCCGCAGACGCGCATCATCGTGTGCTGCGGCTCCGGCGGCGTGGGCAAGACGACGACGGCGGCGGCTCTCGGCGTACGGGCGGCGGAGCGCGGCCGCAAGGTGGTCGTGCTGACCATCGACCCGGCCCGCCGGCTCGCCCAGTCCATGGGCATCGACTCGCTCGACAACACCCCGCGGCAGGTCAAGGGCATCGAGGGCAGTGGTGAACTGCACGCGATGATGCTCGACATGAAGCGGACCTTCGACGAGATCGTCGAGGCGCACGCAGACCCGGACCGGGCCCGCGCCATCCTGGACAACCCCTTCTACCAGTCCCTGTCGGCCGGTTTCGCGGGCACGCAGGAGTACATGGCGATGGAGAAGCTGGGGCAGTTGCGGGCGCGCGACGAGTGGGACCTGATCGTCGTCGACACCCCGCCGTCGCGCTCCGCGCTGGACTTCCTGGACGCGCCGAAGCGGCTCGGCTCGTTCCTGGACGGGAAGTTCATCCGGCTGCTGATGGCCCCGGCGAAGATGGGCGGCCGGGCCGGGATGAAGTTCCTGAACGTCGGGATGTCGATGATGACCGGCACCCTCGGGAAGCTGCTCGGCGGCCAATTCCTGCGCGACGTGCAGACGTTCGTGGCCGCGATGGACACGATGTTCGGCGGTTTCCGTACGCGCGCGGACGCGACGTACCGGCTGCTCCAGGCGCCCGGCACGGCGTTCCTGGTGGTCGCAGCGCCGGAGCGGGACGCGCTGCGCGAGGCGGCGTACTTCGTGGAACGGCTGGCCGCCGAGGGGATGCCGCTCGCCGGTCTCGTCCTCAACCGCGTGCACGGCAGCGGCGCCGCCCGGCTGTCGGCGGAGCGGGCGCGGGCCGCCGCGGAAAATCTTGAAGAGGGTCGCATTGTGGATCAGGGCCGCGGGAAGGATGGAGTTCGTGAGGCCGCTGCCCCCGCGGGCTCATCTCCCGACGCCCCAGAAGCCCCAGCGGCATCCCGTACGTCCGACCCGTCGATTTCCGAACCGCCGTCCCAACCGCCGTCGGTCAATCAGCTGACGGCCGGTTTGCTGCGCCTGCATGCCGAACGTATGCAGGTACTTAAGCGTGAGCAGCGCACCCGCGACCGCTTCACCGCGCTCCACCCGGAGGTCCCGGTGGCGCAGGTCACGGCACTTCCCGGCGATGTGCACGACCTCGCCGGGCTCCGAACCATCGGCATCCGCCTCGCGGGTGAGGACCCGGTACCCGGGACCTCGTGAGCGTGTGGCCGACGGCGTATCGCCAACGGTGCACGACCCACAGCCCGGTCACCGGCCCGGCGACGACCGGCGCCGCGTGACCGGCCCCTGGGCCGGCGGTCCTGTGCCGAACCGTGCGGTGGCGCGCGGCGCAGCGCGACCGGCCCCGTGGTGACCGGCGCGCGCTGACGACCCGTCGACCCGCGGGTTATTGAGTGCGCGCGTCCGCCGCGCGCCGCGTACGACGGCCTACCCCACCGCCGCCCATGTCTCGTCGATGACGTCGGCGTAATGGCGCGAGCCGTACGTCTCGTCGTCGTCCTCAAGGCCGGCGGGCAGGATGCCCGCGCTGCGCTCGTACTCGGTGCGTGCGGTTTCGAGCAGCCGTCGCCACGAGGTGACGGTGGGGCGTCTGCGCAGCAGTGCGCGTCGCTCCCGCTCGGTCATTCCGCCCCACACGCCGAATTCGACGCGGTTGTCCAGCGCGTCGGCCAGGCACTCCGTCCGCACCGGACATCCGGTGCACACCGCCTTGGCCCTGTTCTGCGCTGCGCCCTGTACGAACAATTCATCCGGATCGGTAGTGCGGCATGCTGCTTGCGCACTCCAGTCGGTTACCCAGCCCATCGCGGCGCCGTCCTCTCCCGAATCGAGGCTCCCCCACGGCGGAAGCGGCATATTCACCGCTGCCAGTTGAGGACGTTACGGAAGGTGGGCACAGCGCAACACCCCCTTCGGGCCCACTCTTGAATGGCCCGAACGGACTATGCGTACGCGGCAGATCACCCAGGGGAGTGACCCGAGGACATCCGCGACGAACCCCGACAGGTCGGGATGTTTCAGTTGAGCCACAACGGGCGTCGGATGACGTAAGAGGCGGAATCGGACAGGACTTCCAACGCGTCGATGGCGGAACGTGGTTCGCCGGATGCTCACGTCGAGGACTTGATACGAAACCGCACTGCTGTGACAGTTGAGTGCAGCTTAGGCCAGAGCCTTTATGTGTGTCCGGCGAATGACAACGTAGGCTGCTGGCATGCCAAAGAAGCGCTCCGGCGGCGGTCTGACCGGGACCCAGCAGGCCGCCAAGTTCCTCGGTGTCAGTGTGCTCGCGGGAGCGGTGCTGGCGGGAATCGCCTTGCCCGCCTTCGGAGTTCTGGGCCTGGCGGCCAAGGGCACGGTCGAGGGATTCGACGAGATCCCGGCCAATCTCAAGACGCCGCCGCTCAGTCAGCGCACCACGATCCTCGACAAGGACGGCGGCCAGATCGCCACCGTCTACTCACGCGACCGCACGGTCGTCCCGCTCACCGACATGTCGCCGTACATGCAGAAGGCGATCGTCGCGATCGAGGACTCGCGCTTCTACGAGCACGGCGCGGTCGACCTCAAGGGCGTTCTGCGCGCGGCCAATCGCAACGCGCAGTCGGGCGGGGTCTCCCAGGGCGCGTCGACCCTCACCCAGCAGTACGTGAAGAACGTCTTCGTCGAGGAGGCGGGTGACGACCCCGACAAGGTCGCCCAGGCCACCCAGCAGACCATCGGCCGCAAGATCCGCGAGCTCAAGTTCGCGATCCAGGTCGAGGAGGAGCTGGGCAAGAAGAAGATCCTCGAGAACTACCTGAACATCACCTTCTTCGGACAGCAGGCGTACGGCGTCGAGGCCGCCTCCCACCGCTACTTCTCCAAGTCGGCGAAGGACCTGAAGCTGGAGGAGGCGGCGCTGCTGGCGGGCCTCGTCCAGTCGCCGAGCCGGTACGACCCCGTGAACAACACGGACGAGGCGACCGAGCGCCGCAACACCGTGATCCAGCGCATGGCCGACGTGAAGGACATCTCGCAGGCCGAGGCGGACCGCGCGAAGAAGACCGACATCAACCTGAAGGTGAGCCGTCCCAAGAACGGCTGCATCACGGCGGTCAAGGGCGCGGGCTTCTTCTGCGACTACGTACGGAAGGTGTTCCTCACCGACTCCTCCTTCGGCAAGACGCAGGAGGACCGGGCCAAGGTCTGGAACCAGGGCGGTCTGACCGTCCGGACGACGCTCGACCCGCAGGCGCAGGAATCGGCGCAGGAATCGATCAAGAAGCACGTCTACAAGACGGACGAGGTCGCCACCGCCCTGTCGATCGTCGAGCCGGGCACCGGCAAGATCCTGGCCATGGGGCAGTCGCGGCCGTACGGCGGCGGCAAGAGCGAGACGTACATCAACCTGTCCGTCGACGAGGACATGGGCGGCGGCGCCGGCTACCAGCCGGGGTCGACCTTCAAGCCCATCGTCGCGGCGGCGGCCCTGGAGCAGGGCATCCAGCCGACGCAGTCGTACCCCTCGCCGTACCAGATGGACTACCCGAGCCCCGTACAGACCTGCAAGGGTCCCTGGACGGACCAGGGCGTCCCGGTCGAGAACGAGAACGAGACCGAGGTCGGCCCGTACGGGATGAAGGAAGCGACCGCCAAGTCGGTCAACACCTACTACGTACAGCTGATCAGCCAGATCGGTGTCTGCCCGGTGACCGAGCTGTCCCGGAAGATGGGCGTGGAGCGGGCCAACGGCAAGGCGATCGACCAGGTCCCGTCGATCACGCTCGGCACACAGGAGATGTCGCCGCTCACCATGGCCTCGGGGTACGCCACGTTCGCCAACCGCGGCACGTACTGCACCCCGATCGCCATCTCGTCGATCACCGACCCGAACGGCAAGGAGATGGACGTCCCGAAGTCGACCTGCTCGCGGGCGATGTCGGAGAAGACGGCCGACACCATAAACACACTGCTGGCGGGCGTGGTCGAGGACGGTACGGGCCAGGAGGCGGGCCTCGGCAGCAGGCCGAGCGCCGGCAAGACCGGTACGACCGACTTCCGGCTCGCCGCGTGGTTCGTGGGCTACACGCCGAACATGGCGGGCGCGGTGTGGGTCGGCGACCCGGCGCACAAGAAGAAGATGGTGGACATCACCATCGGCGGCCAGTACCACGACAAGGTCTTCGGTGGCGCCGTGCCCGGACCGATCTGGCGCGACGCGATGGGCGGTGCGCTCGACGGCAAGGAAGCGCCCGGGTTCAACACCATCAACATCCCGGATCCGGAGAAGGACAAGGACAAGGGCCGCGACCGGCCGGGCGACAACGGCGGCGGCGACAACGGCGGGAACGGCGGCGAGGGCGATGGCGACGGGGGCGGTGACGGCGATGGGGGCAACGGCGACCAGGACCCGGGCCAGGGTCCCGGCAGGCCGGGCGGCGGCGGCAACGGGGGGAACGGGGGCGACCCGTTCCCGGGCTTCCCGGGCACGTTCGGGTAGGCGTGAGAAGCCGTAACAGCCACTGACAAGGGGCTCCCGGTCGCGATCGATCCTTCGATCGCGACCGGGAGCCCCTCTCGCGTCCCTCTGCGTATGTCAGCCGGCGGCGAGGCTCTGCTTCACCGCGGCGGCGACGCGACCGCCCTCGGCACGGCCCGCGACCTTCGGCCCGACGATCTTCATGACGGCGCCCATCGCACGCGGCCCCTCGGCGCCGGCGGCCTTCGCCTCACCGACCGCCTGCGCCACGATCGCGCCGAGCTCGTCGTCGGACAGCTGCTGCGGCAGATACGCGTCGAGCAGCACGCCCTCCGCCTTCTCCCGCTCCGCCTGCTCGGTTCGCCCGCCCTGCGCGAAGGCCTCGGCCGCCTCGCGGCGCTTCTTGGCCTCCTTGGCGATCACCTTCTGCACCTCGTCGTCGGAGAGCTCACGCGCCGACTTACCGGAGACCTCCTCCTTGGAGATCGCAGCGAGGGTCAGCCGGAGGGTGGCGGAACGCAGCTCGTCGCGTGCCCTGATCGCGGCGATGAGGTCGTCGTGCAGCTTTGACTTGAGCGTGGTCATGCGCACAGTGTGTCAGGTACGGCCCAAGGACCGCCGACGAGTTTTCCGGCGCCGCCGCGCGGCCGTGCGCGGGAGGTGCTCCGTACCTTCGGATGATCGTCGGGTGATCGGGGGTGTGACCGCGCGGGCGGTGCGGGTCTGCGACGATGACACCATGCGCGCACGCTACGGAGTCCCCCTGAAAGTCACCGCGGGAATCGCGGCCGTCGGGGCGGCCGGCATCGCCTACGCCGCCGGTTTCGAGGCCCGCTCCTTCCGACTGCGACGGGTGTCCGTCCCCGTACTGCCCGAAGGCATGCGGCCGCTGCGGGTCCTCCACGTCTCGGACATCCACATGGTCAGCGGCCAGCGCAAGAAACAGCGCTGGCTCCGCTCCCTGGCCGGCCTGCGCCCCGACTTCGTCGTCAACACCGGCGACAACCTCTCCGACCCGGAGGGCGTACCGGAGGTGCTCGACGCGCTGGGCCCCCTGATGGAGTTCCCGGGCGTCTACGTCTTCGGCTCCAACGACTACTACGGCCCCGCGCTGCGCAACCCGGCGCGCTACATCTACGAGAAGGCCCAGGGCAAGCACGGTCTGAACGGCAACGCCCCGGCCGTCAACGTCGTCCACAACCCGTGGGAGCCGATGCGCGACGCCTTCGACGCGGCGGGCTGGGTGGGCCTCACCAACGCCCGCGGGCGGCTCAAGATCGACGGCCACGAGATCGCCCTCACGGGCGTCGACGACCCGCACATCAAGCGCGACCGCTACGCCGAGGTCGCGGGCGGCCCGGAGCCCGACGCGGACCTGTCGATCGGCGTGGTCCACGCCCCGTACCTCCGCTCGCTGGAGGCGTTCACCTCGGACGGTTACCCCCTGATCCTGGGCGGTCACACCCACGGCGGCCAGCTCCGCATCCCGTTCTACGGCGCCGTGGTCACCAACTGCGACCTGGACACGGCCCGCGCGCGGGGCCTGTCGACGTACGACGCGGGGGGCCGCACGTCCTACCTCCACGTCTCGGCGGGCTGCGGCA
>NZ_JAAPBF010000064.1 GCF_022695985.1 Streptomyces sp. NP-1717 | reverse complement strand
CCGGTCGACCCGAGCGCCGCCCCGCCGGCCGCCCCGTGCGGCGACCGCGCGGCGCCCGCCTCGCCTCCGCGCTCCGCCGCGCCGCCCCCGCGCTCGGACTGTTCGCCGCCGCCCGGCTCACCGGCCTGCTGATCCTGTGGCTGTGGGCCGAACGCATCGGCCGCTCGCCGTCCCAACTCCTCACCCGCACCTGGGACTCCGTCTGGTACACGAGGATCGCCGCCAACGGTTACGGCTACACCCTCCACTTCACCGACGGCGCCGTCCACAGCGACCTGGCGTTCTTCCCGCTCTACCCCGCCCTCGTACGCGCCGTCACCACCGTGCTCCCACTCGGCGGCGGCACCGCCGCCGTGCTGCTCTCCTGGGCCGCCGCGGCAGCCGCCGCCTTCGCGATGTACCTCCTCGGCGAACGTCTCCACGGCCGGACAACCGCGGCCCTCCTGGTGCTCCTGTGGGGCCTGCTCCCGCACTCGGTCGTGCTCTCCCTCGCGTACACGGAACCGCTCCTCACCGCCTTCGCCGCCTTCTCCCTGTACGCGGTGGTCACCGGCCGCTGGCTGTGGGCGGGTTCGCTGGCCGCGCTCGCGGGCCTCTCCCGGCCCAACGGGATCGCGATCGCGGCGGCAGTGTGCGTCGCGGCGGCGTACGAACTGTGGAAGCGCCGCGCCCACGCCCCCTGGCGGCTCTGGGCAGCGGCCTTCGTCGCGCCGCTCGGCTGGGGCGGTTACGTGCTCTGGGTGGGCTTACGCACCGGCGATCCGCTCGGCGGCTACTTCGCCGTGCAGGCCGGCTGGCGGTCCCGCTTCGACCTCGGCGTCGACAACCTGCTCAACGTGCGGGACGTCGCGCTGCGGGCCACCGAACTCGCCTCCCCCATGACCGCGTCGATCGTCGCCGCGGGCGTACTGCTCTTCGTGCTGCTCCTCGTGGACCGGGAGAACCGCCCACCCCTGCCACTGCTCGTGTACGCGGGGGTGCTGCTCCTGATCGCGGTCGGCGGTGGCGGTTTCTTCGAGTCCAAGCCGCGCTTCCTGCTGCCCGCGTTCCCGCTGCTGCTCCCGCTCGCGTGCGCGCTCACGAAAGCCCGGCCGAGGGTGGCGACCGTGGTGATCGCCGCCCTCGCCGGGCTGTCGTGGTGCTACGGGACGTACCTGCTCACGCTGGCCCCGATGCCGCTGTAAGGAGGGCGCGCCCGGCGAGCCGCCGCAGGGGGCGCCACGAGGCGTTGTCCGGACGATTCGTCAGGCGTCGTCGGCCGGCTTCTCCTCGCCGGACTTCTCCTCGGCCGGGGTCAGCCCGAAGGTCTCGACGATCCACTTGTCGAACTCGATCGACGCCCGCACCCAGCTGACGGTCGACGACACGAAGTGCTCCAGGCTGACCCCGGTGCCGATCAGCATCTGGGCCTCGCCGATGAGGCGGACGGTGGTGGGGCCGCCGTCCTCCTCCTCGTGCACGTGGCTGTAGACCTTGGGCCACAGCGTGCGGCGGTTCCAGTCGTCGATCGCGTCGAGGATCTTGGCCTTGTCATCGATGGCGTGGGGCCGGTCGTAGAACGTCCGCACGGAGAAGACCTGCTGGTCGCCCTCGCCGCGGAACATGAAGTACGTGCGGAATTCCTCCCACGGCGCCGCGAGGTCACCCTCGTCGTCGACGACGTACTTCAGCTCCATCTGGTCGAGGAGCTGCTTGACCAGGTCCTGGTCGGGGACGACAGGGCCCGCCGTTCCCGCAGCCTGCGGCTGGGGCTGGGCCCCGAAATTCGGAATCGAGGACGGGTCGATGGTCATCGCTGGATTCTCCTGAGGATGGCATGCCGTTGTCTGACGACGACCCTAGCCGCGATCCCCGGGCGGAAACCCTGCACCCCGTGGGCAATCGCGCGAAGCTCCGCGCGATGGTCCACTGGAAGGCCCGCCACCACGTGGGTGGCGGGCCCGCGGGCCGGGCGGGGCCCGCCGTGCCCTACGGCGTCTTCTCCAGAGAAGGCGCGTCCGTTCCGTCCCCCGCCTCCGCGTCCTCCGGTTCCTCCCCGCGCGTCACCGGCCCCACGATCAGCCCGTCGTCCACGCGCTCCACCCGTACGGTGTCGCCGTCCACGACCTCGCCCGCGAGGATCTCCTTCGCCAGCCGGTCGCCGATCGCCGTCTGGATCAGACGCCGCAGCGGGCGGGCGCCGTACGCCGGGTCGTTGCCCTTGTCGGCGAGCCAGGCGAGGGCTTCCGGAGTGATGTCGAGGGTGAGCCGGCGGTCGGCCAGTCGCCTGGCGAGGCGGGCGATCTGGAGGTCGGCGATCCTGGCCAGCTCCTCCTCGGAGAGGGCCGAGAAGACCACGAGATCGTCCAGCCGGTTCAGGAACTCCGGCTTGAAGGAGCTGCGTACGGCCTCCAGCACCCGCTCCTTCTTCGTCTGAGCCGAGGGGACCGGATCGACCAGGTACTGACTGCCGAGGTTCGACGTCAGGATCAGGATGGTGTTGCGGAAGTCCACGGTCCGGCCCTGGCCGTCGGTGAGCCGCCCGTCGTCGAGCACCTGGAGCAGGACGTCGAAGACCTCCGGATGCGCCTTCTCGACCTCGTCCAGCAGGACCACGCTGTACGGCCTGCGGCGGACGGCCTCGGTGAGCTGGCCGCCCTCCTCGTAGCCGACGTAGCCGGGCGGCGCGCCGACGAGCCGGGCGACCGAGTGCTTCTCGCCGTACTCGCTCATGTCGATGCGGACCATGGCCCGCTCGTCGTCGAAGAGGAAGTCGGCCAGCGCCTTGGCCAGTTCGGTCTTGCCGACACCGGTCGGCCCGAGGAAGAGGAACGAACCGGTCGGCCGGTCCGGGTCCGCGATGCCCGCGCGGGTGCGCCGTACCGCGTCCGACACCGCCTCGACCGCCTCCGTCTGGCCGATCAGCCGGTTCCCCAGCTCGGCCTCCATACGGAGGAGTTTGCGCGTCTCGCCCTCCAGCAGCCGCCCGGCCGGGATCCCGGTCCACGAGCCGACGACATCGGCGATGTCGTCCGGGCCGACCTCCTCCTTGACCATGGTGTCCTTGGCGGCCTCCTGCTCCGCCTCGGCCGCCTCCGCCAACTCCCGCTCCACGTCCGGGATCTCGCCGTACAGCAGCTTGGAGGCGGTGTCGAGGTCCTGGTCGCGCCGCGCGCGCTCGGCCTGCCCCCGCAACTCGTCCAGCTTCTCCTTCAGCTCACCGACGCGGTTGAGGCCCTGGCGCTCCTTCTGCCAGCGGGCGTCGAGTCCCCGCAGCTCCTCCTCGCGGTCGGCGAGGTCGCGGCGCAGCTTCTCCAGACGCTGCTTGGACGCGGGGTCCGACTCGTTCTTGAGGGCCAGCTCCTCCATACGGAGGCGGTCCACCGACCGCTGGAGTTCGTCGATCTCGACAGGCGAGGAGTCGATCTCCATACGGAGGCGGGAGGCGGCCTCGTCGACGAGGTCGATGGCCTTGTCGGGCAGGAAGCGCGAGGTGATGTAGCGGTCGGAGAGGGCGGCGGCGGCCACCAGCGCGGCGTCCGCGATCTGCACCTTGTGGTGCGCCTCGTACCGGCCCTTGAGCCCGCGCAGGATCGCGATCGTGTCCTCGACGTTCGGCTCGGCGATCAGCACCTGCTGGAAGCGCCGCTCCAGCGCCGCGTCCTTCTCGATGCGCTCCCGGTACTCGTCCAGGGTCGTCGCGCCGACCATGCGCAGCTCGCCGCGGGCCAGCATGGGCTTGAGCATGTTGCCCGCGTCCATGGCGGAGTCGCCGCCGGCGCCCGCGCCCACGACGGTGTGCAGCTCGTCGATGAACGTGATGATCTGCCCGTCGCTCTCCTTGATCTCCGACAGGACGGTCTTCAGCCGCTCCTCGAACTCACCGCGGTACTTGGCGCCCGCGACCATCGCGCCGAGGTCCAGGGAGACCAGCTTCTTGTTCTTCAGGGACTCCGGCACGTCGCCCTTGACGATGCGCTGCGCGAGCCCTTCCACCACGGCCGTCTTGCCGACGCCGGGCTCGCCGATCAGCACGGGGTTGTTCTTCGTACGGCGCGACAGCACCTGCACGACGCGGCGGATCTCCTGGTCCCGGCCGATGACCGGGTCGAGCCTGCCGAGGCGCGCCGCGGCCGTGAAGTCGGTGCCGAACTTCTCCAGGGCCTTGTACTGGCCCTCCGGGTCGGGCGTGGTCACCCGGCGTCCTCCCCTTGCCTTCTCGAACGCTTCCAGCAGCTTCTTCGCACCGGCTCCCTGCCGGTCCAGTACGTCCCCGGCCTTGCCGCCCTCGGCCGCGATCCCGATGAGCAGATGCTCGGTCGAGACGTAGTCGTCGCCCAGCTTCCCCGCCCGCTTGCCGGCGTCGCCGACGACGGCCAGCAGCCTGCGGTCGGGCTGCGGCGGCGCGACGGTGGAGCCGCGCACGCTGGCCAGCTCGGCCAGGACCCGCTCCGCCCCGGACCGTACCTCAGCCTGGTCGGCGTCGACCGCGACGAGCAGGTCGGTGACGTTCTCGTTGTCCTCGCCGGCCAGCAGCGCGAGCAGCAGATGCGCGGGGGTCAGATCGGCATGCCCCGCCGACACCGCGCGCTCGGTGGCGGCGTTGAACGCGTCCTTGCTCTTGTTCGTCAGCTCGGCGTCCACGTGCGGTCTCTCCTCCTCGACTCGGGCCGGTCCCTCAGCCCCGGGGACCTGACCCACCCAACGTACGCAAAGTTGAGTCTATTCCACTCAAGGCGCGCGAGGAACGCCCGGCGGCCGATCGCCCTCGGAGACCAACTCCCGCCACCCCGCACCTCCGAGGCCGATTCGCGCCTATTCTTCCGGCATGGCCCAAGACGTACGCGATCCCGACCCCGGATATCTCGCCTTCTGGGGAGAGCGCCACCTGTGCACCCTGACCACACTCCGGCCGGACGGCACCCCGCACGTGGTGCCGGTGGGGGTGACATACGAACCGGAGGCCGCGCTGGCACGTGTCATCACCAACAAGAACTCGACCAAGGTCGCCAACATCCTGGCGGCGGGCCCCGACGGCGGGCGGGTCGCGGTCTGCCAGGCCCACGGGAGGCGCTGGGCGACGCTTGAGGGCCTCGCGACGGTACGCACGGAGGCCGATCGGGTCGCGGACGCCGTAGGCCGTTACGCGGCCCGCTACGAACGCACGCCGGCGCCCAATCCGGACCGGGTCGTCATCGAGATCGTCGTCGACCGCGCGCTGGGCAGAGGATGACGCGCGCCGCGCGTACGCCGCCGCCACGCACTCCGCCCGCGTACGGGGCACGGCACACCGGCCCCGTACGCGGACAGCACAGCGGCGCCATCGCGTTTCAGGTCCACGATGGCGCCGCTGTGTGGGGGAAGCGCCCGAGCGATCTACTACGACGGGGGAATCGCTCAGGCACTGCGGGGGGTGGCGGAAATGGTCTGTGGTTCGACCAGCTGGTGGTCACGCTGGTCAAGATTGACGAAAATCATGTCGTACCGAATCGCGCAGCGTACGGGCTGCGGCGCCCCCCGAGGCTTCCTCAGACACCGGTAGGCACGGACGTCCTCGTCCTCCTCACGGACGACGACCACCGGCTCTCCGAACAAGGTGACCATCAGCGAGTCACCACGGTGTGGGATCGCCGTGACGAGATCGATGAAGTGCCACCCGGACCGGTAGGCCGAGGCCATCTCACGCCGAAAGACCCTGTCGTCCGGCGGGACGGTCATGCGCCCAGGTCTGCCGGTGCGCTCTCCCAAGAGGGATCGCCCGGCAGGGCCAGCACAGCGGATACAGACGCGCTATCCGCCGAGGGGGTACCGACCGCGGCGAGCGAACCCGTCACGGCCACGGCAAAAGCAAGTACGCAAAACGCGCGTGCCATCCTCTTCATGGACGATCTCCACCCCATTCTGATCACTATCCTCCCCCCGCGACTAAGACGATGGCCCACGCTGAACGCTTCCACCAGCGAGCACGGGCATCATGTTCCTGTAATTCAGGACCCTGAGGGGGTGGCAAATGCAGTCAAGTCAGGGGATTGACGGACATAAGCATGGGCCTGGCGAACTGTGCGAAGCCGGCAAAAATCTGTACGCGGCGGCGCTACGTTCCGGCCGGCTGTCCCGGTCAGAGGTGGAGGGGGCACCCTGCCTGCTCGCGCTCGCGCTGTTGCGGCCGGATCCGGACGACGCCCAGTGGCTCCGTCCCGTGTCCCCGGCCATCGCCCTCAACCAGCTCACGCATCCCCTTGAACGGGAGATCCAGGAGCGCAGGCAACTCGCCATGTCGCTGGCGGAGACCTTCGAGCCGTTCATGACGCTCACCGCCACCGACCCGTCGACCACGCACGCGATCACCGTGCTCGAAGGGCTGAGTCTCATCAACTCGACCCTGGACCGGGTCACCGCGGAATGCACCGAGGAACTGCTGACCGTCCAGCCCGGCAGCGGAAGGGGGCCGACCGCCCAGGAGGAGGCCCTGCGCCGGGTTCGCCCCCTGCTCGACAACGGCGTGAAGATGCGGACCCTGTACCAGCACACGGCCCGGCACCACCCCGCGACGCTGGCCTACGTGGAACTGGTCGCCCCGCACGGAGTGGAGGTGAGAACGCTCGAAGAGATCATCGAACGCCTCATCATCGTCGACCGCAAAGTGGCGTTCGTACCTGCCCGCAGCGATCGGAGGATCGCCCTGGAGCTGCGTCACGAAGGGCTCGTCCAGTATCTCGTCGGTGTCTTCGAGCAGTTCTGGCTCCACGGCACCCCCTGGGACGAGCAGTTGTCGTACGCACCGGAGATCGACGGCATCACCAGCACCCAGCGCTCCATCGCCAAGCTCCTCATCGACGGCCATGTGGACGAGGCGATCGCGCGCCGACTCGGCATGAACGTACGCACCTGCCGCGCGCACATCGCCAAGCTGAGTACCACACTCGGCAGTGGCAGCCGGGCCCAACTCGGCTATCTCATCGCCCAATCAGGAGTCCTGGACCAGGATCACTGAGCTGTCCGAACACGCGGCACCTCCAGCGGACCACTGGGAAAGAGTGGAGTGAGGCCGTGACCACGCCCGCGGTGGCGAGGCCACGGCCCGGACGCGCTCCGGGAGTTGCCCCCTCCCGGCCTCAACAACACTCCACCACCGACTAGGATTTCACCACCGTCATCTTGCTGCATTGCAGAAAGCGGGGGGCACTCAAATAGCCGAAAGTGCAGACAAACAGACACATCCGCACAGCGACCGGGAGCTGTGCGAGTCGGCGATACGCCTCTACACCGAGGCGCTGCGCAGAGGCCGGATCAACCGCGACGAACTCACGCCCGCGCCGTGCCTCACCGACATGGCCCTCATGTATCCCGACCCCCGGGACGACGCGTCGATGCGCCCGGTACTTCCGTCCACGGCCCTGGCGCACCTCCTCCAGCCCATCACCCGGGAGATCCACGAACGCGTACAGCTCACCGCGTCCCTGGTCAACTCGCTCGCGCCGCTGAGCAACGTCGTCACCGAGGACCCCGTCGCCTCCATCACCGCCCTCGACGGCAAAAGGCTGATCGACGCGAAGGTCGGCGAGGCCGCCGGCGCGGCGACATCGGAGATCCTCACGGTCCAGCCGGGCTTCAGCAGGCAGCGCAACGTCATGATGGCGGGTCTGGCCCGCTCCCTCGCGGCCATCGAACGAGGCGCCCGATTAAGGCACTTGTACCAGCACCCGGCGCGCTACAGCCCGATCGTCAAGGAGTATCTGGAGCAGGTGCCCGCCGACCGGCTGGAGGTACGCACGGTCGAGCAGACCGTCGAACGCCTGATCATCGTCGACCGTTCCGTGGCCTTCATCCCCGCCAGCGCCAACCGCCACACGGCCCTGGAAATCCGGCACCCGGCCCTGATCACGTATCTCGTCCAGGTCTACGAGGTCCTGTGGGCCCACGCCACTCCGATGACGGAACGCCCGCCCGCCGTCTCCCCCGACGTGCCTGTCACGTCCGTACAGCGCAGCATCGCCCGTCTCCTCGCCGAGGGCACCACCGACGAGATGGTCGCCCGCAAGATGGGCATCAGCGTCCGCACCTGCCGCTCCCACATAGCCAAACTGATGCAGGCCCTCAACGCCTCCAGCCGCACCCACCTCGGCGCCCTCATCGTCCAGTCGGGTCTGGGCCGCGTTTAGGGGATCGGTACGCGAACCCGCCGACCCGTCGGACACGTGCCGGCCCACAGCGGGGGAAGCACGAAGACCCGCCGCCCCGGATCTCTCCAGAAGGCGACGGGCCTTCCCACATCGGATTCCTCGCCGGACACCGCCGGGCGCTACTTCGCGGACACCCTCTAGTCCGACGACAGCTTCGGCTTCGGCCGCCACACCACCAGCGCGCTCGTCTGCTGCACGTCCTGGTACGGCACCAGGTCGCGCCGGTACGACGCGTGGACCTGGGCCTCGCGCTGGCTCATCGCCGCCGCCGCGCCGTCCACCGCCGCGCCGAGTTCCGCCACGCGCGCCTGGAGCGCCGCGACCTGGTTCTCCAGCTCGATGATGCGCTTGATGCCGGCCAGGTTGATGCCCTCGTCCTGCGACAACTGCTGCACCTGGCGGAGCAGTTCGATGTCGCGCGCCGAGTAACGCCTGCCCCGGCCCGCCGTACGGTCCGGCGAGACCAGGCCCAGCCGGTCGTACTGGCGCAGTGTCTGCGGGTGCAGCCCGGAGAGCTGGGCCGCCACCGAGATGACGTAGACAGGGGACTCTTCGGTCAGTTCGTAGGCTCGGTTGAACGATGAGTGCGGTCGACGCCGCCCGACCCCGTCCATTGGAGTCACGCTCCCTTCGCTGCCTGGAACAGCTCGTCCCGCGGGTTCTCCCCCACGGTCGCCTTCCGGTAGGTCTCCAGCGCGTCACGAGCCTCGGCGCCGAGATCCTTGGGGACGACCACCTCGACGGTGACCAGGAGGTCGCCCCGGCTGCCGTCCTTGCGTACGGCACCCTTCCCCCGGGCGCGCATCGTACGGCCGTTGGGCGTGCCCGCGGGCAGTTTCAGCGTGACCGGCGGCCCGCCCAGCGTCGGGACCTTGACCTCGCCGCCGAGCGCCGCCTCCACGAAGGTGACCGGCACGGTGACGGTGAGATTGTCGTCCCTACGGCCGAAGACCGGGTGCGAGCCGACATGGACGACCACGTACAGGTCGCCCGCCGGACCGCCGCGCTCACCCGGAGCGCCCTTGCCGCGCAGCCGGATCCGCTGGCCGTCGCTGACGCCCGCCGGAATCCGCACCTGCATGGTCCGCGAGGACTTGGCTCGGCCGCTGCCCTTGCAGACGTCGCACGGGTCCTGGGCGATTAGCCCACGGCCCTTGCAGTCCACGCACGGGTCGGTCAGCGAGAAGCCGCCGCCCGTGCCGCGCGACACCTGTCCGGTGCCGACGCAGGTCGGGCAGACCCGCGGCGAACCATTCTTGTCGCCGGTGCCCGAACACGCCTTGCAGGGCGCCTGGCTGGACATCCGCAGCGGGACCGTGGCCCCGTCGACCGCCTCGGTGAAGCTGAGCGTCACCTCGGACTCGATGTCCTGGCCGCGGCGCGGCTGCGTACGCGTGCCCGTGCCGGGACCGCCTCTGTTGAAGAGGCCGCCGAACACGTCCCCGAGCCCGCCGCCGAAGCCGCCGGCGCCGCTCTGGCCCTGGGGTCCCTGACCGCCGCCCTGGGGGCCGCCTCCGAAGAGGTCGCCCAGGTCGAAGTTGAAGGACCCGCCGCCGCCACCGGGGCCGGCCCGGAAGCCGCCGCCGTTGCCGAAGAGCGAGCGCGCCTCGTCGTACTCCTTGCGCCGCTTGGGGTCGCCGAGCACGTCGTTGGCCTCGGAGATCTGCTTGAAGCGCTCCTCGGCCTTGGCGTCACCCTTGTTGGCGTCCGGGTGGAACTCGCGGGCGAGCTTCCGGTACGCCTTCTTGATCTCGGCCTCGGTGGCGTCCTTGGGGACGCCGAGAACCTTGTAGTAGTCCTTCTCCACGAAGTCCTTGGTACTCATTCCCGACGTCCCTCCTCACTGCCCGTCATGCGAACTGCCCGTCATGCGTACTGCCCATCCGTACCGCCGTCCGCACGTCCCGTACCGCGGGGCGGCACGTCAGCCCTCGTCCGGGCCACCGTTCTCCTCGTCCGTGTCCGGCTCGTCGGCGCCCGACGCCTTCTCCCCGGGCTGGACCCCCGGCTGGGGCTCCGCCACGGCGACGCGCGCGGGCCTGATGGTCCGCTCGCCGAACCGGTACCCAGGCTGGAGGATCGCGACGCACGTGTCCTCGGTGACATCCGGCGCGTAGCTGTGCATCAGCGCCTCGTGGATCGTCGGGTCGAAGGGCTCGCCCTCCTTGCCGAACTGCTGGAGGCCCATCTTCGCGGCCACCGTCTCCAGCGACTCCGCCACCGACTTGAACCCGCCCACGAGCTCCTCGTGCTCCCGGGCACGCCCGATGTCGTCGAGCACGGGCAGCAGCTCGGTCAGGAGGCTCGCGACGGCGATCTCCTTGACCGTGACCCGGTCCCGCTCGACCCGGCGGCGGTAGTTCTGGTACTCGGCCTGGAGCCGCTGAAGGTCTGCCGTGCGCTCACCGAGCGCCGTACGGACCTGGTCCAGCTGAGCGATCAGCGCCGTCTGTGTTGCGTCCTGTACGTCCCCTGCCGGGGGGCCGGCCGGGCCTGACTCCTTGGCGGAGTCCGGCTCGGCGGCCTTCGGCGCGGCGTCTTCGGGGGTGGCGCCTGAAGGGACGTCGGGCTCCTCTTCGAAGCCCGGAGTCTCCTCCGTCACGCGGCACCGTCCTTCTTGGGCTTCTCGTCGTCGACGATCTCGGCGTCCACGACGTCGTCCGCGGCGTCGGTGCCGCCGGCGGGACCGGCCTGCTCCGCGCCCGGGGCGTCGGTGGCGCCTTCGGCCTGGGCGTTGGCGTACATGGCCTGGCCCAGCTTCTGCGAGACGGCGGCGACCTTCTCCGTGGCCGTACGGATCTCGGCCGTGTCCTCACCCTTGAGCTTCTCCTTCAGCTCGCCGATGGAGGTCTCGACCTCTTCCTTCACGTCACCGGGGACCTTGTCCTCGTTGTCCTTGAGGAACTTCTCGGTCTGGTAGACGAGCTGTTCGGCCTGGTTGCGGGTCTCGGCGGCCTCGCGGCGGCGGTGGTCCTCGTCCGCGTACTGCTCGGCCTCTTCACGCATCCGGTTGACCTCGTCCTTCGGCAGCGAGGAGCCACCGGTGACGGTCATCTTCTGCTCCTTGCCGGTGCCGAGGTCCTTCGCGGCCACGTGCATGATGCCGTTGGCGTCGATGTCGAAGGCGACCTCGATCTGCGGCACACCGCGCGGGGCGGGCGGCAGTCCGGTCAGCTCGAACATTCCGAGCTTCTTGTTGTACGCCGCGATCTCGCGCTCGCCCTGGTAGACCTGGATCTGCACCGACGGCTGGTTGTCCTCGGCCGTCGTGAAGATCTCGGAGCGCTTCGTCGGGATCGTGGTGTTGCGCTCGATGAGCTTGGTCATGATGCCGCCCTTGGTCTCGATACCAAGAGACAGCGGGGTGACGTCGAGCAGCAGGACGTCCTTGACCTCGCCCTTGAGGACACCGGCCTGGAGCGCGGCACCGATGGCCACGACCTCGTCCGGGTTGACGCCCTTGTTGGCGTCACGGCCGCCGGTGAGCTCCTTGACGATCTCGGCGACGGCGGGCATACGCGTGGAGCCACCGACCAGGACCACGTGGTCGATCTCGGACAGCGCGATGCCGGCGTCCTTGATGACGTTGTGGAACGGGGTCTTGCAGCGCTCCAGCAGATCGGCCGTCAGCTGCTGGAACTGAGAGCGCGTGAGCTTCTCGTCCAGGTGCAGCGGACCCTCGGCGGACGCCGTGATGTACGGCAGGTTGATCGTGGTCTCGGTGGAGGACGACAGCTCGATCTTCGCCTTCTCCGCGGCCTCGCGGAGACGCTGGAGAGCCATCTTGTCCTTGGCCAGGTCCACGCCGTGACCGTTGGCGAACTGCTTCACCAGGTAGTCGACGACACGCTGGTCCCAGTCGTCACCACCGAGGTGGTTGTCACCGTTGGTGGCCTTCACCTCGACGACGCCGTCACCGATCTCCAGGAGCGACACGTCGAAGGTGCCGCCGCCGAGGTCGAAGACGAGGATCGTCTGGTCGTCCTTGTCGAGCCCGTACGCCAGCGCGGCGGCCGTCGGCTCGTTGACGATACGCAGGACGTTGAGGCCCGCGATCTCGCCGGCCTCCTTCGTGGCCTGGCGCTCGGAGTCGTTGAAGTACGCCGGGACGGTGATGACCGCGTCCACGACCTTCTCACCCAGGTAGGACTCCGCGTCGCGCTTCAGCTTCTGAAGGACGAACGCGGACATCTGCTGCGGGTTGAAGTCCTTGCCGTCGAGGTTGATCTTCCAGTCGGTGCCCATGTGGCGCTTGACCGACCGGATGGTCCTGTCGACGTTCGTGACTGCCTGGCGCTTGGCGACCTCTCCGACGAGCACCTCGCCGTTCTTGGCGAAGGCGACGACGGACGGCGTGGTCCTGGCGCCTTCGGCGTTGGTGATGACGGTGGGCTCGCCGCCTTCGAGAACGCTGACGACGGAGTTAGTCGTGCCCAGGTCGATGCCGACCGCACGTGCCATTTCGATTCCTCCAGCTGACTTGAGTGGAACAGGCTCAAGGATGCACGACCGATCCCCGGCCGTCAACAGAGCTGAGTCGACCGGACTCAACTATCGTGCGGCTCGATTTCGGGGGGCAGCCCGGGAACCGTGCGGTTCCCGCAGGTCCGCGCGCCTTCGGAACTTCTCTTCCCCGCTGCGGCACGATCGGTCGGCAGGCGCTCACAAAAGGCGCGATGTCGCATACAACGGTCAGGGAGGCCCCATGGTTCCGGACCTGGATCTGGACCCCAAACGCCTGCTCGACCTGACGCTCGGCTCACTCCTGCTGGTTCTGACCGCGCCCCTGCTGGCCGCCGCCGCCCTCACCCTCACGCTCTCCGCGCGGCACCCCGGCGGCGCCTTCACCCACGGCCGCCGCGTCGGCAAGGAAGGGCGCGTCTTCACCGTCCGCTCCCTCGCCACCCGCCGGCACCGGCTGGACCTGCTGTCGCGCCTGCCCCATGTCGTCAGCGGTGAGATGTCGCTCGTCGGCCCGGCGCCTCTCGCGCCGGGCGACCCCAGGGCCGCGGCGCCGTGGCGGCGGTCCGTACGGCCGGGCCTCACCGGCCTCGCGCAGGTGCGCCGCCGCTCGCCGATGCCGTGGGACGAGCCCGCGCTGCTCGACCAGCACTACGTGGAGCAGTACTGGATCGGCCTCGACCTGGTGATCCTCCTACGGACGCCGGCCGCCGCGCTCGCGCCGTACGACGGGGACGCCCCCGTACCGCGCATCCCCGCTCAGGGTCACCTCAGCGACACAGATCACCGCCCACGCGGCTACAGTGCGGCGGGATAACTGGGTACCCTCAGCACAAACCGATTAAGTTACCGCTTAGTAGAACCGCTTGGTAGCACCCTTCGACCTGGTGCTGCTCTTCCCACCCTCGCAGGCCCGAGGAGCCCCCAATGCAACTCGCCGCGATCATCGTGTCGCTGGTGCTGACCGTGGTCGGCGTCGCGCTCATCGGCCGAGCCGTCGCCGAGATCTACCGGTTCGTGAAGCTCGGCTCACCCGTACCGGCCGGCACTCGCACCGACGACCCCAGAGCGCGCACGATCACCCTGGCCAAGGAGTTCTTCGGCCACACGCGGATGAACCGCTGGGGCATCGTGGGCTTCGCTCACTGGTTCGTCGCGATCGGCTTCCTGACGCTCGGACTGACGATCGTCAACGCGTACGGCCAGCTCTTCCAGGCCGACTGGATCATCCCGTACATCGGCACCTTCCTGCCGTACGAGATCTACGTCGAGTTCATCGCACTCGCGACCACCGTCGGCATCCTCGTACTGATGTCGGTCCGGCTGCTGAACCTGCCCTCACGGGCCGGCCGCAAGTCGCGCTTCGCGGGCTCCACCGCCTGGCAGGCGTACTTCGTCGAGTACGTGATCCTCACCATCGGCGTCGCGATCCTGGTCCTGCGCGGTCTTGAGGGCGCGCTGCACCACGTCGACAGCTACGACCCGGCGTACTGGGCCTCGTATCCCCTGGTCCTGGCGTTCAAGGGGCTCAGCCTCGGCACACTTCAGAACCTGGTCTACCTGACCGCCATGATCAAGCTCGGCGTGACGATGATCTGGGCCATCACCCTCGGCCTCAACACCACGATGGGCGTCGCCTGGCACCGCTTCCTGGCCTTCCCGAACATCTGGTTCAAGCGCGAGGCCGACGGCGGCACGGCCCTCGGGGCGCTGCGGCCGATGGTGTCGGGCGGCAAGGAGATCGACTTCGAGGACCCGGGCGACGACGACGTCTTCGGTGTCTCGCAGGTCGAGCAGTTCTCCTGGAAGGGCATCCTCGACTTCTCCACCTGCACGGAGTGCGGTCGCTGCCAGTCGCAGTGCCCGGCCTGGAACACCGGCAAGCCCCTCTCGCCGAAGCTCCTGATCATGTCCCTGCGCGACCACGCGCACGCCAAGGCGCCGTATCTGCTGGCCGGCGGCGGCAAGTCCATGGAGGGCGAGGAGAAGGCGTCGGCGGAGCAGCTGGCCGGTGTGCCCGCCGCCGCCCTCGCGGAGGCCGAGCGGCCGCTGATCGGGACGCTGGAGGAGAACGGCGTCATCGACCCGGACGTCCTGTGGTCCTGCACCACGTGCGGCGCCTGCGTCGAGCAGTGCCCGGTCGACATCGAGCACGTCGACCACATCGTCGACATGCGCCGCTACCAGGTGATGATCGAGAGCTCGTTCCCCTCCGAGGCCGGGACGATGCTCAAGAACCTGGAGAAGAAGGGCAACCCCTGGGGCCTCCAGAAGAAGCAGCGTCTGGAGTGGACCAAGGAGGTCGACTTCGAGGTGCCGGTCGTCGGCCGGGACGTCGAGGACCTCACCGAGGTCGACTACCTGTACTGGGTCGGCTGCGCGGGCGCCCTGGAGGACCGCGCCAAGAAGACCACCAAGGCGTTCGCCGAACTCCTCCACATCGCGGGTGTGAAGTTCGCGATCATGGGCGGCGACGAGAAGTGCACGGGCGACTCGGCCCGCCGCCTGGGCAACGAGCCGCTGTTCCAGCAGCTCGGCCAGGAGAACGTGGCGATGCTGAACATGGCCTACGGGGAGGACGACGAGGATCCGGGGACGAGGAAGCCGAAGTCCTCGAAGAAGATCGTCGCGACCTGCCCGCACTGCTTCAACACCATCGCGAACGAGTACCCGCAGCTCGGCGGCGAGTACGAGGTCATCCACCACACGCAGCTCCTCCAGCACCTCGTCGACGAGGAGAAGCTGATCCCGGTGACCCCGGTCGAGGGCCTGATCACCTACCACGACCCCTGCTACCTGGGCCGGCACAACAAGGTCTACACACCGCCGCGCGAGATCATCGCGAAGGTGCCCGGCCTCCGTAACGAGGAGATGCACCGCCACAAGGAGCGCGGCTTCTGCTGCGGCGCGGGCGGCGCGCGGATGTGGATGGAGGAGCGGATCGGCAAGCGCATCAACAACGAGCGTGTGGACGAGGCGCTCTCGCTGAATCCGGACATCGTCTCGACGGCGTGCCCGTTCTGCCTGGTGATGCTGACCGACTCGGTCAACGGCAAGAAGAACGACGGCAAGGCGAAGGAATCCCTCCAGGTCGTGGACGTGGCGCAGCTGCTGCTGGACTCCGTACGGACGCCGCCGTCGGATCCGGAGGACACCCCGGAGCCCGCGGAGGAACCGGAGCCGGAGCCCGCGGCGTAACGCCTCCTCCTGAAAGAGGGCGCGCGGCCGGACCTGCCTCGGGGGCGGGTCCGGCCTCTCTTCTGCCCCTGGGACCTCCCTCGGGCGATCGGCCCGTGATCGCGATCGGTCCGTTTCCTTACCGCGACGCGCGAACTGGAGCATCATGTGGCAGCGAATGTCGTGTGGCGAGACGGATGGGTGGGTGGGGTCGTGCGCATACGCACCGGCGCTGCGAGAGCGGTGATGACCGGCGCCGGCGTCTGTACGGCACTGGCCCTGCTGCTGACCGGCTGCAGCGGCTCCGACGGGGAATCCGGCGGCGGCGCCAGGACGAAGAACGGCGACACCACACCCCTCGCCGGCGGCCCCTCCGTACCGAAGCGCCCGGTCCCGCGCGGCGACGGCAGCGAGGTCCCCGCAGACTTCAACGGCGACGGCCACCGCGACCTCGTACTGAACGACCTGGTCAAGGCCCCCGACGCGATCCAGGGTGACGACGCCGGCATCGGCATCGTGTACGGCTCCGGCTCACCGCGCGGCGTCGACCCCGCCGTACGCCAGACCCTGAGCCCCACCGCCAACGGCGCGGCCACCGACGGCGTCCTCCCGGCCGCCTTCGACGCGGCGGCCACCTGCGACCTCGACGGCGACGGCTTCGCCGACCTGGTCGTGAGCACGGACCCGCCGTACGACGGCCTCGGCCGCCCGCCCGTCCCCCTCCAGCTCCTCTTCGGCGGCCCGGACGGCATCACGGGCAAGGCCGTCGTACTCAAGATCCCCGCCAAGGCGCGCTACGGCGACGACTGGCCCGACCACCCGGTGTGCGGCGACTTCGACGGCGACGGCAGGCCGGACCTCGCCGTCTCGGCGAGCGCGGGCCAGGTGAGCTACCTGCGCGGCCCGTTCAGCCGCGCGGGCGCCCCCAAGGCGGCCACGGCCCCCATCCCCGGCGGCGGCCCGGTCCTCTACGCCCCCACGGGCAAGGCGGACACGGACGGCGACGGCTACGACGACCTCGTCCACGCCACCCGCACCCACGCGCCCGGCGAGGCCGCGAAGGGCAGGCTGCTGCTCGGCGGCCCGCAGGGACCCGGCGAGGCGGGCGGCACGTACACCTTCAAGGCCGTCGCGCTCCCGCCCGCGCCCAAGCTCCCGGGCGCCGACGGCGAGCCCACGACGGACCTCCTGGAGTCGGCGGACTTCCTCGTGACCCGCACGCACCAGGGCGAGGAGAAGGACCTGATCGCGCTGTACGCCGCCAAGAAGGGCGGGAAGGCGCCCGGGCACCCGGTGATCAGCTTCAGCACGTCGATCTTCCTCAAGTAGGGTGAAGCAACCTCCCCCTTCCCAGGTGCCGCAAGCCCCCCAGGGTTCCCTTAGGGGATGTCACAGCTCGGCCGCAAAGGCCGGCCGGTTCCGGCTCCTCCAGCACCCCGCCCGCCCGAAGCGGGTACGTTCGGTGACGTGGCTGGATTCAGGATCGGACGCGGCCGGGACAACCGCACACGCCAACAACAACCGCAGCAGCAGCCGTACGGACGGCAGGCGGCGCCCCCTCCTCAGTACGGAGGCGGACAGCCGGCACAGCCGTACGGCAGACAGCCGCACCCTCCGCGGCAGCAGTGGCCCCAGGCGGGCGCCGGACACCCCGGCCCCCAGCAGGGCGGCTACGGCTATCCCGGACCGGGTGGACACGGCGGTCAGGGGGGAGGGCACGGCGAGCCCGAGTACTTCGGCGACCCGCACAACCAGCACCACGGCGGGGGCGGGGCCCACGACCCGTACGCGAACAACCCGGGTCACACGCAGCAGTTCAGCGTGGACGAGAGCGGCTACGGAGACGGTGCGACGTACCACGCGGGCGCCGCGCCCGCCCCGTCCGGCCCGCGACTGCACTGGAAGCAGCTGCTGAGCGGCATCGTGCTGCGCCCGAACGCGACGTTCTGGCAGATGCGCGACTACCCGGTCTGGGGCCCGGCGCTCGTCGTGACGTTCCTCTACGGACTGCTGGCGATCTTCGGATTCGACGGCGCCCGCGAGGAGGCGATCAACGCCACCCTCTCGACGGCGATCCCGTACGTCCTCACGACGGCCGTCGCCTTCGTGATCGGCGGCCTGATCCTGGGCGCGGTGACGCACACGCTGGCCCGCCAGCTCGGCGGCGACGGCGCCTGGCAGCCGACGGTCGGCCTCTCGATGCTGATCATGTCGATAACGGACGCACCGCGCCTGGTCTTCGCGCTCTTCCTGGGCGGCGAGAACTCACTGGTGCAGATCCTCGGCTGGATCACCTGGGTCGCGGCGGGAGCGCTGTTCACGGTGATGGTGAGCAGGTCGCACGACCTGCCGTGGCCGAAGGCGCTGGGCGCGTCGGCGATCCAGCTGATCGCGCTGCTGTCGCTGATCAAGCTGGGCACGATCTAGCGGTCGGAGCCCGCCGTCGAGGGCGGCGGGCCCGCACGTCTCTCCTGTGCCTGTCAGGATCTCAGGAGTCGAGTATCTGCCCGCTGCGCCGCACGACGGGAGCCTCGACGCTCCAGGGGAAGTTGATCCACTCGTCGGTGCGCTGCCAGACGTACTCGCACTTCACCAGCGACTGCGTCTTCTCGTAGATGACGGCGCTGCGGACCTCGGCGACGTGATCGAGACAGAAGTCGTACACGAGCTTGAGGGTGCGCCCGGTGTCGGCGACGTCGTCGGCGATGAGGACCTTCTTGTTGGAGAAGTCGACCACGTTCGGCACCGGCGCCAGCATGACCGGCATCGCGAGGGTCGTACCGACTCCGGTGTAGAACTCCACGTTGACCAGATGGATGTTCTTGCAGTCGAGGGCGTAGGCGAGCCCGCCGGCGACGAACACCCCGCCGCGCGCGATGCTCAGGACGACATCCGGCTCGTACCCGTCGTCCGCCACGGCCTGCGCCAGCTCCCGCACGGCGACGCCGAAGCGCTCGTACGTCAGGTTCTCGCGTATGTCGTCCACGTCCTTCACACCTGCGTCCGGTGAAAGTTGAGGAAGGAGCGGGAGGCGGTGGGCCCGCGCTGCCCCTGGTAACGCGACCCGTAGCGCTCGGAGCCGTACGGGAACTCCGCCGGCGAACTCAGCCGGAACAGACACAGCTGCCCGATCTTCATGCCGGGCCAGAGCTTGATGGGCAGGGTCGCGAGATTCGACAGCTCCAGGGTCACGTGCCCGGAGAAGCCCGGGTCGATGAAACCGGCGGTCGAGTGCGTGACGAGCCCCAGACGCCCGAGACTCGACTTCCCCTCCAGCCGGGAGGCGATGTCGTCGGGCAGCGAGATGACCTCGAACGACGAGGCGAGCACGAACTCACCGGGGTGCAGGATGAACGCCTCGTCCCCGGCGGGCTCCACGGTCCGCGTCAGATCGACCTGCTCGACGGCGGGGTCGATGTGCGGGTAACGGTGGTTCTCGAACACGCGGAAGAACCGGTCGAGCCGCACGTCGATGCTCGACGGCTGCACCATCGATTCGTCGTAGGGGTCGATACGCACGCGCCCGGAATCGATCTCGGCCCGGATGTCCTTGTCTGAGAGCAGCACGCCCCGAGGATACGCAGAACGCGCGGGCCCGCCCCAACTCGGGCAGCCCCGCGCGCCCCTACCGACCACCCAGGTCAGCGCCGCCCGACCTCCACGGGCACGGCATGCCGCAACCGCGCACAACGCGGACACCGAATGAGCCGCCCGGGCCCCAGCCGCCCGTTGTCAAGCTGCTGCATCGGGAACGACGTAGTACTGAACACATGCCCTTCGGCACAGCGGACGACGGTGCGCTCCATCAAATCCATCAGGTCCCTTCCCCAAAACGCGGACGAACCCACACATTAGGGGATCAACAAACCACCCACCGAAGCGGCACTCCGACCCTGAACGCTACGCCCCAACTCCCGCGACCGACAGCGCCATCGAGCACGCGGAGTCGACAATGGGGTAGAGTGTCCACGGAAGCGCGGATGATCATCAGCGCTCCAAGCGGGTGTAGTTTAATGGTAGAACATGAGCTTCCCAAGCTCAGAGCGCGAGTTCGATTCTCGTCACCCGCTCCACGACGAAGGCCCAAGTCAGCGACTTGGGCCTCCTTTGTTGTCTAGACCTGTCTAGGCGTCTCGTGCCCGTTCCGCCCGGTGGCGACCTCGCGTTGACGCTCGGTGTCCGAGTGCTGACGGATGAGCGCGGCCTTCGGTGTGGACTGGCCGGCACGCACCATCGTGGCCCCATTGGGCCGTGAAACGGACAGCCCGATCGCGGTGCGCTCGTCGACCCACGGGCGCGCTCAGCCGACGTGGTCGTCCCGTCCTGGGGGTGCCACGCGTTTACTGGCCGCTGATCGGACTCCTGAAGCGGCGGTTCGCTAGGGTGCCAGGACGATGGCCCAGGTGGCCTTGCGACTGGTCCTGGAGATCGTGTGGTGACTCGACGAGTCAGCTTGGTGGATCTGCCGGTGACCTTTGCGCGCCCTCTCCGGCTGTTCACTTACATCATCGGGCACAGCCAACTCCTGCTCAGAGGGGAGCAGAACCACGAGCGGGGTCGCACGACAACGCTGGAAGTGGTCTTCAAGAACGTCAGTGCCCTGTCAGTCCGAGACCACTACCCCTCACTGACGATCCGCTTGGCATCCGGCGAGGAAGAGGAAGATCTGCGCGAAGCAGTTCCGGGCCCCTGGTACGACGCGCGAGCCTTCGTCCTGGGCGAGCGACTGCTGGGCGGATTCGTCGTCGCCGGCACCGTGTTCTGGGGCGAGTCCTCCGCACCGGAGACGTACAGCAGCTTCCTCATCCCTGAGTACACCTTGCCGGAACTGGAAATGGACCGGCCGTCTCCGTCCGAACCTCAGACGGTCTACGCCCCCTACCCCCACCACGGTTAGGGCGTGCTCGTTGAGTGCCCGTCCCGGCGGAGAACCACGGTCAACCACGGCCGCCGCCTCCTGCTGACGCTCCGCGCACCGTCAGCTCGTGGCCGCCAGGTAGGCCCGCCAGCCGCCGTAGGCGGTGATGTCCCGGGAGCCGTCGCCGAGCGCGGCGGGTTCGCAGAGGAAGCCGGGGACGAGCGTGCCGTCGGCCAGTTCCACCTTGCCGATCACCATGGGCTGGGGCAGCGCGGCGACAAGGCCGCCCAGGCCGTTGGCCGGTAGCTCCCAGATCTCGACCTCGACGCGCCCTCCGCGGGTGACACGTTCGAGGCCGGGCTTGGGCGGGTCGGTGGGCAGGGCGTGGAGGCGGTAGCGCGGGGCCGTGGTGGTGGTGCGTACGAAGTGGGCCCCGTGGGAGAGGAGTTGGGGGTTGAGGGGCTGACCGGTGAGGTGGGCGCCGGCCACCGCGATGCGGGTGGCCGGGGTGAGCAGGGCGGCGATCCGGGCCAGACGCTCGTCGGTGTGCGCGTGGCCGATGAGCATGACGCCGAAGGGGAGTCCGGAGACCGTACCGCCGGGGACGGCCACCGCGGCCATGCCGAAGAGGTTGGTGGAGTTGGTGAATCGTCCCAGCCGGGCGTTGGCACCGAGAAGATCGGCGGCGACGGCGGCGAGGGTGGGGTGGCCCGGCGTGGTGGGCAGCAGCAGGGCGTCCGCATCGCCCAGCGAGGCGAGGGCGCGGGAGCGCAGTCCGGCCAGCCGGGCGCGGTCGGTGAAGAGGCGGTGGGCCGGGATGTCACGGGCGCGGCGGATGATCCCGGCCACGGTCGGGTCGAGGTCCGGCGCGTCCGTGCCCAGCGCTTCGATGAACTCCCCCACCGCCGCGTAGCGTTCGGCGACGAACGCCCCGTCGTACAGCAGCGTCGCGGCGTCGAGGAACGGGGCCGGGTCGACGGTGCGCAGGACGGCCCCGGCCGCTTCCAGTCGTACGGCGGCCGACCGGTACGCCTCGTCCCAGCCGGGGTCGAGTTCGCCGAGCGCGGCCGGGTCCGGGACCGCGATCCGCCACGGGCCCGGCGCCCGTGCGGGGGCGGCCACGGCCGGACCCGTGATCAGGTGGCCGAGCGCCTGCTCCGCCTCCGGCAGGGTGCGGGCGAAGACGCTGACGCAGTCGAGGCTCGCGCACGCGGGAACGACTCCCTCGGTGGACACCAGGCGCGGCGTGGGCTTGAGGCCCACGATGCCGTTGAAGGCGGCGGGCACACGTCCGGAGCCCGCGGTGTCCGTCCCGAGGGCGAGGTCGGCCATCCCGAGCGCCACGGCCACGGCGGAGCCGGAGCTGGAGCCGCCGCTGATCCGCGCCGGGTCGACGGCGCCCCGCACGGCCCCGTGGACCGGTGAGCGCGTCCCCGTCAGGCCGGTCGCGAACTGGTCGAGGTTGGTGGTGCCGAGGACGATCGCGCCCGCCGCCCTGAGGCGGGCCACGGCAGGCGCGTCGTGGTCGGGCGTGTAGGCGTAGGCGGGGCAGCCGGCGGTGGTGGGCAGGCCGGCCACGTCGATGTTGCCCTTGACGGCCAGGAGGCGCCCGGCCAGCGGCAGGTGCTCGCCCGCGGCGAGGCGGGCATCCAGAGTCCGCGCCTCGGTCTCCACCTCGTCCCGCGGGCGGAGGTCGATCCAGATCTCGGGCCGGTCGGCACGGGCGATGAGGTCGTGGGCGGCGCGGACACGGAGCACGACGGGGCCTGGTGCGGTGGTCACGGGGTTGACTGCCTTTCGACGCGTGCGTGCTGACGGGTGTATCCGGGTCGACGCGTGCGTGCCGACGGGTGCATCCGGGCGGAGCCGTCCTCGTACCCCGCGTCCCAGGGACAGCCGTCGGCGGACCCCGGGACGGACGCGGTCAGGTCGCCGGGGCGAGAACGACGAGAGGTGTACCCGGCTCGACCTGGGCGCCGGGGACGGTGAGGACATCCAGGACGACGCCGTCCGTCGGCGCCCGGACAGGGGATTCCATCTTCATCGCCTCCAGGGTGAGCAGGTGCTGACCGGCTGTCACCCGGTCGCCCGGCGCCACGGCGACCTGCCAGACGCCGGCCGCGAACTCCGCCTCCACCAGGTGGCCGCCGGGAGGGACGGAGACGGCCGCGAGTGACTCGGGGGCCATGGTGGCCCGTTCGGCGCGGGAGAACTCGCCGCTCGCCTCCCAAGCCTCCCGCTCAGCCCCGAACGCGGCCGCCTGCCGCGCCCGGAAATCGGCGATGGAAGCGGCGTTCTCGGCCAGGAATCGACGGTGCTCGGCCAGGGAGAAGGTGCCCTCCTCGATGTGCGGGGTGAAGCGGCCGGCCGCCATGTCCGCACGCAGATCGAGGAGTTCGCCGGCCTCGACGGGGTACCACGTGATGCGGTCGAAGAACCGCAGCAGCCAGGGCGAGCCGGGCCGGAAGGCGCCGCGCTGCTGCCATGTGGACCAGACCTGCGTGGTGCGGCCCACGAACTGGTAGCCGCCGGGGCCCTCCATGCCGTAGACGCAGAGGTAGGCGCCGCCGATACCGACGGAGTTCTCGGCGGTCCAGGTACGCGCCGGGTTGTACTTGGTGGTGACGAGGCGGTGGCGCGGGTCGAGGGGCGTGGCGACGGGGGCACCGAGGTAGACGTCGCCCAGTCCGAGCACCAGGTACTCGGCGCCGAAGACGGTCCGGTACACGTCCGACACGTCCGCGAGTCCGTTGATACGGCGGATGAACTCGATGTTCCAGGGGCACCAGGGCGCGTCGTCGCGAACGCCCGCCATGTAGCGGGCGATGGCCTCGCGGGTCGCGGGGTCGTCCCACGACAGGGGCAGCCGCACCGTACGGGAGGGAACGACGAGTTCCTCGGTGGGCGGCAGGGCCCGTACGACGGCGGCCACCTCGTCCAGCAGCCGGCCCTGGTCGAGCACGTCGGGATCCACGCGGATCTGTAGCGAGCGGATGCCCGGGGTCAGGTCCGTGACGCCGGTCAGGCGCGCCGCGGCGACGGCTTCCATCAGGGCGTGGACGCGCAGCCGGAGTGCGAGGTCGAGCTGGAGAGGCCCGAACTCGACGAGCAGGTTGTCGTCACCGCCGCGTCGGTAGGTGACGTCGTCGTGCCGGGCGAGGACGCCGCCGTCCACGACGGCCGCGCGGTCGGCGGCGACCGGGGCGTGGGGTGCGCGGCGCAGCGCGGCGGCCGTCCGCGGTGTGACGGGCACGAACCGGACCGTGTCGCCGGGCCTGAGCTGCCCGAGCTTCCAGCGCTGCGCGGTGACGACGGTGGCGGGGCAGACGAAGCCGCCGAGGGAGGGACCGTCGGGGCCCAGCAGCACCGGCATGTCGCCGGTGTAGTCGACGCCGCCCACCGAATAGGGCGTGTCGTGGATGTTGGAGGGGTGCAGACCCGCCTCGCCGCCGTCGGTGCGGGCCCAGCGCGGCGCGGGTCCCACCAGGCGCACGCCGGTGCGGGCCGAGTTGAAGTGGACCGTCCAGTCGGCGGCGTGGAAGACGTGTATGTCGTCCTCGGTGAAGAACTCGGGCGCCGCGTGCGGTCCTTCGGTGACGGCGATGTCCCAGGACGTGGTGAGGACGGGCCGCCGCGCGTGCGGCACCGGCGCGGTACCGGCGGTGCGGGCCTCGCCGCCGTGCAGGACGTCCCCGGTACGCAGCGTCCGGCCGCCGTGTCCTCCGAACCGTCCCAGGGTGAACGTGGCGGCGCTGCCGAGGTAGGCCGGCACGTCAAGACCGCCCGCGACCAGGACGTACGTGCGCAGCCCGGCCTCCCGCGGAGTGCCCACGGCCAGGACGGCCCCGGCGGACAGGGTGAGCGGCTGCCACTGCGGGGCGGGCGCACCGTCCACGGTGACCTCGCAGGGGGCGCCCGTGACGCACACCGTGGTGGGGTGGCTGAAGCGCAGGCTCGGGCCCTGGAGGGTGCATTCGAGGCCGGGTGCGCCCTCGTCGTTGCCGAGCGCCCGATTGCCGAGGCGGAACGACAGGTCGTCCATGGGGCCGCTGGGCGGGATGCCCACCTGCCAGTGGCCGGTGCGGCCGGGCCAGTCCTGGACCGTGGTGTGGGTGCCGCCGGCGAGAATGTCGACGCGCCGCGCCGGGTCGGTGACCGTACCGAGCGTGGCGGTGGTGTGGCGGGCGGCCGCGACCCTGGGGTCGGCGAGTGCGGCGCGTACGAGTCCGAGGTTGGTCTCGATGCCGCTGACGCGGGTCGCGGCCAGCGCGGTGTCGAGCCGGGCGAGCGCCTCGGCACGGTCGGCGCCGTGTGCGACGATCTTCGCGAGCAGCGGATCGTAGGCGGTGGTGATCTCCGTGCCGGACTCCACCCAGGTGTCGACGCGGACGCCCGGAGGCAGTACGACTTCGGTGAGCAGCCCGGCGCTCGGGCGGTGGTCCTTGGCCGGGTCCTCCGCGTACAGGCGCGCCTCCACGGCGTGTCCGCGCGGCGCACCCGGCTCGCGGACCACCCCGGTGTCGCCCTGCGCCAGCCGCAGCATCCACTCCACCAGGTCGACTCCGTGAACCGCCTCGGTGACCGGATGTTCCACCTGAAGCCGCGTGTTGACCTCCAGGAAGTACGCCTCGTCCGCCGTCGCGTCGTACACGAACTCCACGGTGCCCGCGGAGCGGTAGCCCACGGAGGCGCACAACTGCCGTGCGGCGTCGGCGAGCCGGGCCCGCACCCCGTCGGGCAGGCCGGGTGCCGGAGCCTCCTCGACGACCTTCTGGTTGCGGCGCTGCAGGGAGCAGTCCCGGTCCCCGAGGGTGACGACGTGTCCCCGGCCGTCGCCGAAGACCTGTACCTCGATGTGGCGCGCGTGCTCGACGAGCCGTTCCAGGAAGACGCCGGCGGTGGCGAACGACCCGGCGGCCACCCGTTGGACCCGGTCCCAGGCGTCGGCCAGTTCCCCGGGGGTGCGGCAGGCGCTCATGCCGATGCCTCCGCCCCCGCCGGTGGCCTTCAGCATGACGGGGTAGCCGATGTGCTCGGCCGCCGCCAGGGCGTCGTCCACGCGGGCAAGCAGTCCGGTGCCGGGTGCCGACGGGACGCCGGCGGCCTCGGCGGCGGCCCGTGCGGTGTGTTTGGTGCCGAAGAGGTCGAGGTGTTCGGGCGCGGGT
The DNA here is from genome assembly GCF_022695985.1 of Streptomyces sp. NP-1717. Classification (GTDB taxonomy): domain Bacteria; phylum Actinomycetota; class Actinomycetes; order Streptomycetales; family Streptomycetaceae; genus Streptomyces. Next base: position 7,029 of record NZ_JAAPBF010000064.1, on the reverse strand, counting down.
CCGACGAAGGCGATGCCGGCGGCCTCGCACCGGCGGGCGAACGCGGCGTCCTCGGAGAGGAACCCGTAGCCCGGGTGGACGGCGCCGGCGCCGCTGTCCTTCGCGGCGCGCAGCACCAGGTCCGCGTCAAGGTAGGACTCCTTGGCGGGGGCGGGTCCCAGGCGTAACGCCTCGTCGGCGAGGCGCACGTGGGCGCTGCCGCGATCGGGGTCGGAGAAGACCGCCACCGTGCGCAGGCCCATGCGCCGGGCCGAGCGGATGATGCGTGCGGCGATCTCGCCCCGGTTGGCCACGAGGACCGTGTCGAAGGTCATGCCGCTCCCCCGGTGGCACCGGCGACGGGGGGCGGGGGGCTGACGGTGATCTCCACGGCGGTCGGGGTGAACCCGTTGCAGGGGTTGTTGATCTGGGGACAGTTGGAGACCAGCACCAGCACGTCGGCGTCGGCCCGCAGGACCACGCGCAGGCCGGGCGCCGAGATGCCGTCGACGATGCCGAGCGTGCCGTCCTTCTCGACGGGCACGTTCATGTACCAGTTGACGTTGCCGACCAGGTCGCGCTTGCCGAGTCCGTGTCGGGCGCCCTCGATGAGGAAGTTGTCGACGCAGGCGTGCTGAGGGTACGTATGGTGCCCGTAGCGCAGGGTGTTGGACTCCTTGGAGCAGGCACCGCCCAGGGTGTCGTGGCGGCCGCAGGTGTCCTCGACCACGGTCATCAGCGGCGCGTGCTCGTTCGACATCAGCCTGGAGCCGGTGGTGAGGAAGACGTTTCCCTGAGCCTGGATCGTGTCGGGCGCGCTGTAGCGCACGGCGGTGTCGTGGGCGTCGTACACGAGGAAGTCGACGGCCTGGTTGCCGTGCAGGTCGGTGATGGTGAGCAGGTCGCCGGAGCGGACGACGGCGGACCAGGGCGCGCGCGGCGGCACCACGGTCCTCGTCCGCACCTCGGCGGGGAGGACGACCGGTGTCATGCGAGCCCCCTGGCGGCGAGAAAAGCGGTGGTGTTGAGGAAGGCGCGGCGTGCCTCGGGGGTGGCGTCCCAGAGCACGTCGCCCTGCTGGGTGGGGCGGGCGTGCCAGGCGAGCACCTCAAGCGGGCCGCAGGTGTACCGCGGGCGCGGGTCGCAGGGGTGCGGCACGTTGGCGAGGAGGACGATGACGTCCTGCTCGGCGCGCAGGGTCACCGATGCGCCGGGACCGGCGGAGCCGGTGAACTCCACGGCACCGTCGTCCGCCACCCGGGCGCCTTGGAAGAAGGAGACGGACGGCGGCAGGTCGCGGGGGCTCAGGCCGTTCTTGAGGCCGGCGAGCGTGAGCAGTTCGCGCCCTGCGGGGGTGGCCGAGTGCGGTGAACCGTCCCCGTAGCGCTCGGTGTTGCGCCGGAGGGTGGAGGTGCCGCACAGGGCGTCGTGGCGGCCCGAGGTGTCGGCGACCACTGAGGCCAGCACCCGGCCCTGGTCGGACAGGAGCAGCCGTCCCTCCGCGAGGTAGGCGTTCCATTGCACTTTCACTGTGTCGGCCGCGTTCAGGCGTTCCCACGGCCGTCCGGCCGCGTTCAGCAGCAGGTGTCCGCAAGCCTCTCCGCCCACGTCTGTCAGGCGCAGTTCGGTGCCCCGGGCAAGGACTTGGTGGGTGTAGGAGCCACCGGCGACGGTCTCGGCCCAGACCAGGCGTCCGGCCTCTCGCGGCGGGTCGGGCCAGTCCGTCGCCGGCACCACCGGCATGGCCTCGGCGCGCCGTCCCTCCTGTGAGCGGGCATGGGCGCGCGCTTCGCGTGTGGTGCCTGTCGCCATCACTCCACCTCCGACCGTCCGAGCCCTTTTCTGTCGTGCGACAGAAATTAGGGGCGGGTGGATTCCGGGCGGTTGCCTGGGCATTGCGGCCCTGTTACCGCACCCTCGCCGGCACGTGCTGCCCGGACGCGCGGAGGGCGGTGTGTGCCAGGATCGCCCCATGGACATCCCGGCAACGGCCCTCGACGCGGGGCGCGGTGCCCCGCTCCCGGTGCAGGGTGCCCGCCGTGCGGGACGGCCGCGCGCCGCCCCGCGACCCGCGAGCGGCTTGTCCCCGCGCGAGGAACTCCTCGCCGCGGCAGCCGAGTTGTTCACCCGACACGGGTACGCCGCCACGACGACGCGGGCGGTGGCGGAGCGGGCCGGAATGCGACAGGCGACGATGTACCACTACATCGGCGGCAAACAGGACCTGCTCGCCGAGCTGTTGGAGGGCACGGTCACCCCGTCCCTGGTCCTCGCGGGCCGCCTGCTCGGCGAGGCCGCACAGGTGCCGGCCGAGGCCCGGCTGTGGTATCTGTGCAGGTCGGACGTGACCCTGCTGTGCTCAGGGCCGCACAACCTCGGCGCCCTGTACCTGCTTCCCGAAGTCCGCGGCGAGCGCTTCGCCGGCTTCCACGAGGCCCGGCACCGCCTCAAGGACGCCTACGGGCAACTGCTCGCGTCCACCGGTGTGCGCTGGGTGTCGGGTGATCCCCACTCGCTGCGCACGGACCTCGTGTTCGGTCTCATCGAGGGCGTCATCCTCGTCCACCGCTCCGCGCCGAGGCGTCGAGTGGAGAGCTTCGCCTCGGCGGCGGCGGACGCCGCCCTGCGCGTCGCCGGGGTGCCCGACGACGCGCTCGCGGTGGTACGGGAGGCGGCCGCGGAGCTCGCGGGACTCGAGTGAGGACGGCGCCGCGGCGCCCGGCCACCCGACCGGCGATACGGCAGCGGCGGACGCCTCCGTCGCGGGGCGGCGACCGGCCCGGCGGAGACGCGGATGGGCAGCGTGGGCTGCGCCGACGCCGTCGGCCCGACTGCCTCCGCCTGCCCGGTGCGGGTCCGGGTCCGGATCCGCCACCACCGGCGGGCCGCGGCCCAGCACGACCGTCGCGACGACAAGGACGCCCAGGTGTGCCGTCTCCCTCAGCGTGCGCACACCCTGCGCTCCGAAGAACTGCCTGATGACTGCCGCCAGGCCCTCGGACACCTGCGGCGAACGGCCCGGCTCGTCAACGACCTGCTGGAGCGGCTCGCGGAGACCAGGACCGTAAGGAAGTCGCATGAACCACCGCCGCTACCGCTCCTGTTCGCATCCTCGTCGGAAGGTGTCCTCGTAAATGATCACTGACGAATCCGACTCTCCGCGCTGGAGAGCGTTCCTCGCTCGGGGGTCCCAGTTGTCCGGAACCGCGGCCAGGTGATGGAGCAGGACCAGGGGTACGGCGCCCTCGGGTCCGAGCTGCCGGTGGACGAAGTCGACGCCGTCCACGGACACGGAACGCGTCGGTGAGTCCTTGTACGTCGAGGGGGCGGGGGAACTGTGGGGAGCACTCATGACCAGGTCCTTCGGGGGGACGGGTTCTTGTCGTGGCTGGAGGAGGTCTTCGTCGGACGTCCTGGGTGGCCTGGTCCTCACGTCATCGTGATCACGACCTTGCCGGACTTCGCGCGCCCCTTCTCGACGTACTCCATGGCCTCCCGGGTCTGATCGAACGGGAAGACCCGGTCGACGACGGGACGGATCTTCCCCGCGTCGACAAGCATGGTGAGTTCGCGCAACTCGTCGCCGCTGGCCTTCATGAACAGAAACGAGTACGACACGTGGCGGCGCTTGGCACGAAGCCGGATCCGGAGGCTCAAAGCGCTCATCACGAGTTGGAGGGCCGGGTTCGCCCCCAGCTCGCGGGCGAAGGCCGCGTCGGGAGGGCCCGCGAGGCTGATGATCTTCCCGCCGGGCTTGAGGACCTTGAGGGACTTTTCGAGCGTCTCGCCGCCGAGGGTGTCCACGACGACGTCGTAGCCGTCGAGGACGGTCTCGAAATCCTGGTTCTTGTAGTCGACGACGACGTCCGCGCCGAGCCCCTTCACCAGGTCGACCTTGGCCGCGCTCGCGGTGGTGGCCACGTACGCGCCCATCTCCTTAGCCAGTTGGACGGCGATGGTGCCGAAGCCGCCGGCGCCCGCGTGGATCAGGACCTTCTGCCCCGGTTGCACCTGTGCCCGCCCGATCAGCGCCTGCCACGATGCCAGGGCGACCAGGGGAAGGGACGCGGCCTCCTCCATGGTGAGCGCGGCCGGTTTGACCGCCACGTCGTCCTGGTGGACGGCGATGAGTTCGGCGAACGTGCCGATGCGGTCCTTGTCCGGGCGCGCGTAGACCTCGTCGCCCACCTCGAACCGGGTGACGGCCGGCCCCACCTGGACCACCACACCGGCGAAGTCGTTGCCCAGGACGAGCGGGAGACGGTACGACAGGATCGCCTTGAAATCTCCGTCGCGGATTCTGAGGTCCAGCGGGTTGACGCTCGCCGCGTGGATCCGGACCAGGACATCGTCGGCACCCACCCGCGGGTCCGGTGCCTCGGCGATGCGGCCGCCGTCCGGGCCGCCGTACTGCTCGATGGTGAAGGCCCTCATCGTCGTCTCCCGTCTCAGAGGGGGCGTGGTCGTCGTTGTTCTTCCTGGCCCACCCCCTACAGGCACGAGACACCCTGTCCCCTGCGTGCCGGCCAGAAGCGGCTCATCGCCGGTGCGGCGTACGGAGATCACCGGCATGGCGCCGCTCGGGCGGGGAGGCAGCGGCGCCAGGCGCCGGTAACCGCCTGGTGTGCCAGGGCGTCAGGCCGGGGGTGTCGCCGGGCTGATGACGCGGCTGGAGTCGCCCCCCTGGGTGCCGCCCAGAGAACCGGCGATCTTGTCGTGGGGCGCTCCGAGCTCAACCGCGCTGACCTCGGACAGGCGGCTGTACTGCTCAGCGGTCAGCTGAACGTCGAGGGCGCTCAGGTAGCTGTCGAGCTGGGTGAGACTGCGCGGGCCGATGATGGGGACGAGCGTGGTCGCGGACCGGGCTGCGTGCTCCCGTACCCAGGCCACAGCGATCTGGGCAGGTGCGATGCCGGTCTCCTCGGCGAGGGTCAGGACGGCGTCGACGACGGCGGTCTTCTGGTCGGTGCTCTCGGTGTGGATGACCGCGCCCAGGTCGGTCAGACGTCCCTCGTTGCCACCGCGGTACTTGCCTGTGAGCAGCCCGCCGCCCAGCGGCGACCACAGCGCGGCGCCGAGCCCGAGGCTCTCGGCCATCGGCAGCAGCTCACGGTCGGCGGTCCGCTCGACAAGGCTGTACTCGGTCTGGATGCCCACGATGGGCGCCCGGTCCTTCAGGTCCGCCAGGGTCACCGCCCGCGAGACGCGCCAGGCGGGAAAGTTGGACAGGGCCGCGTGGTGGATCTTGCCGGAGCTGACCAGGTCGTCGAGTCCGCGCAGGAGCTCCTCGATGGGCGTGAGCTGGTCGGGGAAGTGGACCCAGAGCAGGTCGATGTAGTCGGTGCCCAGGCGTTTCAGGCTGGCCTCCACCGAGGCGACCAGGGCCTTACGGCTGTTGCCCGTCGTGGAGATGTCCGGCTGCGGCGAGGCACCCAGAGCAAACTTGGTGGCCAGCACGAAGTGGTCCCGGTCGGCCGCGATGAACTTCCCCGTCAGCTCCTCCGACTCACCGAACTGGTAGGCGTCCGAGGTGTCGAGGAAGGTGCCGCCGGCCTCGGCGAACCGGTCGAAGACACGGCGGGCCTCATCGGGCTCGGCACCGGCGCCCCACCGGGTCCCGAAGTTCGCCGCGCCGAGCGCGTACTCCGACACGCGCAGTCCGGTCCGGTGTCCGAAGGTCGTGTAACGCATGAGGAATCCTTACGTTGATCGGGCAGGCAGGTGCTGGGAGTCGGGCTCACGCCTGGTTCGGCAGATGGGACAGGCTCTGCCTGACCTGCTGGGTGACCGTGTCGGCGAGAATCTCGTGCAGGCCCGTCTCGATGCCGACCAGGGCTTCTTCAGCGACATCGGCGGGACTGACCTTCTGGCCGGCGGGAACGCCCGCGGCCATGTCGGTGTCCATGTATCCGACGTGCAGCGCCGAGACGGTGATATTGCGGGGTGCCAGCTCCTGCCGGGAAGCGTCGGACAGTGCCCACGCGGCTGCCTTCGCCGCGGCGTAGGACCCGAGGCCGGCCGGGTGCAGCCAGGACAGGACCGACAGGACGTTGAGTACGGCGCCGCCGCCATTGGTCTCGATGACGGGCGCGAAAGCCCGCGTCATGAGGAGAGGGCCGAAGAAGTTCGTCTCCATCTCCAGCCTCACCGAGTCCAGGTCGCCCGCGACGAGCGGGGCACCGGTGGAGATGCCCGCGTTGTTCACCAGCAGCGTCGCGTCGAACGCGATGCGGGCAGCCGTGCGGACCGAGTCCTCGTCCGTCAGGTCCAGCCGCAGCGGAATCACTCCCGGCGAATCCACCGTCTCAGGACGGCGCGCCGCCCCGTACACCTTCGCGCCGCGCTCCACGAGCCGTACGGCCAGATGCCGCCCGAGCCCCCGGTTGGCCCCCGTCACCACCGCGACCGCGTCCTTCAGATCCATGTCCGCTCCCAGCGTGCGGGCCACCAGAAAGCGACACGCACCATTTAGATTTCAACAACAATCTAAAGCGTAGTCTAAGATAGATGGCGATCGACATCAAAAGGGGAGGTGGCTCATGGGCCGCGTATCGCAGGCGCAAGCAGAGGAGAACCGTCGACGGGTCGTGGAGACCGCCTCCGGGCTTTTCCGGGAACAGGGCACCCACGTCAGCGTCGCCGACCTCATGAAGGCCGCCGGCCTCACCCACGGCGGCTTCTACAAGCAGTTCGCCTCCAAGGAGGCGCTCATCGACGAAGCCACCGCCCACGCGTTCGGAAAGCTCACCCAGCTCCGCGAGGAAGGACTTGACCAGCACGCCGGACAGCGCGACGCCGCCCAGCAGGCACTGATCGACACCTACCTCTCCACCGAGCACCGGGACAGCGCCGCTGACGGGTGCCCCGTCGCCGCGCTGGCCGCCGACATCGCGCGCGGACCCGCCGACCGTGAGGCCCGCCGTATCTACACCAAAGGGGTGAGTGACTTCGCCGACTGGCTCACCACCGAGGACCAGGACGGCATCACTCGACTGTGCACCATGCTCGGCGCTCTCCTCCTGGCCCGCGCCACCCAGGACTCACCGCTCT
>NZ_JAAPBF010000063.1 GCF_022695985.1 Streptomyces sp. NP-1717 | reverse complement strand
CGGGGCGGCCAGCCACACCGGACAGGCGCGGCCCGTGTGTTCGCGGCCGGCCGGGCCGACCGGCAGACGCGGAACCCACGAGCCGATGCCCCCGCAGAGGCGCCGCCCCCGCCCCCGGACGGGCTCAGCGGCGGGGTGCCGTAACGCCCAGCAGGCGGTCCTTCAGGACCGGGAACCGTTCGCGCGTCGTCGCGACCTTCGACGGGTCGAAGTCGACGGTCAGGACCTCCTCGCCGGGGCCCGCCTCCGCCAGTACCTCACCCCACGGGTCGACCACGATGCTGTGGCCCGACTGCTCCACCCCGGCGTGGGTCCCGGCCGTCGAGCAGGCCAGCACGTACGACTGGTTCTCCACCGCGCGCGCCTGCGCCAGCAGCGTCCAGTGCGCCCGGCGGCGGGCCGGCCAGCCCGCCGGGACCACGAAGACCTGCGCGCCCTCGTCCAGCAGCCCCCGGAACAGCTCGGGGAACCGCAGGTCGTAGCAGGTGGCCAGCCCCAGCACCGCGTCCGGCAGCGTGACGGTCGCCAGCTCGTCGCCCGCGCCCATCAGCGTCGCCTCGCCCTTGTCGAAGCCGAAGCGGTGGATCTTGCGGTACGAGCGCGCGAGGGCGCCGTCCGGGGAGATGACCAGCGCGGTGTTGTAGAGGTCGGCCGCGCCGTCCAAAACGGCCTCGGGGGCGCGTTCCACGATGGACCCGGCGTGCAGCCAGACACCGGCGTCGCTCGCCGCCCGCGACATCGCCCGGAACGTCGGGCCGTCCAGCGTCTCCGCCTCGGCGGCGAACGACTCGTACGCGAAAGCGCCCACCGGCCAGAGTTCGGGCAGGACCACCAGATCGGCGCCGCGCTGCTCCCGTACCAGCGAAGCGGCGCGCTCCCTACGGGAATTGACCGATTCGTCCGGGTCTACTGCGATCTGGATGAGGGAGGCGCGCACACTACCACCGTCCTGGCATTCGAGCCGTCTACACGGGCCTACGATCGTCACACGAAAGCACTGCCGGGGTGCCAACGGGCAGCGTAACTTAGGCTCTCGAACCTCCCACGCAGCCCACAGCCCGCCGCCCGCAGCCAGCAGCCCAGCCCGCTAACCGCAGAACCGTCGAGGGGTCCCGTGACCGTCCATCCCAGCCTTCAAACCTACGCCGATGCCTGGTCCCACTCCATTGAAGCCATAGCCGAGCTGGTCCAGCCACTCGTCGAGGGCGAGTGGAACCGGCGCACGCCGTGCCCCGGCTGGTCGGTGCGGGACGTCGTCTCGCACGTCATCGGTCTGGAATGCGAAATGCTCGGGGACCCACGCCCCATCCACACGCTGCCGCGCGACCTGTACCACGTACAGAGCGAGATCTCCCGCTACATGGAGATGCAGGTGGACGTACGGCGCCACCACACCGCGCCGGAGATGACCTCCGAGCTCGAATACACGATCATCCGCCGCAACCGCCAGCTGCGAAACGAGAACCGCGCGCCGGACGCCATGGTCCGCGCCCCCCTCGGTACGGAGCAGACGCTCGAACAGGCCATGCGGAACCGCGCGTTCGACATCTGGGTGCACGAGCAGGATCTGCGTACGACGCTGAGCAGGCCCGGCAACCTCGACTCGGGCGGCGCGCTGGTCACGCGCGACGTCCTCCTCGAAGCCCTCCCGAAGGTCGTCGCGAAGGACGCGGGCGCGCCGCCGAACACGGCGATCGTCTTCGACGTGCACGGTCCCGTCGAGTTCCTGCGGACGGTCCGGGTCGACGCGGACGGCCGCGGCAGGATAGACGGCTCCCCCTCCCTCGGTCCCGCGGTGACGCTCACGATGGACTGGGAGACGTACTTCCGGCTGGCGTGCGGGCGGGTACGGGCCGCCGCGGTGCCGGACCGCGTCAAGACGGACGGGGACACGGACCTGGCGGCAGCGATCCTGCGGGAGTTCGCGGTCACGCCGTAACGCCGCCTCCTTACGTGGCTCGGCGCTCAGGCGGGTACGTGCACGGCCTCCACCCGGCTCGCCACCAGCCGCTCGCGCTCCCGCCGCGCCGTGCGCACCCGCAGCCGCAGGATCTGGACGATCCCGAGCGCTTCGAGGACGAAGACGGAGGAGAACGCGACGCGGTAGTCGCCGCCGGTCGCGTCGAGCAGCACGCCGACGGCGAGCAGCGTCGTCATCGAGGCCATGAAACCGCCCATGTTGACGATGCCGGAGGCGGTCCCCTGACGGGCCGGCGGGTTCGCGGGCCGTGCGAAGTCGAAGCCGATCATCGAGGCGGGCCCGCACGCGCCGAGGACGACGCAGAGCGTGATCAGCAGCCACATCGGCGCCTGGCCGGGGTGGGCGAGCGTCGACGCCCACACGAGCGCGGTCACGCCGACGGTGCCGAGGGCCAGCGGGGCCCTGGCGGCGTGGTGGCGGGCGATGATCTGCCCGTAGACGAGGCCGATCACCATGTTGACGAGGACGATCAGGGTGAGCAGGTCACCCGCCGTGGCCCGGGACTGCCCCTGGGCCTCGACGAGGAACGGCAGGCCCCACAGCAGCAGGAACACCATGGCGGGGAACTGGGTGGTGAAGTGCACCCAGAGCCCCAGCCGGGTGCCGGGCTCCCGCCACGACTGAGCTATCTGCCTCCGTACATAGGTCGCGCCGGCGTGCTCGGACGGCGGCGGTTCGTGACCCTCGGGGTGGTTCTTGAGGAAGAACAGCATCAGTACGAGGACGACGACACCGGCCATCGAACTGCCGACGAACGTCGTGGTCCAGCCGAGGTCGCTCAGCAGCCGGGCGATGACGAGGGTGGAGACCAGGTTCCCCGCCATCCCGAACAGTCCGGTGAACTGGGCTATCAGCGGCCCCTGGCGGGCCGGGAACCAGTGCGCGCCCAGACGGAGTACGGCGATGAAGGTCATCGCGTCACCGCAGCCGAGCAGCGCGCGGGCGGCGAGCGCCGTGCCGTAGGAGGGGGCGAGGGCGAAGCCGAGCTGGCCGATGGTGAAGAGCGTCACGCCGATGGTGAGGACCCTGCGGGTGCCGAGCCGGTCGACCATGAGGCCGACGGGGATCTGCATCCCGGCGTAGACGAGGAGCTGGAGGATGGAGAACGTGGAGAGGGCCGAGGCGTTGACGTCGAAGCGGTCGGCCGCGTCGAGCCCGGCGACGCCCAGGCTCGTACGGAAGATGACGGCGACGAAGTAGACGGCGACACCGACGCTCCACACGGCGACGGCGCGCCGGCCGCCGGGCGGGTCGCCGGGGAGGGTGAGGGCGGGGCCACGCCCTGACGGCCCGGGGGGTCCCGAGGGTCCCGAGGGTCCCGTACTCACCTGGCCTCACCCCGGATGAGCACCTTGACGCGGCTGACGTGGGCGCGCACGCACCGCGCGGCGGCCTCCGCGTCGCCGGCCCGGATGGCTTCGAGCAGTTCGGCGTGTTCGGTGATGCTCGTCCGTACGCGCTCGGGGTGCGCCTCCATGACGGCGACGCCCATCCTCAACTGCCGGTCCCTGAGCTGGTCGTAGAGCTTCGACAGGATCTCGTTTCCGGCGTGGCGCACGATCTCCGCGTGGAAGCAGCGGTCGGTGACGGCCACGGCGGCGAGGTCCCCCTCGTCGGCGAGGCGGCGCTGCTCGTCGAGCAGCTCCTCCAGGCGCGCGACGAGCGCCGCCGACGCGGGGACGGCCTTGCGGGCGGTGAACTCCTCGACCAGCAGGCGCGTTTCGACGACGTCGGCGATCTCCTGCGCGGAGACGGCGAGGACGAGGGCGCCCTTCTTGGGATAGAGCTTGATCAGCCCTTCGACCTCCAGCTTGAGCAGCGCCTCGCGCACGGGGGTGCGAGACACCCCGACGGCCTCGGCGAGCTCCCCCTCCGTAAGGAGGGTGCCGCCCTGGTAGTGCCGGTCGAGAACACCCTGCTTGATGTGGCTGTAGACGCGGTCGGCGGCGGGAGGCTGTTTCACGGGGGCGTCGGGGGAGGTGGCGGCGGGCGCGGCAGGCATGCGCACAGCTTAGATACAACAGGCATACGACGGGGGTACCGTCCACATCGCGGAACAACATGAAGGGACGGCGAACGGGGGATTTCCCCGACGTGCCGTGCATCCTTTCGGGCCTTTCGCGCGTCTTTCAGTGGACTCCCCATTTACGAGTGGGGCCCAATTCATTTCAGACCAACGCATTTGCGACATCGGAGCGTTCCTTTGATAACCAGTCTCCCGGGCGTGCGCAGAAACGTGCGTAGAACCGCTGTGGTCGCCCTCACCGCGGGCGCCATGCTGACGGGCACGGCCCTGGTCGCGCCCGCGGCCATGGCGGCCGAGTCCGCACCGGCCGCCGCCGCCGCTCTGCCGACGCTCTCGGCCAAGGGCGCCTTCCTGCTGGACAGCGACACGGGCAAGGCGCGCTACACCAAGACGGGTGACACCCGTCGCCAGATGGCCAGCACCACCAAGATCATGACCGCGGCCGTCGTGCTCAACACCAAGGGCATCGACCTCAACCGCAAGGTCACCATCAAGCAGACGTACCGCGACTACGTGGTGCGTGAGGGCGCGAGCACCGCGGACCTGCGCACCGGCGACAAGGTGACGATCCGCCAGCTCCTGTACGGCCTGATGCTGCCGTCGGGCTGCGACGCGGCGTACGCCCTCGCGGACGCGATCGGCACCGGCTCCACGGTCGCGGCGCGCACGAAGTCGTTCATCTCGAAGATGAACGCGAAGGCGACCGAGCTGGGCCTGAAGAACACCAAGTTCGACTCGTTCGACGGCATCTCGCAGGCCGGCGACAACTACACGACCCCGCGCGACCTGGCGACGATCGCCCAGTACGCGATGAAGAACTCCGCGCTCCGTACGGTGGTCAAGACGACGACCATCAAGACGTCTGCCACCAGCAGCACGGGCGCCACGCGCACGTACACCTGGCACAACACGAACCAGCTGCTCGGCTCGTACTCGGGCGCGTTCGGCATCAAGACCGGCACGGGCACGGCCGCCGGGCCCTGCCTGATCTTCGCGGCCACCCGTAACGGCAAGACGCACATCGGCGTCATCCTGAACGGCACGGACCGCTACAACGACGCGGCGAAGCTTCTCGACTACTACTCCGGCGCGTCTGCCGCGCCGACGATGAAGCTCCGCCAGCTGCCGGCGGGCGCCCAGCGCGACTGACCCCCCTGCGGGATGCGGTAAAGGGCGCGGCCACCACCCGGTGGCCGCGCCTTCGTCGTTGACGGCGCTGTTGCAGAAACGCTCACTCCTCACTCTCAGTGGTGAATATCGGGCCCTTTCTTCATGTTTGAGGTTTGTTCGCTATTACGTTCCCTCCCATGGAGGTGGTTCGCATGAACAAACACATTCAGCCGTCGGACACGGCTGCGCGGCACGAGGCGATCGACATCGGGGACTTCGTCTTCGGAGCGACGGGGGCCCGGATCCGGCGGCTCACGATGCCGGACGGGAGTCACTGGTTCCCGGCGGTGGACGTGTGCAAGAGGCTGGGTTACAGCAACTCGAGAATGGCGGTCACCGACCATGTCCCAGAGGGTCATCGAGACATTCTTGAGAGTGTCACTGGGGGTTACGGTCTCAGCGTTCCCGCAGGTAGAGAGTGGCGTCGAGACTTGCAACTCGTCGACCTCCACGGCCTGATCCTCCTCGTCAACGGATGTACCAAACCCTCTTGTCTGCCCTTCAAGCAGTGGGTCTCAGAGGTGATCGTGACAGTCCAGAGCACCGGCTCCTACGCTCTCCCCCGCGCCGAGACGCAGCCGTCCGTCCCCGCCGCGCCCGCGGCCTACGCCATGCCCGCGCAGGTCGCCGACGCGATCGTCCGGCTGGAGGAGCGGAACATACGGCTGGACGAGCAATTCGCAGCAGTACAGCGTGAAACGCTCGAAAACCGTCGCGAAACGCTCATCGCCCATCAGGCCGCCACCCGAGCCATGGAACGGATCGCCGACCGGCTCGACGCGCTGCTGGCCGACCGCTCGACCGCGCCGCCCCCGCGCACCACCACCCCCGACGCCGTACTCGCCGACTGGAAGTCGCGCATGTCGGTGACCGAGGACGTCTGGGCCGTCGCCGTCACCATCGCGCCGGCGCTCGCCGCCGACGGCGAACTCCGCCAGTCCCTGGAATCCATCGCCACCCGCACGGGCCTCACCGAGCACCGCGTCAACGAGTGCCTGCGGTTCATGCGCAAGCACGTCTGCATCCACGCGCGTGGCAGCACCGTGGACGGCGTCCCCGTCTACGGACTGACCCCCGCGCGTCCCCTGTAGCCTTCCCCGGTCAGGCATCACCGCGCGACGAGGAGGACGGGTGGCCGGTCAGCGGATCACGACCCGCAACGCCCGCTTCCAGCAGTGGCACGCGCTGCTCGCCAACCGCAACAAGCGCAAGCGCCAGAACGAGTTCCTCGTGCAGGGCGTGCGGCCCATCACCACGGCCGTCGAGCACGGGTGGAACGTACGCGCCCTGCTGTACGACGCGAGCCGCCCGCTCTCGCGGTGGGCCGAGGAGCTGCTGCGCGGCATCACCACCGACCGTGTCGCGATGGCCCCCGAACTCCTCGCCGAACTGGGCGAGCGCACGGACGGCCCGCCCGAGGTCCTGGCCGTGGTCGAGATGCGGCCGGACGACCTGGGCCGGATCCCCGTCCATGAGAACTTCCTGGGCCTGCTGTTCGACCGCCCCACCCAGCCCGGCAACGTCGGCAGCATCATCCGCTCGGCGGACGCCTTCGGCGCGGACGGGCTGATCGTCACCGGCCACGCGGCGGACGTCTACGACCCCAAGTCCGTACGCGCCACGACGGGCTCGCTGTTCGCCCTCCCGGTCGTCCGCAGCCCGTCGCACCACGAGGTGGCGGAGTGGCTGGCGAAGGAGCGCGCGGGCGGACGGCCCGTCACGGTCGTCGGCACGGACGAGCACGGCGAGGCCGACGTCGACCGGTTCGACCTCACCCGGCCGGTGCTGCTGGCGATCGGCAACGAGACGACCGGCCTGAGCGCCGGCTGGCGCGAGCTGTGCGACCACGTCGTGAGCATCCCCATGTCGGGCTCGGCGAGCTCCCTGAACGCGTCGAACGCGGCGACGGTGGTCCTGTACGAGGCGGCACGCCAACGCCGGAGCCGCCGGGAAACGGGATGACCGTCGACGAGGGCGCGCAGAGCGCACGACAGGCGAACATCGGCGGTGCCGTCCTGCAGGTGGTGGGCCGAACGATCGCCGTGGTCTGCTGGGCCTCCACCCCGGTCCTGCCCGCCCTGGCCGTCTTCGGCGACCTCCACTGGGCCTGGTCGCTCTTCTCGCCGCTCATGGTCCTCAGTGGTTGTGTCATCTGGTCCGACACGGCTGAGGCGAAGGCGGACACGGCGCGCCTGCGGCAGTCGGGACGGCCGGCCGTGGCGGAGATAGTCGCCGCGGAACGGGTCGATCCGGGAGACGGCTCGGCGGACGTCTCCGTGCTGACCCTGCGGATCAGCGGCGCGGACGTCCCGGTCTTCGAGGCCGTCTACCGGTGCGACCACGAGGACCGTTTCCGGGTCGGGGCGAGGTTCGAGGCAGTCGTGGACCCGTCCGACAACCTCTTCACGCTACGACCGCTGTGAGTCCCCCACGCCCCCGACGAAGGCGCCCCACGCGGCGGGCGAGAACGTGACGACGGGCCCGCCGGAGTCTTTGGAATCCCGGACGGCCACGACACCAGGGACATTACGAGCTACCTCCAGGCACTCCTGTCCGGCGTTTCCGCCGCTGTAGCTGGACTTGACGAACTCGGCACGCGGCCACGCGCCTACAACTCCTTGAGGATTTCGTCGATCACACCGATCGAGTTCCGCTCCGCGAGTCGGAGCCGGGTGATGCGTTCGAAAGGTGCCCGTGCTGCGAAGCATCAGTATCGCTCTCCAGCCAGAGGGACGTCGAGATCGTATCCATGTAGACCACGTCGAGCGCGCATCGTCGGCGAACGAAACGATGGTGAACACGCTGGTCGTGCCCGGGTGGGCACCGGCCAGGTACGGAAGTACCTGCACCTTTACGTTGGGCCGCTCTGCCACGTCGATCTCGTCCGGTCGTCCCACGAACCGTTCCCGACGGCGAGCGCCCGCGCGTAGTCGGGCGTCTGCAACAGGCTTGGCACGATGGCCAGTTGCCAAGTGCGCAACCGGGTCGCGATGTCTTCGAGCGCGATGTACTCGACCATGGCCTGCAGTTGCGGGTACTGGTTCCACCAGCCCTTGGCCTTGCGGCGCTCCCGGTCCAGCCGGGCCAGTTCCAGCAATCGGCCGACGGCCACCGAGTCCTGCTGGCCGTAGAACTCGCACAGCACCCGGATGTCCAGGTCCCTCATCGGCACCCAGCCCTGCTCCATCTTCACGATCCTCGAGTTGGTGGCGCTGATCATCCCGGCGGCCTGCTGCTGCGTTCTGCCCGCCGCGTCGCGCAGGCGCAGAAGCTCGCGTCCGAGCACCGCGCTGCCCTGCCCAAAGCAGCCGATATCGCCACCGCCCCCACCTACGAACCCGGAGGACGGCGCCCATCAACGCAGCTCACACCCCACAACCCACGCCCGAGCCCGCGCCGGACGGCGACCCCGTCCGCCACCACGACCGGCTCGACTACACCCCCACCGCCGACAGCATCCGCCTCGCCCGGCGGCGGGCCGTGCGGCTCGTCGGGGAGTGGGGATGGGCCGGACTCGCGGGCACTGCCTGGCTGTTGGTCAGCGAGCTGGCCACCAACGCGCTGCTGCACGGGCGCCTGCGCGACCGCCTCTTTCGCGTACGGCTGCAACTCACCGCCAGCACCCTCCGCATCGAGGTCAGCGACCCCCGCGGCGAACGGCTGCCCCGGCTCCGGCTCCCCGAGGACGACGTGTGCTTCGGCCGAGGACTACTCATCGTCGCGGAGCTGGCGGACCGTTGGGGCATCGAGCCCCGTACCGTCGGCAAGACGGTCTGGGCGAAATGCACCCCAGAACACGAAGAGACAAATATCCACCGCTTAATGCCTGTTGAAACACCTCTGTCCTAGAGTCGTCGTGGCAAACGCACACGACGAGCACGAGGAATCGCATGACGGACAAGCCGGCCTTTCCGCAAGTGCTGCTGGCGGATGCCATGGCAGCAGTACGGGCCGACCTTGAAACCGCAAGGGTCGAGGGCGCGGGCAAAGACCTGAGGTTCGAAGTGGGCCCGGTGGAGCTGGAGTTTGCCTTCGATGTACGCAAGGAGCACGCGGGCGACGTGAGCGCGAAGGTGTACGTGGTCTCCTTCGGCGCCAAGGGCAGCACCGCCACGACAACCACGCACCGGCTCAAACTCACGCTGTACCCGCAGGACGCTCAGGGCAACACCGCGAAGATCAGCAGCGGGGTGTCCGTCATCCCCGGAAGCCGACCGTGACGGGGATCGACCGCCGGCGTCTGGTCGAGGTTTGGGCGGGACCAACGCCGCACGGCTGGGCGTTCGGAACGGGCACCTGGCTCGCCGGAGGGCTGATCCTCACGGCGCGACATGTCGTGACGGATGCGGCGGGCGACCCGTACGCCGAGGTCAAAGTACGCCACATGGGCGGGACTCTCGGTAAGGCGTCCATCGTATGGTCCGGTACGGCCGAGCTGGACGCCGCGCTCCTGTCGGTCGCCGAACTCGGAGAACCGCCCCTGCCACCGCTCCGCTGGGGTCGGCTGTGCGGACGTTCCGTGGGAGTCGACGCGCAGGCGATCGGTTTCCCCGACAGCGTCACGCCGGAGGCGAGCGCGGCCCGTGAGGTCGAGCAGGTCGGTGGAGAGATCAGCCCGCTGGCGGGCGCGCGGTCCGACCGGCACCTCATGACCACGAGAATCGCCCCACGGGCGGGCGTGAGGTCCCTCTGGAAGGGAATCTCCGGAGCTGCCGTCACTTGCGGGAATCTGCTGTGCGGGGTCGTCGTCGAGGATCCTCCGCAGTTCGAGAGCCGTCGGCTCACGGTGGTGCCCGTTCACGCACTGGCGGAAGTGGGCGTCTTCCGCACGGCTGTCCAGCAAGCGACCGGCCACCTCCTCCATCTGGAACCCGTCGAACTCCAAGGCATTGGCACCCCTTGGAATCCGGCCATCGCGCCACCCTCACCCGCCGCACTCCTGCGCCCGGAGTACGAGAGCGTGCCCTTTCGCCCACGTGCGCAGCTCGCCGATCTGCACGCCTGGTGCGACGGTCCGCAGGTGCTGTCCGGACTGCTGATGACCGGCCCCGGTGGCCAGGGAAAGTCCCGCCTCGCCCGTCAACTCGCCCGCGAACGTGCCGGGGCCGGCTGGGTGGTCTGTCATCTCGCCTACGTCGATCCTGCGGACCACTACGCGGCACTGACCGCCATCGACGTACCGCTCCTCCTCGTCATCGACTACGCCGAGAGGCGCACGGCCGTGCTCGCACCGCTGGTCAACCACCTCGCCGCGCATCCAACGGGGCACCCAGTGCGGCTCCTGCTACTCGGTCGCACGGACGGGGACTGGTGGGCGGAACTCGTACGTACGACGACGGTGAGCGCCGCGCTGCGCGAGGAGCCCCTGCCCCTCTCCCCGCTCGAAGGCGACACCGACCAGGTGTTGGCCTACCAAGAGGCGGCGGACGCGTTGGCCGTAGGGCTGAGTCGCGTACCGGGCTACGGGCACATCGACCGGACCTCACTCACGCTGCCCACCCCTGCCCCTGATGCGCTGGGAGGTGGGCACGCGTTGACAGTGCACATGACGGCGCTGGCCGCGCTTCTCAACCATCTGGACGAATCGGCGGGCAGTACGCCTCTCTCCCAGCACCCCGAGGAAGTGATCCTGGCCCACGAGCGCACCTACTGGGATCGTGTGGCCGACCACCGCGGACTGGGCCTGGAGGGTCTGCGGCTGAGTGTGGTCGGCGCGGCCCTGCTGGCGGGCGCCGCGACCCGCGAGCAGGCGACGGCGACGCTGGCGCTCCTGCCGGGTCTGCGAGGAGACGCGGCGGAGGACAACCGCCGTAAACTCGCCTCCTGGATCGGGGACTTGTACCCGCCGGACGACCACGGTGGCGGATACTGGGGCACGCTTCATCCAGATCGACTGACGGAGTACCACCTCACCCGCACGCTGGCGGATGACTCGGAGTCGGCACTCCTGGAGACGGTGCTTCCTCACCTGTCGGAATCCCAGGCGACGCGCGCTCTGACAGTCCTGTCACGCGCACTCGCGCTGCCCACCGCGCCTGCGGGCCTGGCGGATCAACTCGAAGACCTGGTCACGCGCCACCCCGACACGCTCGGACCACCTGCCGTCGGAGTCGTACCTCAAGCACAAGAGCCCGCACCGCTGCTGGCCGCTCTGCGCGCGATCTGCGACAACGCCGGGCTGCCAATCGGTCTGTCTCATGACCTGTACGACGCGGTGCCCTGGCACAGCCAACGCCTCGCGGAAATCGCCCTCGTGCTGTCTGGCCATCAGGCTGCCTACTACGAGAAAGTCCTGTCCAGTCGTCGGTTCCGTGCTCGGCGACAGATTTCCGGCGGCCGCAACCAGGCCAGGGGGAACCTCGCGACGGCCCTGGTCAGCCAGTCCGAGCACCTGTCACGGTTCGGACAGTGCGAGGAAGCCCTTACCGCCATCTCCCACGCGGTAGGAATCCGAAGAAAGTTGAAGCAGGCCCACCGGAAACTCTTCCTGCTGGATCTCGCCGGCGCTCTGAATGATCAGTCGAGCCGCTTGGCGGACGTCGGTCGGCGAGACGAAGCCCTCAAGACCATCTCTCAGGCCGTCGGCATGTACGAGGAACTGGCTCAGACTCAACCTGAGTACGTGCTTCCCGATCTCGCCGGGGCCCTGAACAACCAGGCACTCCGACTGACGGACGCGGGACGGCCCGAAGAGGCATTGGCAGCCATCTCGCGAGCGGCAGAGATCCGCGCACAGTTGGTCAAGACTCCATGCGATGCCTCTCTACCTCACCTCGCCATAACTCTCAGCAACCAGTCGAACCATCTGGCGCAGATGGGTTTGCGGGACGAGGCGTTGGCAGCGGTCACCCAAGCGGCTGTGATCCGCTCGCAGTTGGCAGATGACCAACCCGACGCCTTCCTAACCGCAGTGACGCTGAACAACCAGTCGAACCACCTACTCAGCCTGGGACGCCCGGAAGAAGCGCTGACGGCCATCACCCACGCGGTCCGCACATACGAAGAACTGAGAAGAGCCCGACCGGATGCCTTCCTCCCCAACCTCGCGGCGACACTGAACAATCGATCGATGGCGCTCACGCGTCTGGGACGGCAAGAAGAGGCACTGACCGACATCGTCCGGGCGGTGGACATGTACGAGGTGCTCGCGGACTCCCAACCAGAAGTGTTCTCGAACGACCTCGCTGGCGCTCTGAGCAATCAAGCGAATCGATTGGCAGGATTGAAACGCTACTCAGAGGCGCTGACAGTCGTCACTCGAGCAGTCGCCACTCACAAAGGGTTGCCAAACGCCCGAGCCAAGGTATCTCGGCCAGGGCTCGCCGCGGCCCTGAACAATCAGGCGAACCGACTCGCCGACGTGGGACGCCGGATGGAAGCCCTGATAGTCATCACTGAAGCAGTGGAGATCTATGAAGAGCTTACGCAAGACCGGTCGGGCGACTTCCGGCAAGACTTCGCCCAAGCACTGACCAACCAGGCGTGCAGGATGGCGGATGTAGGACGGGCAAAGGAGGCGAACCCGGTCATCGCCCGATCGATCCACATGCTTGAGCTGCTGGATCAGCGCTGGCCACAGGTCTTCGCTTCGCGGCTGGCCAACGCTCGACTCATTCAGAAAGAGCTGGATGGCCTGGCAGCAAGAGACTGGGATCGTCCAGCCACGCCTCCTGACGCCCCCGCGCCGTGACCGTCAGGCCGAAGCGCGTCAGTTCGGGGCGGCCCCGGTCCTCCCACCAGGACCGCGCCGCCGTGATCTCGTCCCAGAGGCGGCGGGGGCCCCATTGCCGGACCGCGTCCGGGGCGTCCCAGGAGTCGTAACGCGCCGATGCCCACGAGCCGTTGCCGTCCGAGAGGGCGATCCGGTAGGTGGCCGCCGGGTCCGAGCCGTCCCAGGTGTGGACGTAGCGGGCGTGCGGGACGAGGAGGCCGATCGTGAACGCCACGTCCACGTCCGACAGCGCCAGGTCCGGATCCATCGCCGACGGCCCGCGCAGGTCGGGCTCGGTCGTCGGAAGGGTGACCGTGTGGGGGCGCTGGGCGCGCATCCACATGAAGCTGACGTTGTCCACGAAGCGGCCGTACGAGGGGGCCCCGGGCCCGGCCGTCACCAGGCGCAGCAGCCCGGCGTTGGCGTACGGCGTGCCCCACGGCGTCACGATCGTGGCACCGGGCCGGGTCTGCTCGATCCAGGTGCGCGGGACACGGCGTACGGCCGCGGTCGAGTGGATGTGGTCGTACGGCGTCGCCGACGGCAGGCCGGCCAGACCGTCGCCGACGACCAGCCGCGCGGGCGAGAGCGCGGCGGACTTCAGGCGCTGCGCGGCTTCCGCGGAGACGCGGGGGTCGACCTCCACCGTGGTGATGGCCTCGCCGCCGAGCCGGGCCACCAGCAGGGCGCTCGTCCAGCCCGTGCCCGTACCGATGTCGAGGACCCGCGCGCCGTCGGCGACGTCGAGATGCCTGAGCATCGAGGCCACCAGCGAGGGCCGGGAGGCGGACGACGTGGGCACACCGGGGCCGTCGTGGGCGCCGTCGTCCAGTTGCGTGACGACCACCTCGTCCGCGTCGACCAGCGCCCACCACGTCTCGGGCTCGGCGACCCGGGTGACGCGACGGTGGCCGGTCGGGGAATCCTCGTCAGGCGCCCATACGGCCTCCGGCACGAACTCCGCACGCGGGGCACGCGAGAACGCGCCCCGCCAACTCTCCTCCAGCGCACCGGACTCGGCCAGGCAGGACAGCAACCGCGCGTAGCCGTCGGTCACTTCTTGGGCGGGACGGGCCTGGTCCACCGGCCGTCCGACTCCTTCGGCGTCTGCTTCTTGTCGCCTTCGGTCCCGCCTTTGCCGTCACCGTGTTCGCCCATGAGCGTCTCCCCTCGATCCCTGACCGGCCGACTGCGTTCGGTCACCAAAACAGGTATACCCGCTTCGCTCCGTGACCATCAGGGGCGCGTGGAAGCGAAAGGGTCGCGACTCCGGGCGGAGTCGCGACCCTTCCGGTCCGTGCGTGAGCCGTCAGGCCCAGGTGATCAGCCTCTTAGGCTGCTCCAGCACCGCCGCGACGTCCGCCAGCACCTTGGAGCCCAACTCGCCGTCGACCAGCCGGTGGTCGAACGACAGCGCCAGGGTCGTGACCTGACGGGGCCTCACCTTGCCCTTGTGGACCCACGGCTGGAGCTTGATCGCGCCGACCGCCAGGATCGCCGACTCGCCGGGGTTGAGGATCGGCGTGCCCGTGTCGACGCCGAAGACGCCGACGTTCGTGATGGTCACCGTGCCGCCCTGCATGGCCGCCGGGGTCGTCTTGCCCTCCCGTGCGGTGGACACCAGTTCACCCAGGGACCGGGCGAGTTGGGGCAGCGTCTGGTCGTGCGCGTCCTTGATGTTCGGGACGAGCAGACCGCGCGGGGTCGCCGCCGCGATGCCGAGGTTGACGTAGTGCTTGACCACGATCTCCTGGGCGGCCTCATCCCAGGTCGCGTTGACCTCGGGGTGGCGCTTGACGGCCACCAGCAGCGCCTTCGCGATGAGCAGCAGCGGGTTGACCCGTACACCCGCCATGTCCTTGTCGGACTTCAGCTCCTCGACCAGCTTCATCGTGCGCGTGACGTCGACCGTCACGAACTCCGTGACGTGCGGCGCGGTGAACGCGCTGCCCACCATCGCCGCCGCCGTCGCCTTCCGTACGCCCTTCACGGGGATACGGGTCTCCCGGCCGCCGGCCACCACGGCGGGCGTGGCTGCGGGCGCGGCCGCCGGAGCGGACACGGGCGCCGGAGCCTCCGGCGCCTCGGGAACGGCGGTGGCCGCCGTCGCCGCGTGCACGTCCTCGCGCGTGATGATCCCGTCGGGACCCGTCGGCGTGATCGTCGCCAGATCCACCCCCAGGTCCTTGGCGAGCTTGCGCACCGGCGGCTTCGCCAGCGGGCGTGTCAGCGCCTCGGCGGCCGGCGCCGGCGCCGGCGCCGCGTGGCCGTTCATCTCCGCCTGGATCGCCGCACCCGCCGGAACCGCGGCGCCCTGCCCGGGGACTGCCACGGCCCCCCTGCGCGGGCGGCGCTTCGTGGACGACTCCGAGACGCCGTAACCGACGAGCACCGGCTGGCGCCCCTTCGGCTCCGCGTCCTCGGCCCCGGTGGCCGGCTCCGCCGGAGCGGCGGCGGGAGCGGCGGCCGCTCCGTCGTCGCTGCCCGGCGCCACGTCCACCGTGATGATCGACGCACCGACGTCGACCGTCGTGCCCTCGTCGAAGCGCAGCGCGTGCACCACCCCGTCGTAGGGGATGGGCAGTTCGACGGCCGCCTTCGCCGTCTCCACCTCGCACACCACCTGGCCGTCGACGACGGTGTCGCCCGGCTGTACGTACCACTTGAGGATCTCGGCCTCGGTGAGTCCTTCGCCCACGTCGGGCATCTTGAACTCTCGATAGCGAGCGGAAGTGTCAGCAGTCATGGTCACGGCACTCCTCAGTACCCGAGCGAGCGGTCGACGGCGTCGAGTACCCGGTCCAGGCCCGGAAGGTACTCCTCCTCCAGGCGCGCCGGCGGATACGGGGCGTGGAATCCGCCGACCCGCAGCACCGGAGCCTCCAGGTGGTAGAAGGAGCGCTCCGTGATCCTGGCGGCGATCTCCGCGCCGGAGCCGTAGAACACCGGCGCCTCGTGGACCACGACCAGCCTGCCCGTCTTCTCCACCGACGCCTGGATCGTGTCGAAGTCGATCGGGGACATCGAGCGGAGGTCGAGCACCTCCACCGACTTGCCCTCCTCGGCCGCCGCTGCCGCAGCCTCCAGGCAGACCTTCACCATCGGGCCGTACGCCGCGAGGGTGAGGTCGGTGCCGGTGCGGCTGACCCGCGCCGTGTGCAGCGGGCCCGGGATGGCCTCGGTGTCGACCTCGCTCTTGTCCCAGTAGCGCCGCTTGGGCTCGAAGAAGATGACCGGGTCGTCGCTCTGGATGGCCTGCTGCATCATCCAGTAGGCGTCCGCCGACGTGGACGGCGAGACGATCTTCAACCCCGCCACGTGCGCGAACAGCGCCTCCGGCGACTCCGAGTGGTGCTCGACGGCGCCGATGCCACCGCCGTACGGGATCCGGACGACGACCGGCATCTTGACCTTGCCGAGCGCGCGGGCGTGCATCTTCGCGAGCTGCGTGACGATCTGGTCGTACGCGGGGAAGACGAAGCCGTCGAACTGGATCTCCACGACCGGCCGGTAGCCGCGCAGCGCGAGACCGATCGCCGTACCGACGATGCCCGACTCGGCGAGCGGGGTGTCGATGACCCGGTCCTCGCCGAAGTCCTTCTGCAGACCGTCGGTGACCCGGAAGACACCGCCGAGCTTGCCGACGTCCTCGCCCATGATCAGGACCTTGGGGTCGGTGTCGAGGGCGACGCGCAGCGATTCGTTGATCGCCTTCGCGAGGGGGAGCTTCTGTACGGCCATGGCTACTTGCCCTCCTCAGCGGCGGCCGCGCCGTCGGTGAACGACGCCTGGTACGCCGCGAACTGCGCCCGCTCCTCGTCCACGAGCGCGTGGCCGTCCGCGTAGACGTGATCGAAGATCGCCATGTGGTCCGGGTCGGGCATCGCCCGCACCGCCTCACGCACCCGCCTGCCGAGCGCCTCGCTCTCCTCCTCCAGAGCGGCGAAGAACGCCTCGTCGGCGGCCGACTCCCGCTCCAGATACGCGCGCAGCCGCAGGATCGGGTCCTTCGCCTCCCATGCCTCGCGCTCCTCGTCCGCCCGGTACTTCGTCGGGTCGTCGGACGTGGTGTGCGCGCCCATGCGGTAGGTGAACGCCTCGACGAGCATCGGGCCCTGGCCGGTGCGGGCGCGCTCCAGCGCCGCGCGCGTCACGGCCAGACAGGCCAGTACGTCGTTGCCGTCGACCCGGACGCCGGGGAAGCCGAAGCCCTGCGCGCGCTGGTAGAGCGGCACGCGCATCTGCTTCTCGGTCGGCTCCGAGATGGCCCACTGGTTGTTCTGGCAGAAGAACACCACCGGCGCGTTGTAGACGGCCGAGAAGGTGAACGACTCCGCCACGTCGCCCTGGCTGGACGCCCCGTCGCCGAAGTAGGCGATGACGGCCGAGTCCGCGCCGTCCTTGGCCACGCCCATCGCGTAACCGGTGGCGTGCAGCGTCTGCGAGCCGATGACGATCGTGTACAGGTGGAAGTTGTTGGTCTTGGGGTCCCAGCCGCCGTGGTTCACACCGCGGAACATCCCGAGCAGGTTCGTCGGGTCGACGCCGCGGCACCAGGCGACGCCGTGCTCCCGGTAGGTCGGGAAGACGTAGTCGTCGTCGTGCAGCGCGCGTCCCGAGCCGATCTGGGCGGCCTCCTGGCCGAGCAGCGAGGCCCACAGGCCCAGCTCGCCCTGGCGCTGGAGGGACGTGGCCTCGGCGTCGAAGCGACGCGTCAGGACCATGTCGCGGTACAGCCCGCGCAGGGATTCGGGGGTGATGTCGGCTACGTAGCCGTCGTACTCGTCGTTCTTGACGCGTTCGCCCTCGGGCGTCAGCAGCTGTACGAGCTGGGGCTCGGAAGCCTTCGGCTGCGGCGCCGTCCTGGCGCCGGCGCGCTTGGTGCCGCTGCTACGTCGCGGCTTTCGCGCGGCGGCAGTGCTCTCCACGGTCACGTGCGTGCTCCTCCGTCGGTCCGGTCCCCGGGATCCGCCGGGAACCAGTGCGGCTCGCCTGCTTCCGGACGCGTGCACGGGGTGGGTGCGACTCGACCGGGACAGGCGTGACAGGTGCCCCGGCGAGCGCCCTGTCACAGGCACGTTACCCAGTGGGTCGCATTCCTGCGAAACCCCTACTGACCTGCGATTTTACTTGGATTTCCAAGTAAACCGAGCAGGTCTGGGAACAATCACTGGTCACAGCCTTGCAGGCCGCCGGAACAACGGCACGTTATCCCGGCCGCCCACGGCGGGGATAGGGGGAAGTGTGTTTGACTGATCCTGTGCCTGAAAAGGGAAAAATCACCGTATTTCTGCTTGACGACCATGAGGTGGTCCGGCGGGGCGTCCATGAATTGCTCGCCGTCGAGGAGGACATCGAGGTCGTGGGCGAGGCGGGTACCGCCGCCGACGCGCTGACCAGGATCCCGGCGACCCGGCCCGATGTCGCGGTACTGGACGTACGGCTGCCGGACGGCAGCGGCGTGGAGGTCTGCCGCGAGATCCGCTCCCGGGACGAGAGCATCAAGTGCCTGATGCTCACCTCGTTCTCCGACGACGAGGCGCTGTTCGACGCGATCATGGCAGGCGCCTCGGGCTACGTGCTCAAGGCCATCCGGGGCGACGAACTGCTGACCGCCGTACGGGACGTGGCCGCGGGCCGGTCCCTGCTGGACCCGGTCGCGACGGCGCGGGTGCTCCAGCGGCTCCGCGAGGGCAACACCCCCAAGGGTGACGACAGGCTCGCGAGCCTCACCGAGCAGGAACGCAAGATCCTGGATCTCATCGGCGAGGGCCTGACCAACCGCGCGATCGGCGAGCGGCTGCACCTCGCCGAGAAGACGATCAAGAACTACGTCTCCAGCCTGCTGGCCAAGCTGGGGATGGAGCGGCGGTCGCAGGCCGCCGCGTACGTGGCGAGGATCCAGGCCGAGCAGCGCTGAGACCGGGCCCGGGCAGCGCCGGTGCGGGCCGGACGGGATCGAAACCTGTCGAAGGGCCCGATCCCGTCCGGCTTTCCCGCGGCCCCGTTGGGGACGAAGGTCCCTGCCGATCCGGGGCGGGCTCCCCTGTTCCGTGGACGATCGGTGACAGAGAGTGGATGGCATGTCCACCGATGATCTGCGCGCCATCGAACTGCTCAACCGGGTCCGCTACGGGCGGGTCGCGACGAGTATGCGCGCGATGCCGTTCGTGGCCCCGGCCCGGCACATCGTCGCGGACAACCGCGTCGTCCTGCGGATGCACCGCGGAATGGGCTACCACCAGGCGTGCAGCGGCAGCGTCGTGGCGTACGGCGCCGACAACTTCCACTCCGGCGAGCCGGCTCTCTGGTCGGTCCAGTTCACCGGCACCGCGAACATGGTCCGGCCGACGGAGGAACAGCTGGAGCTGTTCGGGCAGGGCCCGCACCATGTGGACGGTGAACCGTTCGATCCGGTCTACATGCGTCTGACGCCGCAGTTCGCGACCGTGCACGTCCTCGAATACGGGACCGAGCCGAGCGGGGTCGGGAGCGGCGACGGCGGCCGTGAGGGCGAGAGCGCGAACGGAAGGCGACAAGACAGCCACGCTGCGTGATCTATCATTTGAAGGGTGCCGCGCTCATATGCAATGACGGTGACGATGCCCCCTGGCGCGCCCGCCCCGCCCTTGATCGATCCGCCCTTCGGCTGTCTGCCGCTGGGTGACCTGCTCCGACGCTACGAACATGTGGGCGAACCCCTGGCCTGCCGATCTCTCGCCCAAGGACTGCTGAACCGTAATTACCGGCTCACCACCACCCACGGCACCTACTTCCTCAAGCACCACCTCGACGGCGGCCGCGAGTCAATCGCCCGCCAGCACCGTGTCACCCGGCGCCTCCAGGCCCTGGGCGTACCCGTCGTACCGGCCGTCCGGGACACCGAGGGCGGCACCGTCGCCGTCGTCGACGGCCACTGCTACGCCCTGCACCCCTGGGTGGACGGCCGGCACCGCACCGGCGCGCAGCTGACACCCGCCGCCTCGTGGCAGCTCGGCTCGCTCCTCGGCGTCGTACACACCTGTCTGGAGCAGGTGATGAGGCCGGTGACGGACCGGCTCGGCCACTCAACCGCGCGCGTCGGCGCGCAGGGCGGCCCGCCCGAGGACCCGCACGAGAATGGGCACGACGACTGGCACGAGGGCCCGCTCGACCGCCCGCTCGACGGCGCCCATGACAGCGCCGCCCCCGCCGACACCTTCGCGCTCATCGACGAGTTACTGACCCTGGTGCGTCGGCGCGCCCCGGGCGACGGATTCGACTCGCTCGCCGAACACCGGCTGCTGGAGCGCCGCGCGCTGGTCGAACGCCACGCGCACCACCGGCCGCCACCGGGCGCCGAGACACCCATCGGGTGGGTCCACGGCGACTTCCACCCGCTGAACCTGCTCTACCGGGGCACGGACCCCGCCGCGATCGTCGACTGGGACCGGCTTGCCGTCCAGCCCCGCGCCGAGGAGGCGGTCCGGGCGGCGGCGATCTTCTTCGTACAGCCGTCGGGAGAGCTGGACCTGGTGAAGGTGCGGGCGTACGCGCGGGCCTACCGGCTGACGACCGGGGCGGACGCCGCCGAACTGGCCGCCGCCGTGTACCGGGTGTGGTGGGAGCGGCTCAACGACTTCTGGATACTGCGCTGGCGCTACCAGCTGGACGACCGAAGGGCCGACCCGCAGTTCCCTGCGGTGTCGGCCCTGGTGGTCTGGTGGACGCGGAGGTACGAGGAGGTGTGCGGGGCGTTCGCGGGGTGAACCCGCGGCCGGTCCCCGGTGCCTACCCTCCGATCACGCCTGCGGGGTCGCCGCCGCCGGGATCACCGGCGGCCCCGCCGCCCGGCGTTCCCGTGGCGCCCTCGTTGGTGCCGCCCTCGGCCGCACCGCCGTCCGCCGTCCCCGTGTCCGGGGGAGAGGACGGATCACCGGTCGGCCCCTCGTCGTCCCCCTCCGTCGTCCCCTCGTCGTCGCCCGGGTCCGGGGACGACGGGGTGTCCGACGGGGTGTCCGACGGTGACGGCTTCTCGGTCGGGGTGTCGTCCGGCGGGTAGTCCGGCTGCTGGTTGCCGCCCGTCGAGGTGTCCGTGTCCTCGGAGGGCGTGGAGTCCTCTTCCGTCTTCGACGGTTTGTCGCTCGGCCGGTCGGTCGGGGTCTGCTCGGTCTTCGGATTCTGCTTGTTGTCGTCGCCCGCGCCGCCCATGCTCTGGACGGCGTAGGCGGCGCCCGCCAGGATCGCGACCACCGCGAGCAGGGCGAACAGCCACATCTTGCCGCGGCCACCGCCCCCGTTGCCGTTGCCGTGGTGGCCGCCGTCGTAACCGCCGTCGTGCGGATTCTGCGGCGGCAGCAGCGGGCGCTGCGCGGTGTCACCGTGCGGCGGGTGGCCGAGCGCGGCCGTCGCGGCGACGCCCATCGCCGGGGTGCTGCCGCCCTCGTGCGTGTCGACGGGGCCCGTGTTCCACGTGCCCGTGTGGCTGCCCTGCTGCTGGAGCATCTGCATGCCGTACTGGACGAGGCCGCGCATCTCCTCGGCGCTCTGGAACCGGTCGTCCGGGTCCTTCGCGAGCGAGCGCATGACCAGCCCGTCCAGCTCCGGCGGCACCACGTCCGAGACCTCGGACGGTGGGACGGGGATGTCCTGGACGTGCTGGTACACGACGGAGAGCGGCGTCTCGCCGGTGAACGGCGGTCGCAGCGAAAGGAGTTCGTAGAGCAGACAGCCCGTCGCGTACAGGTCGGAGCGGTGGTCGACGGCCTTGCCGAGCGCCTGCTCGGGGGAGAGGTACTGCGGCGTGCCCATGACCATGCCGGTCTGGGTCATCGTCGACTGCGCGCCGTGCAGGGCTCGCGCGATGCCGAAGTCCATCACCTTGACCGCGCCGCCGTCCGTGATGATCACGTTCGCGGGCTTGATGTCACGGTGCACGATGCCGTGCTGGTGCGAGTAGGCGAGCGCCTCCAGGACGCCGGAGACGATGATCAGCGCCTGCTCGGGCGGCGGCGCCTCGGCGTTGAGGAGCAGATCGCGGATCGTACGGCCCTCGACGAGCTCCATCACGATGTACGGAACGGTCTGGCCGCCCACGACATCCTCACCGGAGTCGTACACCGCCACCACGGCGTGGTGGTTCAGCCCGGCCACCGACTGGGCCTCGCGGGTGAAGCGGGCCTTGGAGACCGGGTCCTCGGCGAGGTCGGAGCGCAGCAGCTTCACGGCCACGGTGCGGCCGAGCCGGACGTCCTCCGCCGCGTACACCTCCGCCATACCGCCCCGGCCGAGGCGGTACGTCATCCGGTAGCGGCCGTCTCCGACCAGCCCGCCGACGCCCCATGAGTCAGCGGCGTCAGGCACTCCGCCGCCGCCTGCTTCGGGTTCGGGTGCCATCAGTCCTCGCCGTCGTTTCTGTCCGCGTGACGCCCGCGTGCGCGGGGTCGCGGTGGTACCTGGGATGAATGAATGAGCGGCCGCAGAAGCCGGGGTGATTCCTGCGGTGGTGCTGTGCCGGTCACGCTACAGCCTCGGTGCGACACGCCAATTGGAGATGGACCGGTCATCAAACCCGCTACGCCTCCGCCCGCGCAAATTCCATGCTGATCCTGTAACGCTTCCGAGACGCTTGTTGTGCGTAGGGTCACGGAACGGGCACCTGGCTTGACGTGTCACTGCCCTGCGGCAGACTTGGCCGTAAATACGCGATCCCGGGATCACGGGACCGCGTGAGTACGGATCAGCGCGAAGCACTGGATCACCGCGTCGCCGCGCCGAGGGGGAAGCACAGTCATGAGCCACGACGGCGCACAGGGCCGCTACGCGGGCGGTTCGGTCGCGGGCGGCCGGTACCAGCTTCGTGACCTGCTCGGCGAGGGCGGCATGGCGTCCGTATACCTCGCGTACGACGCGGCGCTCGACCGGCAGGTCGCCATCAAGACGCTCCACACCGAACTCGGCCGTGAGCAGTCCTTCCGCGAGCGCTTCCGGCGTGAGGCCCAGGCCGTCGCGAAGCTGTCGCACACGAACATCGTCTCGGTCTTCGACACGGGTGAGGACGAGCTGGACGGCTCGCTCATGCCCTACATCGTCATGGAGTACGTGGAGGGGCAGCCGCTCGGCTCCGCGCTCCAGTCGGACATCCAGCAGTACGGCGCGATGCCGGCCGACCGCGCGCTGAAGGTGACGGCGGACGTGCTGGCGGCGCTGGAGACCAGCCACGAGATGGGCCTGGTCCACCGCGACATCAAGCCCGGCAACGTGATGATGACCAAGCGCGGCGTCGTCAAGGTGATGGACTTCGGCATCGCGCGGGCCATGCAGTCCGGCGTCACGTCGATGACGCAGACCGGCATGGTCGTCGGCACACCGCAGTACCTCTCCCCCGAGCAGGCGCTGGGGCGCGGCGTGGACGCCCGCTCCGACCTGTACTCGGTCGGCATCATGCTCTTCCAGCTGCTGACGGGCCGGCTGCCCTTCGAGGCGGACTCGCCGCTGGCGATCGCGTACGCGCACGTACAGGAGGAGCCGGTCGCTCCCTCCTCCATCAACCGCTCCATCACTCCGGCGATGGACGCGCTCGTCGCGCGGGCGCTGAAGAAGAACCCGAACGAGCGGTTCCCGAGCGCCGCCGCGATGCGCGACGAGTGCGCGCGGGTCCTTCCGCAGGGCCACACCGGGGCGCCGGTGATCGTGCAGGGCGCCCCGTCGTCGAGCGGCGCGGGTGTGGGCTCGGCGGTCTTCCCGCCGGTCGACCAGGGGACGCCGGCGCCGCAGGGCGGCGTGCAGACGCCGTACCAGCCGGGGGCGTACGGACCGCCCACCCCGGCCATGCAGACCCCGGCGCCGATGCAGACGCCGCCTCCCACGTACGGCTACCCGCCCCAGCACAACCAGGGCTACCAGACCCCGGCGCCCACGTACTCGATGTCGCCGCAGCACCAGATGGGTCCGGGCCACGGCGGCCAGGGGGGCCACGGCGGCAGCAACGGCAGCGGAAGGCGGAACCTGCCCGTCATCATCGGTTCGATCGTGGTCGCGATCGCCGCGATCGGCGGCCTGACCTTCGCGCTCAGCCAGGGCGGCGACGACGACAAGGACCCGGACGCCAAGCCCTCGGGCTCCTCGGTGGCCGGCCACCGGCCGCCGGAGCGCAACCGCACCATCGACAAGGAAAAGTGTTCGGACGCGTACGAGGACGGGGTCGACCCGACCAAGGTCCAGGCGCCCGACCTGCGTTACAAGGACATCATCTCCGTGAAGGAGTGCCTGCGTTCCGCGAAGTGGACGTGGAAGGTGACCGAGGTCAACGACCCGACGCAGGCGCAGGACATCGTGGTCGACCAGTTCCCGAGCCAGGGCCAGGCGGTGCTGCCGGAGGAGCAGGAGTTCGAGCTCAAGATCTCCACGGGCAACCCGGAGTAACCCCCGGGGGCGCTGCCCCCGGGGCCGGGAAGGTGGAAGGCGAGGGCCCGGACGGCGAGGCGCCCGGCCGCGCGAGCGCCGCAGTGTACGCCGAGCTCGTCGGCCGGCTTTCGCCGAGATGCCGCCTGCGTCACCACATGTGACGCTGAGTAGGTGATGTCACGGCTCCACGCACGGCTCCGTTCCTTCCGCGCGCTCACGGCCGTGGTCGCGGCCACCATCCTGTTGTCGGCCGCGCCCCCCGCGTACGCCGAGGAGCGTGAATCCCCGCGTGCCGCCCCTTCGCCCTCTCCCAGCGCCTCCTCGTCGCTGGCCGGGAATCAGGCCGGGCAGGGACGGCCCCGGCCGGGGCGGACGACGGTGAGCGCCGAGGCGTCGGCGCCGGGCGGCTTCGATCCGTCCCTGGACGCCCTGGTACCGGACCTGCCGGAACTGCCGACGCTCCCGAGCGTGAGCGGAAGACCACCGTCCGGTTCCGCTTCGCCGTCCGCCGGCCGTTCCGCGTCCTCCTCCGCCGAGCCCGGGAACGGGAAGAGCAGCGGTGGGAAGGGCGACCGGGAGCCGGACGGCGAGCCGGAGCGCGAGGGCGGCGACGAGGACGGGGAGGACGACGAGGACGTCCTGTCGGAGGACTTCGGCTTTTCGACGGACGTACCCTTCCCGCTCCGTACACCCCCTCTGGACGCCACCGGGCGGGAGCGGAACGACCAGGCCGCGTCCCAGCCCGTCGCCCGCGCCGTGCCGGCGCTGACCCTCGGCATCGGGATGGCGCTCATGGGGCTCGGTATCGGTTTTCTCGGCGTACGGCTCCGTCGGCACTGACGTCCGGACCGTCACCCAAGCCTTCATGCACCCCATCTGAGCTGCGCGTTCGATGCTCCCGTCCATCTCGTGACGCCCTCACGTCCTCCTTACGACTGACGCGTGACGTCCCTCTCAGGACCCTTGCCGCCGAGGCCATACTCGGTATACATACTGAGTATGTCGATCCGCCACGGGCTTCTCGCCCTCCTCGAACCGGGACCGCGCTACGGCTCTCAGCTCCGTACGGAGTTCGAGTCCCGCACCGGAGCCACCTGGCCGCTGAACGTCGGCCAGGTCTATACGACCCTCAGCCGTCTGGAGCGCGACGGCATGGTCGTCCAGGACGGTGAGGACGATGCCGGGCACGCGCTCTACGTGATCACGGACGCCGGCCGCGACGAGCTGCGGAACTGGTTCCGCTCACCGGTCGACCGGCGCAGTCCGCCGCGCGACGAGCTGGCCATCAAGCTCGCGATGGCCGTCGGCGCGCCCGGGATCGACATCCGCGAGGTGATCCAGTCGCAGCGCCACCACACCGTGCAGGCGATGCAGGACTACACCCGGCTCAAGGCCCAGGCCACCGACGTCTCTCCGGACGACCGCGACGACGTCGCGTGGCTGCTCGTCCTCGAACAGCTCATCTTCCAGACCGAGGCCGAGGCGCGCTGGCTCGACCACTGCGAGGCCAGGCTCGTCCGGCTGTCGCTGATGGCCGCGCAGAAGGAGAAGCAGCAGGCGAAAAAGCGGGAGAGCGAGCGGGCGGAGCCGGAAGCGGGCGCCGACAGTTCACCTCCGCCGGGGGAGAAGGCGGCACCCGCCCCGCGCGCCGGCCTCGGCCGCTCCGGCCGCCGCTGACACCGCGCCACTGACGCCGCGCGCCGCCGACGCCCCACCACTCGTCCACACCTACGCACCAGATCCGCTCTCAAGGGGGACCACCATGCCTGACCAGCAGGCACCGCATCCCGTACTGCAGCTCAAAGACCTGACCCGCGTCCACGGCAGTGGCGCCACCGAGGTCCACGCCCTGCGCGGGATCAACCTCGACGTCTTCCCCGGCGAACTCGTCGCCGTCATGGGCCCGTCCGGCTCCGGCAAGTCCACGCTGCTCACCATCGCCGGCGGCCTCGACACCCCCACGTCGGGCCAGGTCATCGTCGAGAACACCGACCTGACCACCGCCAACCGCAAGCAGATCGCCGCCCTGCGCCGCCGCAGCATCGGCTACGTCTTCCAGGACTACAACCTCGTCCCGGCCCTCACCGCCGCCGAGAACGTCTCCCTCCCTCGCGAGCTCGACGGCACCTCGGCCCGCAAGGCCCGCGGCGAGGCCGTCGCCGCGCTGCGCGAGATGGACCTCGACCACCTCGCCGACCGCTTCCCGGACGAGATGTCCGGCGGTCAGCAGCAGCGCGTGGCCATCGCCCGCGCGCTCGTCGGCGACCGCCGCCTCGTCCTCGCCGACGAGCCCACCGGCGCCCTCGACTCCGAGACCGGCGAGTCCGTGCTCGCCCTGCTGCGCAGCCGCTGCGACGCGGGCGCGGCAGGCGTCCTGGTCACGCACGAACCGCGCTTCGCGGCCTGGGCCGACCGCGTGGTCTTCCTCCGGGACGGCGCCGTCGTCGACCAGACGATCCGCAGCGAGGCCGACTCCCTGCTCACGGGCCAGGCGGCCGAGCGGTGAAGACCTGGTACCACTCGTGGCGCGCCGCGATCCGCATAGCCCGCCGTGACGCCTGGCGTTTCAAGGGGCGCAGCTTCCTCGTCCTCGCCATGCTCGCCCTGCCGATCCTCGGTGTGAGCGCCGCCGATCTGACCCTGCGCAGCGCCGAGCTCTCCCCGTCCCAGGCGCTGGACCGCGATCTGGGCGGAGCCGACGCCCGGATCACCGACCCGAGTCTGGGCGGAGCCGCCCTCCTCCAGGACCCCAAGGGCGACATGTACGCGCCGGTGGGGAACTTCGACGACAAGCCGTGGCCCGACGGCGAGACGGACATCGACGCCGGCATCCCCGCGAACTCCGCGTCGCTCGTCGACGCGGAGGGCAGGGCCAGGCTCAAGACCACCCACGGCCTGCTGAACACCGAGATCCGGGAGCTGAAGGCGGCGGACCCGATGGCCGAGGGCATCATGCGCCTCGACCGCGGCCACTTCCCCCGGAAGGCCGACGAGGTCGCCGCGACCAACGCCTTCCTGGAGAGCAGCGGTCTGCGCGTCGGATCCGAACTCACGGCGCACGGCCTCGACGCCACCTACCGGATCGTCGGCGCGTACGAACTGCCGAACTCGCTGAAGGACGCCCAGGTCAACGCGCTGCCCGGCGCCCTGCTGGCCCCGCTCGACAAGGCGCTGGCCGCCGCCGAGCTGCCCGGCACGCAGACGTCGACCACATATCTGGTCACCGTGCCCGGCGACGCCGGTTTCACGTGGAACATGGTCAAGGAGTCCAACAAGAAGGGCGTCACGGTCGTCTCGCGCGCTGTCACGCTCAACCCTCCGGCCGACTCGGACGTGCCGTACTACGAGCAGGAGGGCCCGCCGTACGACCAGGGCGGCTCCGACAACACCACCGAACTCGCCATTCTCAGCACCGTGGTCGGTCTCGCGATGCTGGAGATCTGTCTGCTGGCAGGACCCGCGTTCGCCGTGGGCGCCCGCCGCTCCCGCCGCCAGCTCGGCCTGGTCGGCGCCAACGGCGGCGACCGGCACCACATCAGGGCCATCGTCCTCAGCGGTGGCCTGGTGATCGGCGCGGTGGCCGCCGTGGTCGGTACGGCGCTGGGGATCGGTCTGACCTTCGCCCTCCAGCCGGTGCTCGAAGACTGGATGGGCAAGCGTTTCGGCGACTTCGACCTGCGCCCGCTGGAGCTGATCGGGATCGCGCTGATCGCGGTCGTGACCGGTCTGCTGGCCGCGATCGTCCCCGCGGTCACCGCCTCCCGGCAGAGCGTCGTGGCCTCGCTCACCGGCCGCCGTGGCATCCGCCGCAGCAGCAGGGTGCTCCCGGTCCTCGGCCTGAGCGCGGTCGTCCTCGGCGCGGGCATCGCGCTGTACGGCTCGACGGTGTCCGACCAGGTCGCGCTCGTCGGCGGCGGCAGCGCCCTGGCCGAACTGGGGGTCGTGGCACTGACGCCCGCCCTGGTGGGCCTCTTCGGACGGATCGGCCGCTGGCTGCCGCTGTCACCGCGGCTCGCGCTGCGGGACGCCGTACGCAACAGGGGTCGTACGGCTCCGGCGGTGGCGGCGGTGCTCGCGGCCGTCGCCGGCACGGTGGCCGTGGCGACCTACACGTCCAGCTCGGAGGCCCAGGAGAGGGCGGAGTACAAGGAGTCCCTGCCGTACGGCGCGGTCGCGATCATGTCGCCGGAATCCGCGGCCGACGTTCCCTCCATGCGCGACGACGTGCAGAAACTGCTGCCGACGAACGTGCGGGCCGACGTGGAGCGTGTCGTGGTCGGCAAGCGGAACTGCTCGGCGTACGGGGACGGCGACGGCTGCGGGCGGTACGAGATCGTCCTGCCCGAGGCGCACGAGTGCCCGCTGTGGTCGTACGACAACAGCGATGAGGATCCCGCCTCGAAGTTCTCCAAGGCCGAGCGGCGCAAGCTCGCCACGGACTGGCGCTGCTCCGACCAGGGAGGCGGCGTCGGCAACGGCGCGGGCGAGATCCTGATCGGTGACGCGAAGCTGCTCACGGTGCTGAAGATCGACGACCCGGCGGCGGAGAAGGCGCTGGCGAACGGGCAGGCCGTGTCCTTCCTCAACCGCAACATCAACCCCGCGGGCGCGGACGGCCGGACCGCCGACGCCGACGCCGACGCCGACGCGAAGGGTGGCGCGGTCTCGTCGAAGGGCGGCCCGAAGGCGGGGTCGGAGGGCACGATCGACATCCGCCTCATCTCCGCCGCCGACATCGACGCCGCGGACGCGGCGAGCATGGAGGGCAAGGAGCCGCCCGGCACCGTCACCTCGATCCCCGCACGCCAGATCTCCGCCGGTCAGAACGCGTACGGCGTCACGATGATCGTCCCTCCGGACACGGCACGGAAGGCGGGCTTCACGACCGTACCGCTGGGTGCCTTCTTCTCGACCGACCGGCTGCCGAGCGACGCGCAGGAGCAGAAGCTCAACAGCGAACTCGCCAAGACCGGCGGCGACGTCTGGCTGACCGTCGAGAAGGGTTTCACCCCCGAGAACAGCACCACGCTGCTGGCGCTCGCCGTCTTCGCGGGGCTGATCACGATCGGCGCCGCCGGTATCGCCACCGGGCTCGCCCAGGCGGACGCCGAGGCCGATCTGAAGACGCTCGCCGCCGTCGGGGCGCCGCCCAGGGTCCGCAAGGCCCTCAGCGGTTTCCAGTGCGGGGTGGTGGCCGCGATGGGTGTGCTGCTCGGCTCGGCGTCGGGAATCCTGCCCGCCATCGGGCTCCGCTTCACCGAGCGCCGCGCGGAGGACCAGATGTACGCGCGGATGCTGGACGAGGGCTGGGCCGGCGGGTCCGAGTCCACGGCGCCGTTCGTGCCCGTGGTCATCCCGTGGGAGACGCTGGGCGTGCTGCTCGTCGTCGTCCCGCTCGGCGCGGCGGTACTGGCCGCGCTGGTCACCCGCTCGCGAGGCGCGCTGGCGCGCCGGGCGGCGATCTGACGGGCTCCGGGGCACCGGGGCCGCGGACCGACCGGGCCCCGTAGGGGAGTGGACCACTCTCTTACGGGGGCTCACCGCGCACCGGCTCCCGGGTGCGAGACAATGAGAATATGGAAATGCCGAGGAACGAACGGTCGCAGGAGAGCAACCCCCATGTCCTCGTGGTGGGGCAGGACGGGATGGCGCTCGGCGGCGGACAAGGGGACGACGAGCCGCGCGAGATCCCGGTGACGGAGATGGTCGAACAGCCCGCGAAGGTCATGCGTATCGGCAGCATGATCAAGCAGTTGCTCGAAGAGGTGCGGGCGGCTCCTCTGGACGAGGCGAGCCGGGTACGGCTCAAGGAGATCCACGCCGGTTCGGTGAAGGAGCTCGAGGACGGTCTCGCTCCCGAACTCGTCGACGAACTGGAGCGCCTGTCGCTCCCCTTCACCGACGAGGCGATCCCCTCCGAGGCCGAACTGCGTATCGCGCAGGCCCAGTTGGTCGGCTGGCTGGAGGGACTCTTCCACGGGATCCAGACGGCGCTGTTCGCCCAGCAGATGGCGGCGCGGGCGCAGTTGGAGCAGATGCGCCGGGCGCTGCCGCCGGGCGCGTCCCACGAGGGCGACGACGGCGACGACCCGGGCCCGCACGGCGCGATCCGCTCCGGCCCGTATCTCTGACATCCCTCTGACAGTCGCGAACGCGGGACAGGACGCCGGACGGGCCGCTACGGCCGGTCCGGCGTCTTCTCCCGGCAGCGGCGGCTACGGGCGCAGCAACAGGATCTTGCCCACGTGCTCGCCCGCCTCCAGGGCGGCGTGCGCCTCGGCCGCGTCCGGCAGCGCGAACGTACGGTCCACCACGGGCCGCACCTGCCCGGCGCCGACCAGCGGCCAGACGTGCTCCCGTACCGCCGCGACGATCGACGCCTTCTCACCGAGCGGGCGCCCCCGCAGCGACGTGGCCGTGACGGCCGCCCGCTTGCCCAGGAGGGCCGCCAGGTTGAGTTCACCCTTCACCCCGCCCTGGAGCCCGATCACGGCGAGCCGCCCGTTGACCGCCAGGGCCCGCACATTGCGGTCGAGGTACTTCGCGCCGACGATGTCGAGGATGACGTCCGCGCCCGCCCCGTCCGTGGCCTTCTTCAGCTCGTCGACGAAGTCCTGCTCGCGGTAGTCGATGAGGATGTCCGCGCCCAACTCGGCGCAGCGCGCCAGCTTTTCGGGCCCGCCCGCCGTGACGGCGACCCGTGCGCCGACCGACTTGGCGAGCTGGATCGCCATCGTGCCGATGCCGCTCGCGCCGCCGTGCGCCAACAGCAGTTCTCCGGGGCGCAGATGGGCGATCATGAAGACGTTCGACCAGACGGTGCAGGTCACCTCGGGAAGCGCGGCGGCCGTCGCCAGGTCCATGCCCTCGGGGACGGGCAGCAGTTGGCCCACGGGAACGGCGACCTTCTCGGCGTAACCGCCGCCCGCGAGCAGCGCGCACACCTCGTCGCCGACCGACCAGCCCGAGGTCTCGGTGCCGGGGCCGAGCGCGGCGACACGGCCCGCGCACTCCAGACCGGGGTACGGGGACGAGCCGGGCGGCGGGTCGTAGAAGCCCTGCCGTTGCAGCAGATCGGCGCGGTTGACCGCGCTCGCCACGACATCGACGAGGACCTCGCCCTCGGCGGGTACGGGATCGGGCACTTCGGCCCAGACGAGCGCCTCGGGGCCACCGGGTTCCGGAATCGTGATCGCATACATGGTCCGGAGGCTACCCCCCGGCCCTGTTCGTAGTACCGGTACGGATTCCCGGCGGCTCAGTCCCCGTTGTTCTGCTCCAGGTTGGGATCCGCCCGCACGATCGTGATCAGCCGGTCGGTGAGCTGGAGCGGGCTGGCCGCCGGGTCGTCGTACCCGAGCAGCCGGTGCCCGCGCAGGACGCTGACCACCAGGTCGTCCGTCTCCCGTACGCTCCGCCCGACCTCCGCCTTTATCACCGGCCGTTCGATGAGGTCGAGGCCGCTGCCCTGCTGGATCAGGTCCTCCATCACCGTGCCGGCGACGGGACTGAGCACGGAGAGACCGAGCAGCCGGCCCGCCGCGCTGGCGCTGGTGATGACGGCGTCGGCGCCGGACTGGCGCAGCAGCGGCGCGTTCTCCTCCTCACGCACGGCCGCGACGATCTTCGCCCCGCGGTTGAGCTGACGCGCGGTCAGTGCCACCAGCACCGCCGTGTCGTCGCGCTGAGTGGCGATCACGATCTGCCGTGCCCGCTGGAGCTCGGCCCGCAGCAGCACGTCGCTGCGGGTGGCGTCACCGATGACGCCCACGAACCCGTCCGCGTTGGCCGCCTCGATCACCTTCGCGCTCGGGTCGACGATGACGATCTGGTCCTTCTTGAGCCCGGTGGCGCAGAGGGTCTGCATCGCCGACCGGCCCTTCGTACCGAAGCCGACGATGACGGTGTGGTCACGCAAGTTGGACCTCCAGCGGTTCAGCCGCCACTCCTCCCGGGTGCGCTCGGTGAGGACCTCAAGAGTGGTGCCGACCAGGATGATCAGGAAGAGCACGCGCAGCGGCGTGACCAGCACGACGTTGATGAGCCGGGCTCCGTCGCTGTACGGGACGATATCGCCGTAACCCGTCGTGGAGAGGGTGACGGTGGCGTAGTAGACGGAGTCGAGGAAGTCGACCGAGTCGTCGGAGTTGTCGTGGTAGCCGGCTCGGTCGATCCAGACGATGAAGACGGTGACGGCCAGTACGCCCAGCGCCATCAGCAGTCGCTTGCTCACCTGTCGCAGCGGACGGTCGACGATCCGCCGCGGCAGTTTCACCCGGCTGGTGACCAGGTGTTCATCGGCATGACGCGCCATCGCGTCCTGACCGGGAAGTTTCACGTGAAACACCCGTCATCGGTGGAGGCTGCGGGATCGGCCCAGGCCGCCCAGGGCAGGTCGAGGACTTCCAGCTCGTCTCCCTGACGCGCGCCGCCGGGCGGCACGACCGCGAGTCCGTCGGCGACGGCGATCCCCCGCAGCATGGCGGGACCGTTGTAACGCAGGGGCACGAGCCGGTCGTCACGGTGGACGAAGGGCACGAGCCGGGTGTCGTACGGATGGCCGTGCACCTCGTCCCGTACAGGCGCGTGGTACGCGGGCTGTGGGGCCCGCCCCCCGAGCGTACGCAGCAGCGGTTCGGCCAGCGTCAGCAGCCCTGACACAGCGGCGAGCGGATTGCCCGGCAGGCCCACCAGATGGCGGCCGGAGGGGAGTCTGGCCAGCAGCATCGGGTGGCCGGGGCGTACGGCGACGCCGTCCACCAGCAGTTCGGCGCCCGCGCGTGCGAGCACGGGGTGCACATGGTCCACGGGGCCGGCGGCCGTACCTCCCGTGGTGAGGACCAGATCGGCCTCGGACTCGGTGACCGCCCGGAACAGGGCGTGCGCGTCGTCCGCGATCCGGCGGGTGTCGATGACATCGGCGCCCAGCGCCCGCAGCCAGGGCGCGATCATCGGGCCGAGCGCGTCACGGATGAGGCCGTCGTGGGGCAGTCCGCGCACGAGCAGTTCGTCGCCGAGGACCAGGACGTCGACGGTCGGGCGGCGGGCGGTGAGCAGTTCGTCGTATCCGGCGGCGGCGGCCAGACCGAGCACCGCCGGGGTCACCACGGCGCCGGCGGGCAGGAGCCGGTCGCCGGAGCGGCACTCCTGGCCGCGCGGGCGGATGTCCTGGCCGTGGGCGACCGGGCGTTCGGCGTGGAGATGGCCGGTGGGGTCCGTACGGGCGTGCTCGCTGCGGACGACGGCCGTCGCGTCGGGCGGGATACGGGCGCCGGTGGCGA
>NZ_JAAPBF010000062.1 GCF_022695985.1 Streptomyces sp. NP-1717 | reverse complement strand
CGCGCACCGCCACCGCGTCGATGACGATCGCCAGACCGCTGCCGATGCCGAACATCTGCAGGAAGCTGATCCGGCTCGTCCCGAAGGCGAAGAAGCTCACCGCCAGCAGTCCGGCCGCCATGCTGACGATCCGCCCGGTGCGGGCCAGGCCCTGGGTGACGGTCGTCGTGTGGTCCGCTCCCGCGTCGTGCAGTTCCTTCATCCGGCTGGTCACGAACACCTCGTAGTCCATGGACAGACCGAACGCGACACAGAACAGCAGCACGGTCATCGAGGTGTCCATCGGCTGCGGGGTGAAGCCCAGCAGTGACGACAGATGGCCGTCCTGGAAGATCCACACCATCGCGCCGATCGCGGCCGACAGGCTGATCGCGTTGAGCAGCAGCGCGCGCAGCGGCTGGACGACGCTGCCGGTGAACAGGAACAGCAGCACGAAGGTCGTCACCAGGACCAGCCCGACCGCCAGCGGCAGCCGGTCACCGATGGACTGCCGGGAGTCGACCAACGTCGCGTCCGGGCCGCCGACCAGCATCTCGGTGCCGGCGGGCCGGTCCACGGCGCGGATGTCCGCCACCAGGTCCTGGGCCGCGCCGGACTTGGGCGCGGTGTCGGTGACGACCGTGAGGCGCTGCGCGTCCGGCCGGGCGAGGCCGGCGCCGGCCTCGCCCGGCGGCTCGCTCCGGCCGTCGGTGTAGGTGCCGGTGGAGGCGTCGACGCGTACGACACCGTCCAGCCGCGACAGTTCGTCCGCGTACGCCGCCAGCGGCGCCGCCGCGACGGCCGAGGCGCTGACGATCTGGACGGCGCCCGCCTCGTCGGTGGGGAAGTCGTTCTGGACGGCCGTCGCGACCTGGCGGCCCGCGGCGTCCTCGGGCAGCACCCGCTCGTCGGGCGTGCCGAACGTGACCCCCAGCAGCGGGCTCGCGACGAGCAGCAGCACGGCCAGCACGGGCAGCGCGGTGAGGGCGGGGCGGCGCATGACGAGCCCGGCGAGCCTTCCCCAGAAGGGCGCGTCGGAGTTGCGTACGGTCTTCGCCCACGGCAGCCGCCCCTTGTTGAGCCGGTGGCCCAGCACGGCGAGCAGCGGCGGCACCACGAACAGCGCGGCGACGACCGCGATCACGACCACGCCGATCCCCGCGTAGGCGAAGGACCGCAGGAAGAACGGCGGGAAGACGAGCAGCGCGGCGAGCGCGGCGGCGACGGTCGCGGCCGAGAACAGGATCGTGCGCCCCGCCGTCCGTACCGTGGTGCGCAGTGCCTCGGGGACCTGCTGGCCGGCGGTGAGCTGTTCGCGGAAGCGGCTCACCAGGAGGAGCGCGTAGTCGATGCCGAGGCCCAGTCCGAGCGCGGTCGTGAGGTTGATCGCGAAGACCGACACCTCGGTCACGCTGCCGAGGACGGAGAGCAGCGCGAACGTGCCGGCGATCGCGATCAGCCCGATGACCAGCGGCAGCATCGCGGCGACCAGGCTGCCGAAGGCGAGGACCAGCAGCAGGAGCGTGACGGGTACGGCGATCGCCTCGGCCATGGCGAGGTCGGCGGAGACCTGGGAGCTGACGTCGATGCTCACGGCGCTCTCGCCGCCTGCCCGGACCTCGACCCCGTCGCGGTCGCCCGTGTAGCGGTCGATGAGCCGCTGCGCCCGTTCGCCGCGCTCGGTCTCGTCCCCCTTCACATGGAGGGCGATCAGGGCTTCGCCACCGTCCTCGGAGATCAGCCGCGGACTCCCGGTGTCCCAGTAGGAGACCACGTTGCTCACGGTGGCGTCGTTCTTGAGGCCGTCGGTGATGGAGCGGCCCCGCTCGTCGGCGGCGGGGGAGCCGGGTCCCTGCCGGCCGCCGCTCTCCGAGCCGACCAGGAACAGCAGGTTGGTCTCGCCCCCGAACTTCTCGTCGATCAGGACGGCGGCGCGTGAGGACGGCGCGTCGGGGTCGTCGAAACCGCCGCCGAGCAGCTTGCCGAAGGCGCCCGCGCCGAGCGCGCCCATGGCGAGAACGGCGACGGTGGCCAGTACGAGTAGGAGCCGCGACCTCTTCAGGGCAAGCTCAGCGATCTTGGACAGCACGGGATCCCCCATCTCCGAATGTTAACGGCGTCAACACTGACTCTGGCAGGGGATGTTAATGCTGTCAACATCGGGCAGGATGAAGGCATGGACACCAACCGGGCGAACCAGGGGGCCAAGGCCGGCTATCACCACGGCGACCTGCGCAACGCGCTGATCACCGCCGGTGTGGAGCTGGCGACCGACGGGGGGCCGGCGAAGGTGGTCCTGCGTGAGGCGGCCCGCCGCGCCGGCGTCTCGCCCACCGCCGCCTACCGGCACTTCGCCGGGCAGGGCGACCTGCTCTTCGCGGTCAAGATCCACGCGCAGCAGCTGCTCGCGGACGCCATGGAGCGCGTCGCGGCCGGCCTGCCCGCGGACGACCGCCCCGGAGCCGCCGCCGAGCGGCGGCTGGCGGCGATCGGCCGGGGCTACGTGGGCTTCGCCCTGGAGCACCCCGGCCTCTTCCGCACGGCCTTCTCCCATGCGGTGCCGGGGACGGGCGAGGACACCGGCTGGGGCGGAGTGACACCGCCCGCCGACAACCCCCAGTACCGCTCGTACAACCTGCTCAGCCGGGCGCTGGACGAGCTGGTCGCCACC
Source organism: Streptomyces sp. NP-1717 (assembly GCF_022695985.1). Lineage (GTDB taxonomy): Bacteria > Actinomycetota > Actinomycetes > Streptomycetales > Streptomycetaceae > Streptomyces. The sequence continues at coordinate 31,165 of NZ_JAAPBF010000062.1, read as the reverse complement.
GGCCGCATGCCCGCCCCGAACCGTCCCGGCGCCGAGGCCGCCGCCTGGTCCACGGCGCACGGCCTGGCGATGCTCCTGCTCGACGGGCCGATGGCCCGTCTCCCGGCCGCCGACCGGGACGCCGTGATCGGGCGCACGACCGACACGATCGTCGCCGGTCTCCTGGTGCCCCGCGACCGCCCCGCGGACGGCTGAGGGCATGAGTGGCTGAGCGGATCATGGGCGGATCGTGTGGCGGAACCGTGTGAAGTCCCCATCGGCCACCGCCCCCGGCCGGCACCCTCACCCGGTGATCCGCGCCCCCGGATCCGCCAACGGCCCGCGAACGGTCAAACTTCCGTCAAGTCCCGCACCGCTGCGGAAGGTTGGGGTATTGCGCGGCGTCGGTGTCCGGGGGCGGGTCCCCCGGCGCGGCCATGGGCGTTGTACAACGTAAGCTGTAGCGGTGCTGATTCGTGGCAAGAGCGGCGATACGTCCGTAAGCCCCGGCTGACCCGTCGAGGGTCCGCCAGATCGGCGGCATCCCCGTGGTCAGGCCGCGCGGCGTGTCCGAAATGGGATGTTTGGGTCGGCAGTGTAGAACGGGAGACGTGACGGCAATGACGGTTGATCTCCAGCTCCGCGAGGGTCGCGCCGTCCCCGCAGCAGGCGGTCCGCAGTGACGGGCGCCCCCCAGAAGCAGGTCGACAGTTCCTCGCGTGCCACCCTCGACAAGGCGTCCGGTGAGAACTTCCCGGTCGCCCCTTTCTTCCTGCCCCGAGCCTGGCGCGAAGACCTCATGGCGATCTACGGCTACGCCCGCCTCGTCGACGACATCGGCGACGGCGACCTCGCACCCGGCGGCGCCGACGCCCGCCACCTCGGCCTCGACCCCGCGCGGACGGACGACAGGTTCGCCATGCTGGACGCCTTCGAAGCCGACCTGCGCCGGGTGTTCGACCCGGCGGGCCCCGCCCCCGGCCACCCGCTGCTGCGGGGCATCGTCCCCACCGTCCGGCGCCACACGCTCACCCCCGAGCCGTTCCTCGGCCTCGTCGAGGCCAACCGCCAGGACCAGTCCGTACGGCGCTACGGCACCTACGACGACCTGCTCGCGTACTGCGAACTCTCCGCCAACCCCGTCGGCCGTCTCGTCCTCGCCATCACCGGCACCGCCACCCCCGAGCGCGTGCGCCGCTCCGACGCCGTCTGCACCGCGCTCCAGATCGTCGAGCACATCCAGGACGTCGCCGAGGATCTCGCCGAGGACCGGATCTATCTGCCCGCCGAGGACATGAAGCGCTTCCATGTCACCGAGGCGGACCTCGCCGCCCCGACGGCGAACGCCTCCGTACGGAGCCTGATCGCCTTCGAGGCCGAGCGCGCCGGTCAACTCCTGGACGTGGGAGGGCCGTTGGTCCACAGCGTCCGGGGAAGGCTCCGGCTGCTTCTCGCCGGATTCGTCGGCGGGGGGCGCGCCGCCCTCTCCTCGGTGGCCGCCGTGGGACACGATGTACTGCCCGGACCGCCCAAAGCCACCACCCCGCGTCTGCTGCGTGAAGTGGGAGCAGTCCTGCGGAAAACGCACAGAAAGGGGTGAGCCGGAACGTGGAGGAACAGCCCCCCATGTCGGCGCCGGTACTGGCCGCGTACAGCTACTGCGAGGCCGTCACCGGGCAGCAGGCCCGTAATTTCGCCTACGGCATCCGGCTCCTGCCCGCCGAGAAGCGGCAGGCCATGTCGGCGCTCTACGCGTTCTCGCGGCGCGTCGACGACATCGGCGACGGCGCGCTGGAGCCCGGTGCCAAGCAGTCGAGGCTGGAGGACACCCGTGCCCTCCTCTCACGCGTCAGACAGGGCCGTGTCGAGGAGGACGACACCGACCCCGTCGCCGTCGCGCTCTCCGACGCGGCCGGCCGCCTCGCGCTCCCCCTCGGCGGGCTCGACGAACTGATCGACGGCGTCCTCATGGACGTCAAGGGCGAGACGTACGAGACGTGGGACGACCTCAAGATCTACTGCCGGTGCGTCGCCGGAGCCATCGGCCGGCTCTCCCTCGGGGTGTTCGGCACCGACCCCGCCGCGACCGGCGCCGACCGCGCGCCCGAGTACGCCGACACCCTCGGCCTCGCACTCCAGCTCACCAACATCCTGCGCGACGTACGCGAGGACGCGGCCAACGGCCGTACCTACCTGCCCGCCGACGACCTCGCCAAGTTCGGCTGCACGGCCGGCTTCGACACCGCCGCCCCGCCCGCCGGCGCCGACTTCGCCGGGCTCATCCACTTCGAGGTCAGACGGGCCCGCGCGCTCTTCGCCGAGGGCTACCGGCTGCTGCCCCTGCTCGACCGGCGCAGCGGCGCCTGCGTCGCCGCCATGGCGGGCATCTACCGCCGGCTGCTCGACCGCATCGAACGCGACCCCGAGGCCGTCCTGCGCGGCCGGGTCTCACTGCCGGGACGGGAGAAGGCGTACGTCGCCGTGCGCGGCCTCTCCGGTCTCGACGCCAGGAACATCTCCCGGCAGAGCGTCAGGAGGCGCCCGTGACACTCCCGCAGGGCACCGCCACCCGCGCGCTCCCGCGCGCCGGCGCCGACATCACGGCCGCACGTTCAACCCTCCGGGCGGCGGACGCGTCCCTCACCGTGACCGTCGCGGGGGAGGGCGCATGACGACAACCAGCAGCGCCGGCTCCCGCCACGCGGTCGTCGTCGGCGGGGGCATCGCCGGGGTCACCGCCGCCCTTCAGCTCGCCGACGCCGGGGTGCGCGTGACCCTAGTCGAGGGCCGCCCCCGCCTCGGCGGTCTCGCCTTCTCCTTCACCCGCGGCGAGTTGACCGTCGACAACGGCCAGCACGTCTACCTGCGCTGCTGCACCGCCTACCGCTGGTTGCTCGACCGTGTCGACGGCGCCGCCCTCGCGCCCGTCCAGGACCGGCTCGACATCCCCGTACTGGACGTGGGACGCCCGGACCGGCCCCGCGTCGGACGGCTGCGCCGCGACGCCCTGCCCGTACCGCTGCACCTCGCCGGAGGACTCGCCGCCTACCCGCACCTCTCACTCGCCGAGAAGGTGTCCGTAGGACGCGCGGCGCTCGCCCTCAAGGCGCTCGACCCCGCCGACCCGGCGCTCGACGGCGTCGACTTCGCGACCTGGCTCCGCCGGCACGGCCAGTCGCCGCGCGCGGTCGAGGCCCTGTGGAACCTCGTCTGCGTCGCCACCCTCAACGTCCGCGCCGAACAGGCCTCCATGGGACTGGCCGCGATGGTCTTCAAGACCGGCCTGCTCTCCGAGCGCGGCGCCGCCGACATCGGCTGGGCACGGGTGCCGCTCGGCGAACTGCACGACACGCTCTCCCGCAAGGCGCTCGACGCCGCGGGTGTACGCACCGAACTGCGCACCCGCGTCACGGCCGTGGCCCGCACCGGGGACGGGCGCTGGGCCGTCGACGTACCGGGGGAGCGGATCGAGGCGGACACGGTGATCCTCGCCGTACCGCAGCGCGAGACGCATGCCCTGCTGCCCGACGGCGCGCTCGACGAGCCCGGCCGGCTCCTCGACATCGGCACCTCGCCGATCCTCAACGTGCATGTCGTCTACGACCGCCAGGTGCTGCGCCGCCCGTTCTTCGCGGCGATCGGCACCCCCGTGCAGTGGGTCTTCGACCGCACCGACGCCTCGGGTCTGAAGGACGGTCAGTACGTGGCGCTGTCGCAGTCGGCCGTCACGGACGAGATCGACCTGCCCGTCGCCGAACTGCGCGAGCGCTACCTGCCCGAGCTGAAACGTCTCCTCCCGGCCGCGAGGAGCGCCGAGGTGCGGGACTTCTTCGTGACACGGGAGCGGACGGCCACGTTCGCCCCGACACCTGGCGTGGGGCGTCTGCGCCCCGGCGCGCGCACCCGGGCGGCCGGGCTCTTCCTGGCGGGAGCATGGACCGCGACCGGCTGGCCCGCGACCATGGAAGGCGCGGTCCGCAGCGGTTTCAGCGCGGCCGGCGAGGCCCTGTCCGAACTCGGCCGCACCCACCGCCATCCGCTGCGGGAGGCCGCGTGAGACACGAGGCCGCCCTGACGGGCGCGACGAGGACGAGTACGGCGACGGCGCGTACGGGAACCATGAGTACTGCGAATAGAGGAGAGACCGTGCCGACTGTGCCCCCGGCCAATCCGGCTGTCGACACCGCGGACGTCTTCGCTCTGCTGGAGCGCGGCCGTGCCCTGTCAACCCCCGTGCTGCGGGCCACCGTCGGCCGGCTCGCCCCGCCGATGGACACCGTCGCCGCCTACCACTTCGGCTGGATCGACGCAGAGGGCCGGCCCGCCGACGGCGACGGCGGCAAGGCCGTACGGCCCGCGCTCTCCCTGCTGTCCGCCGAGGCGGCCGGATCGGCGCCCGAGACGGGCGTGCCCGGCGCCGTCGCCGTGGAACTGGTGCACAACTTCTCCCTGCTCCACGACGACCTGATGGACGGCGACGAACAGCGCCGCCACCGCGACACCGTCTGGAAGGTGCACGGCCCCGCCCAGGCGATCCTCGTCGGTGACGGGCTCTTCGCGCTCGCCAACGAGGTCCTGCTGGAGATCGGCACCGTCGAGGCCGGCCGGGCCGCCCGCCGCCTCACCACGGCCAGCCGCAAGCTGATCGACGGCCAGGCGCAGGACATCTCCTTCGAGCACCGCGAGCGGGTCACGGTCGAGGAGTGCCTGGAGATGGAGGGCAACAAGACCGGCGCGCTGCTCGCGTGCGCGGTCTCCATCGGCGCGGTCCTCGGCGGCGCCGACGACCGGAAGGCCGACATCCTGGAGTCGTACGGCCACCACCTCGGCCTCGCCTTCCAGGCCGTCGACGACCTGCTCGGCATCTGGGGCGACCCCGGGGCCACCGGCAAGCAGACGTGGAGCGACCTGCGGCAGCGCAAGAAGTCCCTGCCGGTCGTCGCCGCGCTCGCCGCGGGAGGCCCGGCGTCGGAACAACTCGCCGAACTCCTGGCCGCCGACGCCAAGAGCAGCGACTTCGACAGCTTCTCCGAGGAGGAGTTCGCGACCAGGGCCGCGCTCATCGACGAGGCGGGCGGCCGGGAGTGGACCGCCCAGGAGGCCCGCAGGCAGCACACCGTCGCCATCGAGGCCCTGAGCCGGGTCGACATGCCCGAACGCGTCCGCGCGCAGCTCACCGCGCTCGCGGACTTCGTCGTCGTACGAAAGAGATGATCACCATCGCCATGCGCATATCCACGCTCACCGGAGGCTGACGCACCACAAGCCTCCGTAGTCGCCGTCCGGCGGGTCGTCACCGATCCGCCGGACGACGGAGACCCCAGCACAGCAGAGGACCAACTGCACGTAAGGGGAAGCCATGACAGCGACGACCGACGGAAGCACCGGGGCCGTGGGACCCCACGCTGCCGCGGCGAGCGAACCGTCCGACACCACTCCCGTCACGAACGACATCGGAGAGGCCGCACGGCGGGCCATCGCACGATCCGTCGAGCATCTGCTCGGCAGACAGGACGCCCAGGGCTGGTGGAAGGGCGACCTGGAGACCAACGTAACCATGGACGCGGAGGATTTGCTGCTCCGTCAGTTCCTCGGCGTCCAGGACGCCGGGACCACCGAGGCCGCCGGCCGGTTCATCCGGGGCGAGCAGCGGGCCGACGGGACCTGGGCCACCTTCTACGGCGGCCCCGGCGAACTCTCCGCGACCATCGAGGGATACGTCGCGCTGCGCCTCGCCGGGGACAGACCCGACGACCCCCACATGGCGCGCGCCGCCGCCTGGATCAGGGAGCACGGTGGTATCGCCGAGAGCCGGGTCTTCACCCGGATCTGGCTCGCGCTCTTCGGCTGGTGGAAGTGGGACGACCTGCCCGAGGTACCGCCCGAACTGATCTTCCTGCCCAAGTGGTTCCCGCTGAACATCTACTCGTTCGGCTGCTGGGCCCGGCAGACCATCGTGCCGCTCACCATCGTCTCGGCCCTGCGGCCCGTCCGCCCCGCGCCCTTCGCGCTGGACGAGCTGCACACCGATGTGCGCCGCCCGAACCCCGCCAGACCCCTTGCCTCCGCGACCAGTTGGGACGGCGTCTTCCAGCGCGTCGACAAGGCGCTGCGCCTTTACCACAAGGTCGCTCCGCGCACGGTCCGCCGGACGGCGATGAACGCGGCGGCCCGCTGGATCGTCGAACGCCAGGAGAACGACGGCTGCTGGGGCGGCATCCAGCCCCCGGCCGTCTACTCGCTGATCGCCCTGCACCTGCTCGGCTACGACCTCCGGCACCCGGTCATGCGCGCCGGACTCGAATCGCTCGACCGGTTCGCGGTCTGGCGCGAGGACGGCTCGCGCATGATCGAGGCCTGCCAGTCCCCGGTCTGGGACACGTGCCTGGCGACGATCGCCCTGGCCGACGCCGGGCTGAGCCCGGACCACCCCGCGCTCGTCAAGGCGGCCGGGTGGATGCTGGACGAGCAGATCGTACGCCCCGGCGACTGGGCCGTGCGCCGCCCGGGACTCGCCCCCGGCGGCTGGGCGTTCGAGTTCCACAACGACAACTACCCCGACATCGACGACACCGCCGAGGTCATCCTCGCCCTGCGCCGGGTCGCCCACCCCGACACCGCGCGCCTGGACACGGCCGTCGAGCGCGGCGCGCGCTGGACGCTCGGCATGCAGTCGAGGAACGGCGCCTGGGGCGCCTTCGACGCCGACAACGTCAGCCGGTTCCCCAACCGGCTGCCGTTCTGCGACTTCGGCGAGGTCATCGACCCGCCGTCGGCCGACGTCACCGCGCACGTGGTGGAGATGCTGGCGTACGAGGGCCTGGCCCAGCACCCCGACACCCGGCGCGGCATCGAGTGGCTCCTCGCCGAACAGGAGGCCGACGGCTCCTGGTTCGGCCGCTGGGGCGTCAACTACGTGTACGGGACGGGGTCCGCCGTGCCGGCACTCGTCGCGGCCGGGATCCCCGCCGGCCACCCCGCGATCCGCCGCGCCGTCGGCTGGCTCGAATCCGTGCAGAACGACGACGGAGGCTGGGGCGAGGACCTGCGCTCGTACCGCGAGGAGAAGTGGATCGGGCACGGCGCGTCGACCGCCTCGCAGACCGCGTGGGCGCTGCTCGCCCTGCTCGCCGCCGGACGGCGCGGGACCCCCGCCGTCGAACGCGGCGTGGCCTGGCTCGCGGCGGCCCAGCGGGAGGACGGCTCCTGGGACGAGCCGTACTTCACCGGCACCGGCTTCCCGTGGGACTTCTCCATCAACTACCACCTCTACCGGCAGGTGTTCCCGCTCACGGCGCTCGGCCGGTACGTCAACGGGGAACCGAGTCTGGACCGTACGCCGGCCCGCGCCGAGCACCTGCTGACCGGCCGGACCAGGAGCGTCGAGGAGCGACGGCCGGACGTCCGGGCGGACAGCCGCAAGGGGGCCTGATGGACTCTCCCGCCGGCGGCGCCGGCGGCGGGGCCGTCACCCCGCTGCTGATCGCCTGCGCCCTCGGCATCGAACAGGCCGCCCTGCGCAGCGCCCTGCGCAGGGGGCGGGCGGGCCGGAGCGGCCGGACGCCCGACGCCGGGCCCGTCACCGTACTCCGGACGGGCATGGGCCCCGGGAACGCCGAGCGCGCTACGGCGCGCGCGCTCGGGACGGACCGGAACAGGGGCGCGGCCGTCATCGCGTCCGGATTCTGTGCCGGACTGGCCCCCGGCATGAACCCCGGGGACCTGGTCGTCGCCGACGAGACCAGGGGCCCCCACGGCTCGACGCCCTGCACGGGGACGGCGCTCCTCGTGGAGGCGCTGTCCCGGGCGCTGCCCGGACGCGCGGTCCACACCGGCCCGCTCACCGGGTCCGACCATGTGGTGCGCGGCGCCGAGCGGGCCGGACTGCGGGCCACGGGAGCCGTCGCCGTGGACATGGAGTCCGCCGCCACGCTGCACAGCGCGCTCAGCGCCGGGTCCCGCCCGGTTGCCGCCGTACGGGTGATCGTGGACGCCCCGGAGCACGAACTAGTCCGAATTGGTACGGTTCGAGGTGGAATATCAGCTTTCCGTGTCCTTCGTGCCGTCATTCCGGCTTTTCTTGAATGGCACCGTTCTTTGCTGCTCCCCAGGAGGTGAGCTAGATGGCCATGCCGCTCCGTCAGACCATCAGGGTCGGGACGTACCTCGTCGAACAGAAACTCCGCAGGCGTGAGAAGTTCCCACTCATCGTCGAGCTCGAACCGCTCTTCGCCTGCAATCTCGCCTGTGAGGGCTGCGGCAAGATCCAGCACCCGGCCGGGGTCCTGAAGCAGCGCATGCCCGTGGCGCAGGCGGTGGGGGCGGTGCTCGAATCCGGGGCGCCGATGGTCTCCATCGCCGGTGGCGAGCCGCTGATGCACCCTCAGATCGATGAGATCGTCAAGCAGTTGGTGGCGAAGAAGAAGTACGTCTTCCTCTGCACCAACGCGATGCTGATGCGCAAGAAGATGGACAAGTTCACGCCGTCGCCGTACTTCGCGTTCGCCGTGCACATCGACGGCCTGCGCAAGAGGCACGACGAGTCCGTCGCCAAGGAAGGGGTCTTCGACGAGGCCGTGGAGGCGATGAAGGAGGCCAAGAAGCGCGGCTTCCGGGTCACCACCAACTCCACCTTCTTCAACACCGACACCCCGCAGACGATCATCGAGGTCCTCAACTACCTCAACGACGACCTCAAGGTCGACGAGATGATGATCTCGCCCGCCTACGCCTACGAGAAGGCCCCCGACCAGGAGCACTTCCTGGGCGTCGAGCAGACGCGGGAGCTGTTCAAGAAGGCGTTCTCCGGCGGCAACAGGCGGCGCTGGCGCCTCAACCACTCCCCGCTCTTCCTGGACTTCCTGGAGGGCAAGGCCGACTTCCCGTGCACGGCCTGGGCCATTCCCAACTACTCGCTCTTCGGCTGGCAGCGCCCCTGCTATCTGATGAGCGACGGGTACGTCCCGACGTACCGGGAACTGATCGAGAAGACCGACTGGGACAAGTACGGCCGGGGCAAGGACCCGCGCTGCGCCAACTGCATGGCGCACTGCGGCTACGAACCGACGGCCGTACTCGCCACCATGGGCTCCCTCAAGGAGTCGCTGCGGGCGGTCCGCGAGACGGTCTCCGGAAGCAAGTAGACCGGCGGCCCGCGACACCACGGCCACCGGAAGGACGGCGGCGCCCGCCGCCGTCCTTCCGGCGCCCCGGCCGGCGGTCACAGCTCCGGGAGGAGACCACACGATGACCAAGTCCAGCGAGAGCGGTACGGAGAGCGGCACCCCGCCCCGTGCGGCACGCGAGCCGGACGCGCGGGGCAAAAGCTTCGACCTCGCGAAGCTCCTCGCCGAACGCGGCGGCGAACGCTACGAGTTGCACACCGCGCACCTCAACCACCAACTCCCGCGCATGCTGCGGACCATCGGCTTCGACAAGGTCTACGAACGCGCCGAGGGCCCCTACTTCTGGGACGCCGAGGGCAACGACTACCTCGACATGCTCGCCGGCTTCGGCGTCATGGGCCTCGGCCGGCACCACCCCGTCGTACGCAAGGCCCTGCACGACGTACTCGACGCCTCGCTCGCCGACCTCACCCGCTTCGACTGCCAGCCGCTGCCCGGCCTGCTCGCCGAGAAGCTGCTCACGCACAGCCCGCACCTGGACCGCGTCTTCTTCGGCAACAGCGGAACGGAAGCCGTCGAGACCGCGCTGAAATTCGCCAGGTACGCCACCGGCAGGCCCAGGATCCTCTACTGCTCCCACGCCTTCCACGGCCTGACCACCGGCTCGCTCTCGGTCAACGGCGAGGCCGGCTTCCGCGACGGCTTCGCCCCGCTGCTCCCCGACACCGCGCTCGCCCTCGGTGATCTCGACGGGCTGGAAAGGGAGTTGAAGCGCGGAGACGTCGCGGGCTTCGTCGTCGAACCCATCCAGGGCAAGGGCGTGCGCGCGACGCCGCCGGGCTTCCTGCGCGCGGCGCAGGAGTTGCTCCACCGGCACAAGGCGCTGCTCATCGCCGACGAAGTGCAGACCGGGCTCGGCAGGACCGGGGACTTCTACGCGTACCAGCACGAGGACGGCGTCGAGCCGGACCTGGTGTGCGTCGCGAAGGCGCTCTCCGGCGGCTACGTGCCCGTCGGCGCCACTCTCGGCAAGGACTGGATCTTCAAAAAGGTCTACTCGTCGATGGACCGCGTGCTGGTCCATTCGGCCAGCTTCGGATCCAACGCACAGGCGATGGCCGCGGGGCTCGCCGTCCTGTCGGTGATCGAGGACGAGAAGATCGTCGCCAACGCCCGGACGACCGGCGAACTGCTCCGGTCGCGGCTGGCGGCCCTGGTCGACCGGTACGAGTTCCTGAGCGAGGTGCGCGGCCGGGGGCTGATGATCGGCATCGAGTTCGGGAGACCGGCGTCGATCGGACTGCGCGGGCGCTGGACGATGCTCCAGACCGCCCGGAAGGGTCTCTTCGCGCAGATGGTCGTGGCGCCGCTCCTCCACAAGCACCGCATCCTCACCCAGGTCTCCGGGGACGAGCTGGAAGTGATCAAGCTGATTCCGCCGCTGACGATCGGGGAGCGGGAGGTCGACCGCTTCGTGACGGCCTTCACGGCTGTCATGGACGACGCACACCAGGGCGGCGGGCTGATGTGGGACTTCGGCAGGACGCTGGTGAAGCAGGCGATCGCCAACCGTTGAGCAGGAGGTTTGCCTCTCAGGTAAGAGATTTGCCTCAGAGGAAAATTCCTGGCGCAATGGAGGCATGACCGACCCAGCCGCCATCGGCGGGCACGACCCCGCGACAGAGGCCCTGCCGGACGTCGCGCCACAGCTGCGCGAACTGCGACGCGGCCGCGGCCTCACCCTGGAGGCCGCCGCCGCACGGGCCGGGCTCTCCCCGGCCCATCTCTCCCGGCTGGAGACCGGGCGCCGCCAGCCCTCGCTGCCGATGCTGCTCGGACTCGCGCGTGTCTACGGTACGACGGTCTCCGAACTGCTGGGCGAGGAGCCGCCCGAACGCGACCCCGTCATCCGCGCCGCGCGGGCGGAACCGGTGGAGGCCGACGGCTGGATCTACCGGCAGGCGGGCAGCTCCTCCGGCCGGGCGATGCAGCCGCTGCGTGTGACGGTGCCCTACGGGGCGCAGGGCGACCTCGTCCGTGTCCACCCGGGGGAGGAGTGGATCCATGTCCTTCAGGGCCGGCTCCGGCTGGGCCTCGGGGACGCCGTCCATGTGCTCGGGCCGGGCGACAGCGCCCACTTCGACTCGATGACACCGCACCGTCTCGCGGCGGCGGGCCCCGACGCCGCCGAGCTGCTGTTCGTGCACACCCTGCTGACCAGCCCGACCGCCGAGCTGTGTCTGCCGGGCGGGGCCCACCGCCGCTGATCCGCCCTCGGTTCCGACCAGATGAGAGAGGTCATCCCCGTGTCCGACAACCCCGTGGACCCCGCCGCCGCGCGCGAGCCGGAGGCGAGGGCCGAGAGCCCCGCCGAGCCCGTCATGGACGAGGAGCGCAACTTCCCGCGCGGCCTCGCCATCCGGCTCTTCGCCTACCTCGTGGCCGGCCATGTCCTGGCCGGCTTCCTCTACCTGCTCTTCGAGGCGGGCGCGCAGGGCCGCTGAGGCGGGCCGGACCGGCGCCGGCCGGCCGGACGCGTCACGCCTCGTCGACGAGCCGGCTCCGCAGCCGTTCGCGCGTCTCGTCCGTCAGGCCCAGGCCGTCCGTGAGATAGCGGTCGATGCTGCCCCACGTCTCCTCCATCGTCGTGAAGGCAGTTTCGAGGTACTCGGCGCGCGCGTCGAAGAGCGGCGCCAGCAGCTCCATCACCTCCGGCGAAGTCCCGCCGGGCGTCGGATCGCTGCGCCGCACCCGGTACCTGCGGTGCGGCTCGTTCGACTTCAGATAGTCCGTCTCGATCGCCTCCCGCTCCACGCCCACGGCGAGCAGCGACACCGCGATGGAGAGCCCGGCCCTGTCCTTGCCCGCCGCGCAGTGCATCAGGGCGGGCAGACTCTCCTCGGCCAGAGCGTGCAGCACACGCCGGTGCTCGGCCGTACGGTCCAGCACGATCGAACGGTAGGAGGCGGACATCCGGGCCACGCCCTTGCCGTCGGCGAGGATCGACCGGAGCTGGTCCAGATCGCCGTCACGGACCATCTTCCAGAACTCGGTCCCGTCGGCCGGGTCGGTGAGCGGAATGTTCACGTTGCGCACGCCGGTCAGCTCGACGTCCAGACCGTCCAGCTTCTGGTCGGCCGCGTTGCGGAAGTCGAAGACCGTATGCAGGCCCAGTGACCTCAGGAACTCCGTGTCCTCGGCCGTGGCGTGCGCGAGGTGGCCGCTGCGGAAGAGCCGTCCGTACCGTACGCGCCGTCCGTCGGCGGTCGGCAGACCGCCCACGTCGCGGAAGTTGCGTACGCCGGCCAGTTCGGGCTCGGCCGGCGGGACCTGCTGCGGCACCTCGTGCGTCACGTAGAGCTCCTCCGCGTCTGCGGCCGGCGCTCGTCGCCGACGCTGTCGCGCTCCGACTTTACGACATCCCCTCCCGTCGAAATCGCTTCATTAATGCGGCTTCTGTCCGTATTGAGTCATTGCGGCCAACCTGCCCTGGTCGCGGCATAGATGGGTGCAGATCGTCCTCGACTGGTGAGCCAGATCATATCCGTGACGGTGTGTGGCGGCGTCCGGAAGGGGAATTGGGGCGGCGTCCGGAATTCGAAGATCCGTAATCCACGCAGGGTGACCGCCCGTGGAGACCGATATCCAATGACGGATTGCCGGAGGAAAACGACGGCTTGTACGGGTCGGTCCGCCCGGCTTACCGTCACCGCAATCCGAGCGGATCGCCGAATCCTGCCGCCGTTCGGAATCCGCATCCACCCAGCACTCATCCACGTGTGGCAGGAGCGGGGGACCCAGGTAGTACGCCGGTCCGGAATTCCGGACGGCTCGGGGTGAAGTCGCGTCACGGCGCGGCCGGGCATCTCCAGCCCGAACCCGACAGCTCACCTCGCAGGCGCCGGAGAGGAATCCGCCATGCCCGGAAAGGGTAAGCACCGTCGTCCGAGGACCAACCCGATCACCCGCGGATTCGTCGCCGCCGGAACGGGTGGCGCCGCCATCGCAATTCCGCTCATCGGTGCCACCGGCGCGCACGCGGCCGAGCAGGCCGCCGCTCCGTCCGCCGCGCCGGAGCGCACCGTGGCCGCCGCGCACGCCGCTCCCGCCGCGCAGACGGCGAAGCAGGCCGCCACCGCCAAGACCGTGAAGACGTACTCGGTCAAGGCCGGGGACTACCTCGCCAAGATCGCCGAGACGCAGAAGGTCGGCGGCGGCTGGCACAAGCTGTACAAGGACAACCGCGAGGCCGTCGGCGACGACCCGTCGCTGATCCACCCGGGTCTCAAGCTCACCATCGGCGCGAAGAGCAAGGCGTCCTCCGAGGGCAAGGCCGAGGCCACCCCGAAGAAGAAGGCCCCCGCGAAGCCCGCCGCCCCGGCGAAGCCCGCCCCGGAGGCGGACACCACCTCGGCGAACGAGCCCGCCGCGCAGAGCAACGGCTCCGGCTACACCGCCCCCGTCGACGGCGCGACCCCCACCACCGCCTACCGCGCGGCCGGCGGCAGCTGGGCCAGCGGCTACCACACCGGTGTGGACTTCGCGGCCGCCTCGGGCACCACCGTCAAGGCGGTCGGCCCCGGCACCGTCGTCTCGGCCGGCTGGTCCGGGTCGTACGGCAACGAGGTCGTCATCAAGCACGACGACGGCCAGTACTCGCAGTACGCCCACCTGTCCTCGCTCGCCGTCTCGGCGGGCCAGAGTGTCTCCGGCGGCGACCAGATCGGCCTCTCCGGTTCCACCGGCAACTCCACCGGTCCGCACCTGCACTTCGAGATCCGCACCGGCCCGAGTTACGGCTCGGACGTCGACCCGCTGGCCTACCTGCGCGGACACGGCGTTTCCCTCTGACCCCGTTCCACCACGAGAAAAGGCCGTTGGCCGGCACCCCGGGTGCCGGCCAACGGCCTTTCCCCTATTCCGGCTTGAACGAATTTTGACCGGTGGTGTTTCTCACCGGCGTCAACCCCTCCTTACGGTCGCGTAGGTCACATACGCGGGTGAAGGATGTTCCGCTGTGGCTGACGATTCGAGAAGAGAAACCAGAAGTGCCTTCGGGTCGTACGCCGCCATCGGTGACAGTTTCACCGAAGGCGTCGGCGATCCCGGACCGGGCGGAGTGTTCGTCGGCTGGGCGGACCGGCTCGCCGTACTGCTCGCCGACCAGACACCCGACGGAGCGGCGGTCGACGATCCGCACCACGGGTCGTTCCGGTACGCCAATCTCGCCGTACGGGGCCGGCTGCTCGACCAGATCGTGGCCGAGCAGATCCCGCGCGCCAAGCGGCTCGCCCCGGACCTGGTGACGTTCTGCGCCGGCGGCAACGACATCATCCGTCCCGGCAGCGACCCCGACGACGTCGCGGAACGCTTCGAACGCGCGCTGGCGGATCTGACGAGCGTGGTCGGCACGGTCATGGTCCCGACCGGGTTCGACACCCGCGGCGTGCCCGTGCTGCGCCATCTGCGCGGCAAGATAGCCACGTTCACCGCGCACGTCCGCTCCATCGCCGACCGCCACGACTGCCCGGTCCTGGACCTGTGGTCGCTCCGATCCGTCCAGGACCGCCGCGCCTGGGACGGCGACCGGCTGCATCTGTCCCCGGAGGGCCACACCCGCGTGGCCCTGCGCGCGGCCCAGGTCCTCGGCCTCGACGTGCCGGCCGACCCCGACCAGCCGTGGCCGCCCCTGCCCCCGCGCGGCACGCTGGAGGTCCGGCGCGACGACATGCAGTGGGCGCGCGAATACCTGGTCCCCTGGATCGGCCGCCGCATCCGCGGCGAATCCTCGGGCGACCACACGGTCGCCAAACGCCCGGACCTGCTGCCGCTGACGCGTCACTGACACCCGGTCACCGAGGACATGTCACCGGCTCGGCGCGGCCGGTATCCGTTCCAGGACGCCGCCCGCGAAGACGTCGTACAGCGGCAGCGTCTCCAGGTGGACGTAGCCGATGTGGCAGTCGCAGGTGGTCAGCGGGCAGGCGCGGGGCTTCAGGGCCGCGCGGTACGAACCGTCGTAGAGATTGCCCAGCTCCGCCGGGACGAAGTGGCAGCGGCGGACCGTGCCCTCGCCGTCCACCGAGATCACCGATTCGCCCGTCCGGCACGGCAGTCCGGCCGAGCGGTGGGGGTGGCGGCTGTACGGGAACAGCGGGTCGACCGCTGTCCAGTCGGCGGCCTCCGGGTCCGAATAGGTGCGGCCCTCCGCCGCGTTGACCCACAGATAGACCTGTTCGGGGAGGTCGGCGCGGAGGCGGCGGGCCTGGTCGAGGTGGTCCGGGAAGCCCACGATGCCGACGCTGAAGCGGATGCCCGCGTCGCCCAGCTCACGGCACTTGGTGAGGAAGCGGTCGTACGGCGTCTGGCCCGGGTGGTACGTGCACCACAGGGCCACCTTGGCCGGGTCCGCGGACCTCAGCCAGTCCGTGCGGCAGCTCAGGTTCGTCTGGATGGCGACCCGCGACACGTGCGGGAGGTGGGAGAGCTCCGTGAGCGCGCGCCGGTACCAGGAGCGGGTCAGGCCCTCGCCCCAGGGGGTGAACAGGACCGACAGCCGGTCGTCCGTCCGCTCGGCGGCCCACGCGGTGAAACGCTCCAGCGCGGCGCGGTCCGCGCGCAGTTGGACGGGACTGTCACGGCGCTTGGCGAACGGGCAGTAGGGGCAGTCGTAGTCGCAGGACGCGAGCGGGCCGCGGTAGAGGATCGTCAGGTCCACGTCTGTCTCACTGTCTGTCTCACTTCGGTTCGTACGACGCCATCGCCGCGCGGACGGCGGGGGAGAACAGCGCCGGGCCCAGCGCGTCCGAGTGGGCCAGGCCCTCGGGCGAGAGCCGCAGCAGGCCGGGGCCGGCGTCCGTGTCGAGCCAGCCGAGGCCGGCGAAACGGTTCAGCTCGGCGGGGAAGTCGTCGTAGGGGCCGCTGCCGAACCGCTCGCCGTAGTCGGCCACCACCATGCCCCCGGCCTGGAGCAGCGACTGGAGCAGATGACGCCGGCGCGCCTCGTGCGCGTCGACCGCACGCCCCACCTCGGCGCGGGAGAAGTCCTCGGTGACCGTGTACGCGTCGATGATCGTGCGTATCTCGCGCATCCCGACCGCGTAGTCGAAGGAGTAGTGCAGGTCCGAGGTGTACGACCGCGCGCCGCAGCCGAGGCCGATCATGCCGTCGGTCTGGCACGCGTAGTCGTCCGCCCCCTCACGCGGCGCGCCGGGCAGCCGGAACATCCGCATCGACACCTGCTCGTAGCCCTGGGAGAGGAGATGGTCCCGCCCCTGGCGGTACAGCTCCAGCCGCTGCGCGTCCCAGCCGGCCTCGCTGGGATGGGCGCGCTCGCCGAGCGGGGTCAACGGCCGGGCGTACAGCGGGTAGAGATACAGCTCCTCGGGCCGCCAGGCGAGCGCCGCGTCGAGCGAGAGCCGCCAGGACCGGGGCGTCTGGCCGTCGATGCCGTAGATGAGGTCGATGTTGAGGACCGGGATGCGCGCGTCCCGGATCCGGCCGAGGGCCGCCTCGACGTCGGCGCGGCGCTGCGGGCGCACCGCCGCCTTCGCCTCCTCCTCGACGAAGCTCTGCACGCCGATGCTCAGCCGTGTGGCCCCCCGGTCGGCCAGTACCGACAGCCGGTCGGCCGTCGCGGTCGACGGCGACGTCTCGACGGAGAGGGGAACGGCCCGCAGATCGGCGCCCATCCGCTTCTCGGCGATGTCGCACAGCCGCTCCAGCTCGCCGGCCGTGAGGAAGGTGGGCGTGCCACCGCCGAAGGCCGCCGCGGCGAAGCGCACCGCGTCCGCCTCGGTGCCGGTGCCGGTGCCGGTGGCCGGACCGGTGTGCGCGTGCAGCGCGTCGGCGACGGCCGCCGCCTGCCGGTCCAGCGCGTCCAGATAACGGGTCGTCAGTTCGCCGGGCGCGCCGATCCGCGTGAAGAGATTGCAGAAGCCGCAGCGCACCTCACAGAACGGAATGTGCAGATAGAGCGAGAGCGCGTCCTTGCGTTCACCCGCCCACAGCTCGCTCAGGACCGGGCGGTCGGCGAGCGGGCGGTACGCCGTCTTGTGCGGGTACGCGTAGACGTAACTCTCGTACGGACGCGGCGCGATGGTGGTGGTGCTTGTCGGGTCGGTCATCAGGGTGCCCCAGGTTCCAGGAAGAAGTGGGCGTACGGCACGGTCCAGACGGACTCGTGGCCCAGACGGTGGCCGCTCCACCCGTCGTCTCCGTAGGCCGTGCCGTGGTCGGAACAGACGATCGTGAAGCAGCGGCGCCGGCTGCTCGCGGCGGCGAACAGCCGCCCGATGTGCCGGTCGACGTATTCGAGAGCGGCGGCGTGCGTCTCCCGCGAGTCCCCCGCCGCACGGGTGGCGCCGGGCAGATGGAACCAGTTCGGCTGGTGCAGCGACGGCACGTTGACGAAGAGGAACAGCCGCTGCTCGGCGGGCAGCCCGGCCACGACCTCCCGCGCGCGAGCCACCTGCGACTCGAACGACGTCGGCGACGCCACACCGAACTCCGGTGCCCAGTGGCTCTCCTGGAACATCCCCGGCAGTACGGAACCGAGCGGGCCGCGCTTGTTGAAGAAGCCGACACCCCCGATGCACACCGTCCGGTACCCGGCGTCCGCGAGACCGGACACGAGATCGGGCGTGTCGAAGACGAACGTCCTGTCGGCCGTCGATTCGCTGCCCTCGAACCGCGCCGCGAACAGTCGCGGATGCGGCCCCGGCGCCGCGGGAGTCGGCAGGAAACCCGCGAACATCGCCTGGTGCGAGGCGTAGGTGAAGCTGCCGGGTGCGTGCCGCCTCTCCCAGCGGCCACCCGGCAGATGACGCGCGAGATTCGGCAGCCTCCCTGCCTCGGCCAGCTCGGCCGCCACGTCGAAACGCAGCGTGTCGAGCGTGACCAGCAGCAGGTCGTCGTGGCCGACGACCCGGCCCATGTCGGGCAGCCCCGCGGAGATCGCTGTCTCAGACGTGGACATGGTGCTCCCGCCCCGTGACATCGGTGGCGGCGGCGCCGCCGTCGACCCGCGCGCCGCCCCGACGGTCGCCCGCCCGCAGGGCCGCGAGCTGCGCCCCGTACGTGTCCAGGCCCTCCGCGCCGCTTCCCGGCAGTCCGGTGAGCCCCGGCAGCAGATCACCGAAGGCGTTGACCTCGCCGACGGCGAAGCGGCGCCAGCCGGTCGCGGGCAGCAGGTCCACCCCCACACAGTGTGTGCCGGGGAAGCACGCGGCGGCCCGCTCGCAGATCTCCAGCGCGGCGGCCCAGCTCCGGCCGCCCCCCGCCGCCTCGGTCGCCTCCCGTGCCGCGTTCAGATCGCCACGGGCCCCGCCGAGATGGAGATTGGTCATGGGCGACGAACTGGTACGTACGACGGCGTGCGTCGCCCGGCCCGCGACGACCACCACCCGCAGATCGGCCGCCCTGCCGTGCTGCGAGGCCTTCGGCAGCCACCGCTCGACATGCAGCCCGTCCGGGGCCAGCGCGTCGACGATCGCCGCCACCTCGTGCTCGGTGGTCAGGCGCCGTACCCGCAGCGAGTTGAACAGCCGCCCGGCGGCGTCGCGTTCGACCGATGTCGTCGCCCGCACCCGACCGGGTCCGGCGGTCTCGACCGCCAGCACCCCGGAGGCCGACGATCCGTGGGCGAGTTTGACGAACGCCCGGCGCATGCCGGGACCTTCCATCAGCGCGCGTACGTCGTCCCAGCCTCGCACGGCCGGGGCACGGGGCCCCGAGGTCGGCGACGGAGGCACGGGGACGGAGGCGAGGTCCAGCACCTCGTGGCACAGCCGCTTGTCGAAGAGCACCGCCAGCTCGTCCGGGTCGTCCAGGAGCCGCGCTCCCCCGTCCTGTGCGGCCCGGCCCAACTCCCTTACGGCGGAGACGAACCGCTCGTACCAGAGCGCCGTGCCCTCGACCCGTGTCGGGTCGTCCCCGCCGCGCAGCAGCCGCTCCACCGCCGCGTCCTCGCCCGGCGACTCGACCCGGACGGTCTCACCCGGACGGAACTCGGCACGCCCGCCCAGCACATCGAGCCAGGCCACCTCACGGGCCGGCGGCAGGCCCGCGGCCCGGACCGCGTCCTGGAACAGCCGCACACGCCGGTTGGCGGGATTGCCGACGACCGCCAGGCGCGGCTCGCCGCTACTCGGAGACGGCGACATAACGCCACTCGTCGTCTTCGTCGATGTCGTCGGCAGGCTCCAGCTTCACCCGCACACCGTGCGGCTCCAGAGCCTCCTGGATCCGCGCGGTCCAGGCCGGTGACATGAAGTGGTGGTCCAAGTCCAGCTCTTTGAGGTGGGTGAGCGGCTGGCCGGTGAGGAGTGCCTCGGCACCCTCGTCGCCGAGCGTACCCATGGACAGCGCCAGTGTTTCGAGCCCGGCCACGACCGGCGCGGAGGCCACCGCGCCGACGATCTCGTCCTGGATCTCGCTGTTCTGGAGCCCCAGATGACGCAGCCGCGGGAATCGGCCGCCGTCGAGGAAGGGTGCCAGATCGGCGACGGTGGCGCTGCCGCCGTACTCCTCGACGCCCAGCCACAGCTCCAGACGCTCCAGCGCCGGCAGCTCGCTCGCGCCGACGGCGCGCACGACGGAGCCCGGCAGCCCGCCCGATTCGAGACACAGCACACGCAGATGCTCGTGCTTCACCGGCCGCAGTCGCAGATCACCGTCCTCGTAGGTGTCGCCGCAGCCCTGCACGCGGAACTCCTCAAGCAGGGGGAACGCCTCGATCGCCGGGGTGACGTCGGTCATCCTCAGCCAGGAGATCTCGCACCGCTCGCCGTCCACGTCCGCCAGGAACAGCCCGCGCAGGGCGGGGAACCGCGCCGCGTCGGCGATGATCAGCTCCATGGCGGGGCCCAGCCCCGAGTAGTCACCGGTCCACCACGGGCCGATGACCAGCGCGCGTACGCGTCCGGTGTCCACGACCTGCGTGAAGCGCTGCCACACCTTGTCGAAAGTCCACTGCTCGTCATAACCGCAGTCGAGCCGCCAGGCGACGGCGTCGGGCTCGGGCAGCGTCCCCGGTGCCGGGACCTCGTCGAGAGGGAGGGTGAAGAAGGGCAGTCCGCAGAGCTGCTCGTAGGGGTTGATCTCGACGGCGCCGCTCATTCCGCCACCGCCGTGTAACGCGACTCGTCGTCCCTCGCCGACTCGCACTCTGAGAGGTCCACGACCACACCGGCGGGCTCCAGCGTGGCGCGGATCCGCTCCCGCATCGGCTCGCTCAGATAGTGGTGGTGCAGATCGAGCTTCTTGAGGTGCGTGAGCGGCTGCCCGCCGAGCAGCGCCTCCGCGCCTTCGTCCCCGAGGGTGCCCATCGACAGGTCGAGGGTCTCCAGGCGCGCCACGACCGGCGCTCCCGCCAGCGCCGCCGCTATGTCGTCCTGGATCTCGCTGTTGCGCAGGGCCAGTGACTTCAGCGCGGGCAGGCGCGCTCCGGTGAGGAACGGCTCCAGGTCCGCCACGATGGTGTTCGCCCCGTACCAGGACGTGCCGAGCCAGATGTCCAGATGCTCCAGCGCGGGCAGTTCCG
Source organism: Streptomyces sp. NP-1717 (assembly GCF_022695985.1). Lineage (GTDB taxonomy): Bacteria > Actinomycetota > Actinomycetes > Streptomycetales > Streptomycetaceae > Streptomyces. The sequence continues at coordinate 10,519 of NZ_JAAPBF010000062.1, read as the reverse complement.
CCGCGCCGATGTTACGCACCACGTCGGCGTCCAGACCGCCCGTCTCGATGGTCAGTGACCGCAGCCGCTCGTGCTTGATCCCGGTCATGTCCAGCGACTGACCACCGCGCACCCCGAACGAGCGGAGCTGCGGAAGGGCGTTGATCAGTGGGCCCATCGCCGTCTGGTTGATCCAGGAGATCTCGCACTCCTCGTAGGTGATGTCACCGACGAACAGCGCCCGCAGCGAGGGCAGCCGGTCGCTCGCCGCGATGAGGGCTTCTGTCAGCTCGTCCGGCGGGGAGTCGTACGCCTCGCTCCAGGCGCCCACGATCAGCGCGCGGACCTCGGTGGAGTCGACGGCCTTGAGGAAACGCGCGAACGCCTCCTCCCACTCCTCCTCGCTGTCGTACGCGTCGACGCTCACACGCCAGGCCACCGACCCCGCGTCGGGGAGCTTCGCCTTCGGTTCGGCTTCGGGGAAGTCGAAGGCGGGCAGGCCGTCCAACTCCTGCAGGTGCTTCGAAACTGTCATGGCGTGTGCTCCAGACACCGGGCGTCGGCGTTGATCGGCTTGTTGCTGAGAGAAGTTGTAACAGGCCCCACTGACAACCCCGTTCCGGGGGCGGAGCCGATTGTCAGACCCTGCGTCTAGCGTCGTTCACAGGTCGGCGCACTCGGCGCCGTCCGGTCGAGGGGAGAGCCATGTACCGGCAGGGAGACGTGCTCATCGTGCCCGTCGCTGAGGAGAGCGTGCCGTCCGGCATCGCCGAGGCGCGGAGCGAGCCGAGGGACGCGCGGGGCCGCCTCGTCCTGGCGCTGGGAGAGGTCACGGGCCACGCCCACGCGGTGACGGGCCCCGGCAGGCTCGTCCGGGAGACCGGCGGGGAGTTCGGGCCGATGCTGCTGCATCTGCCGGAGGGCGGCCGGGTGGTGCACGAGGAGCACGCGGCGATCCCGCTGCCCAAGGGGTGGTTCCTCGTGGTGCGCCAGCGCGAGTACCTGCCGGGTGCGGTGCGCGTCGTCGCCGACTGAGGACACCGGCGGGCGGAACGCGCGAACGGCACGGCGCGATCGCGGGGCAGGCAGGGCAGTTCGGTGCAGGGCAACGGAACGACAGTGACAACAGGGGACGGGGCTTCAGACATGCAGCAGGTGGACAAGTGGCGGGGCGTCGCGGCGGCGACAGGGGCGGCCGACCGGCCGGCGGCCGAGGCGGGGATACGGCTCGCCTACCGTACGGCCGGACTGACCGAGCCGGAGCGGATCGTGTGGGCGGACTCGCCGCTCGCCGGACTCAACGCCGTCCGGGCCCTCACCGATCAGGGCAGGTCGGTCCGTGACGAGGTGCGCACCAAGCCGTGGGCCGAGGAACGGCGGCGTATCCACGACGAGTTGGGCCCCGCGGGCTGGGCCGAGTGGTGGGGCGCCACCGGCGCCCGCCTGTGGGACACCACCCGGGCGCTCGCCGAGCGGATCCGCTCCGGCATCACCGACGCGCCGGCCATGGATCCCGCCGATCTGCCCGAGACGCGTCAGCTGCTGCTCGACGCGGTCCTCGGCCAGCACGACGCCGCCTGGCTCGCCGCGTTCGACGGCCGGGGCGAGCGGCTCGCGGGACTCGCCGAGGTGGCGGCCCACGCCGGCTGGTGGTGGCCGTACGAGAAGGTGACGGTGGTCTGCGAACGCCCGGTGGAGCTGCACCGCGACGAGGCGGGACGGCTCGACCGCGGCGACGGCCCGGCGCTGGCCTACCCGGACGGGTTCGCGCTCTACGCGTGGCGCGGTATGCCGGTCCCGGCCGGCTTCCTCGCCGAACTCACCTCGCTCGACCCGGCGCGGATCCGCGCCGAGGAGAACGCGGAACTGCGCCGCGTGATGCTGGAGTACTACGGCTACGACCGCTATCTCGCCGAATCCGGCGCCGAGCCGATCGGCAAGGACGAGACCGGCATCCTGTGGCGGATCGCCCTCGACGACGACGAGGACGTGGTGATGGTCGAGGTCGTCAACTCCACCCCGGAGCCCGACGGCACGAGCCGCACCTACTGGCTGCGGGTGCCGCCCAGCACCCGTACCGCCAAGGAGGGCGTCGCCTGGACGTTCGGCCTCGACGCCCAGGCGTACGAACCTCTCAGGCAGACCTGACGGCGCCCTAGACGCCCGACAGAAGTGCCTCGGAGGTGATCGGCGACGAGCTGCCCTCCACCGTGCACGCGTAGGCGCCCGCGACCGCGCCGAGTCGGGCGCAGTCGTCCAGGTCCCGCCCCGTCAACTGGCCGTACAGGAAAGCGGAGACGTACGCGTCGCCCGCGCCGTTGGAGTCCACCACCGGTGCGGGCGGGACGGTCGCCGGGATCGGCCGGGGCGTGCGGCTGCCTTCGCGGGTCAGCAGGTACGACCCGCCGGCTCCCGCGGTGGCCACCACCGCCTGCGCCCTGCCCTCGCGCAGGATCTCCCGCATCACCGGCGCTATGCGCTCGCGCGCACCGGCGGCGCTGAGGAAGACCAGATCCGCGCGGTAGGCGAACTCCCGGTGGTAGGCGTTCACCCCGTCCCAGTCGTGCAGATCGGTCGAGACCGGGATTCCCAGCTCGATGATGTCGTCCAGCAGGAACCGGGTGAAGTTCGTCAGTGACACATGGACGCGGCGGGCCCGCCGCAAATGCGGCAGGTAGAACTCGCGCGGCATCCGCAGGTCTTCCGGATCGCGCGCGTCGTAGAGGGACATCCTGCGGCCCGTCTTCTCGACGAGATTGACCGCGCGGCGCGTGCCCGCGGGCGAGATCAGCCCTTCGAAGTCCACCCTGCCCTTCGCCAGATGCTCACGGACCTGGCCGCCCGTCCAGTCGTCACCGATGAAGTCGAGGAATTTGACGTTCAGTCCGAGGGCCCGACAGCCCAGGGCCACATTGCCGCCGGTCTGTCCCGGCCATTCGCGGATCGGCCCGACACCGATCGCGTCGGCGAGCGGGACGGGGAGCGAGTCGACACGCACCACGGTGTCCACGCCGCTGCCGCCGACGACCAGCATGTCGAGGCCCTGCCCGGCTCCCGGATCGGCTCCCGGCCCACCGTGCTCGGCGTCCGGGTGTTCGGTCTGCTGCTGCGCCACGGTCTCCACCTTCGTTCCGGGTTCCGGATGCCCGCCACAGTACGGCCGTCGTGGCGCCGGCCGCCCCGCCGGGTGTGTGTCACCGGCGGGGGCGGTCACGAGGGGCCGGCGGCGGTGAGGACCGCCCGGTCGACACCCAGTTCACGCGCGAGCGCCTCGTCCGACCACTCCAGCAGGGTGGTGCGGGTCAGCGATCCCGCGTACGACGTCATCTGCACCGCGAGGCCGTCCAGCAGCGCCGTCAGCCGCCAGGCCGTCGCCACCGGGTCCGCACAGCGGAACTCCCCGGCGTCGACGCCCTCGGTGATGACCGCGGCGAGCGCCGTCTTCCACTGCTGGTCGAGTTCGCTCGCCACCTCGTGCAGCGCGGGCTCGCGCGGCGCCGCCGCCCATCCCTCGATCCACAGCCGCCAGCCCTTGGCCTCGCCGGTCGGCGCGTACCAGCGGGTGGCGGCGTGCAGCCGGCGCAGCGCGCCGGTACCGCGGCCGAGCAACTCCCGCAACTGCGCCAGGTCTTCCTCCGCCGCGTGCCGGAAGGCGGCGGCGAGCAGCTTCTCCTTCGTGGAGAAGTGGTACAGCACGAGGGCGTTACTCACTCCGAGGGCGGCGGCGACATCCGCGATGCGCACGGCGGCCACCCCCCGGGTCTGGATCTGCTCGATCGCGGCGCGCAGCAGGTCCTCGCGCCGCTCCTCCACACTCAGCCTTACTCTCGCCACAACTGAACCCTAACCCCCGCCTGTTGACAGAAATCGCGGGCCTGTAAACCGCCGCTCTCCCGGTACCCGCCGGTCAGCGGTAGTGGCCGAACCGCTCGGCTATCAGGGGCAGTCGGTCGGCGGCGATGGCGTGTGCGGCGGCCCTGGGGGTGGTGCCCCCGGCCTCCGCACGCGCCAGCATCAGCTCCGTCAGCGCGCGCATGGAGCGGCGCGTATGGGCGAAGGCCTCGTCCGCGTCGGCCCCGATGTCGCCGAAGAGGGTCCACCACCACCAGGCGTTCGTGGCGGAGTTGACGACGACGTCCGGCAGCACCGTGATCCCGCGGGCGGCCAGCAGTACCTCCGCCTCGGCCAGGACGGGCATGTTCGCCGCCTCGACGATCCAACGGGCCGTGATCCGCGCCTGGTTGGTGGTGTCGATCGCGTACGAGACGGCCGCGGGCACCAGGATCTCGGCGTCCGCCGACAGCCAGGCGTCACCCGGCAGTTCCCGGTCGCCGGGCCGCAGCACCGCGCGGTCCACGGTCCCGAACGGGTCACGCGCGGCGAGCAGCGACTCGACGTCCAGGCCGTCCGGACAGGCGATGGTCCCCTTGACGTCCGCCACGGCCACGACCCTGAGCCCGGCCCGGGACAGGAACCGCGCGGTCGCCCCGCCCATCGTCCCCAGCCCCTGGAGCGCGACGCGCGTCCCGGCGTGCGGCACCCCCGCCCGGTCGAGCGCGGTGAGCGCGGCCTCGGCCACGCCGCAGCCCCCGGCGAGTTCGTCGAGGCCGATGCCGTCGACGTCCACGGCGAAGGCGTCGGCGAGACGCCGGCGCGCGGCCCGCTCGTCGTCCAGGAGCGGATGGATCGCCTGAATGGTCGAGACGAGCCCCGCGTCGGCGGCGGCCCTGTCGATCAGGTCCTGGGTCAGTCCCAGGTCCTCGCCCGTGGTCCAGACGGTCTCGATGTACGGGCGGACGGCCCGCAGGTAGCGGACGAGGATGCCGTACGCCGCGGGGTCCCGGGGATCGCAGTCGATACCGCCCTTGGCGCCGCCGAGCGGGATGTAGCGCGCCGAGGAGCCGTCGTCGTAGTGCAGGGCCTCTTTCATGGTCATGCCACGGGCGAGCCCGGTCACCTCGTCCAGCGAGCAGCCCTCGCGCATCCGGAGCCCGCCGCTGGAGACGCCGCGCACCAGCCGGTCGACGACCAGATATCCCTCGCGGCCGGTCACGTCGTCGGTCCACGTCAGCGATATCAGGGGGGACATTGGTGCCTCCAGGCACGACGGCAGACCATGGGGGAGTACTGCAACTGAATGGGAAGTCAGTATCGGGAGCGGGGCGTGCGGCTGTCAAAGAGATCACGGACGCTCGGCGGGCGGTCGCGTGGGCTCGGCGGGCGGCCCCGGAGGGGGGTGTCAGGCGCGTGCGCGGCGGCGACCGGGTGGCCGGATCTCGCCGGTCGGTGGCCGCGCGGGGGAATCCGCGAGATCGGCCGGACGTTGCACCACCGTGCCCCGGACGGCACAACCGGCATGGCACCCCGGTCCGATAAACCGCCCATAATGGGATGAACCGAACCTTCAGGAGATGCAGTGAACGGCGCCGGCTCCCCACCCTCACTCCGCTCCCGGCTGCGCGCGATGCGGTCCGAGGCCTTCGGGGCCGACTCGGCCGGCGAACGCCTGGAGCGGATCCACCGTTCCCCGAACTTCGCCGACGGTGTGTTCCAGAACCCCGAGGGCACCGCGAGAACCAGACCGTCCGGCTCCATGCTGGAACTGTCGAAGGTCTACCTCCGTAAAGAGGCGCGGGCCCGGCGCGCGCCCGCCGGTCCCATCCCCGTCCATCAGGACACCCTGGCCGACCTCGCCGTCCCGCCCGTCTCCGGGCTGCGGCTGACCTGGATGGGCCACTCCAGCGTCCTCGCCGAGATCGACGGCCGGCGCGTGCTCTTCGATCCGGTCTGGGGCGAGCGCTGCTCCCCCTTCTCCTTCGCAGGACCGAAGCGGCTGCACCCCGTGCCCGTCTCACTCGCCGCGCTCGGGCCGGTCGACGTCGTCGTCATCTCGCACGACCACTACGACCACCTCGATCTGCCGACGATCAAGGGCCTCGCCTCCACGAACACCGTCTTCGCGGTGCCGCTGGGCGTCGGCGCCCACCTGGAGCACTGGGGCGTGCCCGCGTCGCGCCTGCGCGAACTGGACTGGAACGAGACCGCCGAGGTGGCGGGCATCTCCTTCACCGCGACCCCCGCGCGCCACTTCTGCGGCCGCGGTCTGCGCAACCAGCAGCACACCCTCTGGGCGTCCTGGGCCGTCGCGGGACCCGAGCACCGCGTCTACCACAGCGGTGACACCGGCTACTTCTCCGGCTTCCGCGACATCGGCGCCGCGCACGGCCCCTTCGACGCCACGATGATCCAGATCGGCGCCTACAGCGAATACTGGCCGGACATCCACATGACCCCCGCCGAGGGGCTGCGGGCGCACCTCGACCTCCAGCAGGGCGAGCCGTGCGGCGTGATGCTCCCGATCCACTGGGGCACCTTCAACCTCGCCCCGCACCCGTGGGCCGAGCCCGGCGAGGGCACGGTCGCCGCCGCCGCCGAGGCGGGCGTAACGATCGCGCTGCCCCGGCCCGGGGAGTCCTACGAGCCGACGCTGACCGAGACCATCCCCGGTGCCCCGTGGTGGCGTCCGGTCGCCCTCCCGCCGGCCGACGGCTGGCCGGAGGCGGCTCCGGCCGGGGAGAAGGCCGCGGTTTCGGCCACGGCCTCCGTCGCGGCGACGGCCACGGCGACCGCGGCCCCCGCACCGGGTGCGGACTCCGGGACGGCGGACCGGGCCACGGGCACGGAAGGCGTGACGGCCAGGACGGAGACCGGCCCCGGCGCGGGCTCGGGCCCCGCCGAGTCGGCGCCCTCCGCGCAGAGCGCGCCGTAACGCGGCCGGTGCCGAGCGCCCTGCCAGGGCCTGTCCGGCGGATTTTCGGGGATCGGCCCGGGGCGTCCGGTGCGGTGCGTCGCAAGGCGGAGGATCGGGCTCGTACTGGACGTACTCGCACGTCTTCGAGAACACTGCCGACGCGGCGAGGTGCCGTGCCAGGCGTTCCGGGCCCCCGAAGGTCCGCCGGACAGGGCCTGGGTGCGCGGACCCCGCTCAGACCTGGACGACCGTCACGCCGCGCTCCTCGAACAGCTTCGCCTGTTCGGGGGCGCCGGTGTCCGTGATCAGGGTGCCGATGGCCTCCGTCGGACAGATCCGGGCGAAGGCCAGCGTGCCCAGCTTCGTACTGTCGGCCACGACCACGAGCCTGCGCGCCCGTGCGGCGAGCAGCGCGTTGACGCTCGCCTCGTGTTCGCTGCGCGCGCTCGCCCCCGACTCCGCGTCGACGGCGTCGGCGCCGATGAAGGCGATGTCCAGACTCACCTCGCCCAGGATGTGCCTGGCCAGCGGACCCACGAGTTCGTACGACTGGGGCATCGCCACCCCGCCCGTGGTCACGATCTTGATGTGCGGGCGCACGGCCAGTTCATGAGCGATGTTGAGGGCGTTGGTCACCAGGGTGACGGCCGGCTCCCCGCCCCTGTCCGGCACACCGGCCAGATCGCCCCGCGTCGCGACCGCGCGCGCGACCTCGGCCGTCGTCGTGCCACCGTTGAGCCCGATCACCATGCCCCGGTCCACCAGCGCGGCGGCGGCGCGGCCGATGCGCTGCTTCTCCGCCGACCGCCCCACCGACTTGTAGCGGGGCGGCAGCCCGTACGAGACGGAGTGCGCCGCCGCCCCGCCCCGGGTGCGGGTGAGCAGCTGCTGCTCGGCGAGATGGTCGAGGTCCCTGCGTACGGTCGCCGCCGACACCGACAGCTCGGCGGCGACCTCGTCCACGTCCAGCCGGCCCCGCTCGGCGAGCAGTTCGAGCAGGGTGTTGTGCCGTTCGTAGCGGTTCACCGCGTCTCCTTCGCCACTCCTCGGATCATTCAAGCACCTTCGAGCCCCCTTCAAGCCCGAGGAAGTTTGCTTGAAGGTGCTCGAAATGCTGCTCTAGCATGCATGAACAAGCATTTTCACCACAGAGATCGAGAGTGGAGAGCCGACGTGACCTTTGTCCAGACGGAACTGGCCAGTCAGCCCGCGAGCTGGAGCCGGGCGGCGGAGCTGGCCGACGGCCTGCGCGGTACGGATCGGCTTCCCGTGGCCGGTGAGCGCACGGCGGTCGTCGGCTGCGGCACCTCGTACTACATGGCCCAGGCGTACGCGGCGCTCCGGGAGGGCGCGGGCCAGGGGGAGACCGACGCCTTCGCCGCGTCCGAGTTCCCGGCCGGCCGACGGTACGACCGCGTGGTGGCGCTGACCCGGTCCGGTACCACCACCGAGGTGCTTCAACTGCTGGCCGCCGCACGCGGCACCGCCGCCCGGACGACCGCGATCACCGCCGACCCCGAGACGCCGATCAGCTCGGCCGCCGACGACCTGGTCGTCCTCGGCTTCGCCGACGAACAGTCCGTCGTGCAGACCCGGTTCGCCACCACGGCCCTCACCCTGCTCCGCGCCCATCTCGGCCTGCACACCGAGTCGGTGGTCGCCGACGCGGAGCGCGCCGTGGCGGAGCCGCTGCCCGAAGGGGTCACCGACTGCTCGCAGTTCACGTTCCTCGGGCAGGGCTGGACCGTCGGACTGGCCAACGAGGGCGCCCTCAAGATGCGGGAGGCGGCGCTTGCCTGGACGGAGTCCTATCCCGCGATGGAGTACCGGCACGGTCCCATCAGCATCACCACCGAGGGCACTGCGACCTGGCTGCTCGGCCCCGTGCCCGACGGTCTCGCCGAGCAGGTCGGCGCGACCGGCGGACTGTGGGTGGCCGGTGAACTCGACCCACTCGCCGAACTCGTACGGATCCAGCGCCTCGCACTCGCGCTCGCCGACGCGCGGGGTCTCGACCCCGACCGGCCGCGCCACCTCACCCGTTCGGTGATTCTCGCCGACGGGTAGCCCGGCGGAGACCCCCGCGCGGCCGCGGGGCGACAGGCGGACGGCGTCATTTGTCGGACACGGCCGGGGCCGGAGACGTGGGCAACCGCTCCGGCCCTCAGCGCGATTGCACTGTTTCGGACTGTTGTGCGACGACTCATACCGGAGCGGGATGCTCTGTGGGCAAGTTCGTCAACTGCCCGCCGAAACTGACTATTCGCCAACTACCGTGTGTGCTCGGTGATCAACGCTGGGCTTCTTTCGCATGTCCGCCCGCCGTCACACCGACGCACGCGCACCACACAACCGCACCACGCACCACAGAGCCGCAGAACACCGAATGCCTGGGGCCCCACGTACCGAGGACGCTGATGTCTCAACTTCGCGCACCCGCCGCGCGACCAGATCGCCGGGAAGGCGGCCGGCACGGCCGGCCGGGCACCCGTACGCCCACGGCCAAGGCGTCGCCGGCCAAGGGCCGGGCCGCACCCGAGCCGCCCGCACAGGCGCCGCCCGACGCCGGTATACGCCCCCAACTCGTGCGCGCCGCCGTCGTGCCGACGGTCATAACCACGCTCAGCGGCCTTCTCGCCGTGCTCGTGACCGTCCGCTCCGGCGGGATGGCACCGACCGCCGAGATCTGGGCCGCCGTCGTCGGGACGGTGCTGATCGGCGTCCTCGCGACGACGGCCGCCGCCGTCGGCGCCGACCGCGTCGCCAGATCCGTGCACGACCGCTCCAACGCGCTGCGCCGGTCGAGCGCCCGGGCCCAGGCCGACCTGCGCGGCGTCGTGGAACAGCTGCGCCGCGGCGAGGGCCCGCCGCCCCGGCGACCCCACCCGGCGAAGCCACCGGTCGGCGACGAACTGGACCTGCTCGCACAGGAACTGGGGCGGTCCCAGGAGCACGCCATCGCGGCCGTCGTCCAGGCGTCGCGGCTGTCGAGCAGCGTCGGCAACGAACAGAAGGTCGAGGTCTTCGTCAACCTCGCCCGGCGGCTCCAGTCGCTGGTGCACCGCGAGATCCAGCTCCTGGACGAGCTGGAGAACAAGGTCGAGGACCCGGATCTGCTGAAAGGTCTCTTCCAGGTCGACCATCTCGCCACCCGCATCCGCAGGCACGCCGAGAATCTCGCCGTACTCGGCGGCGCCATCTCGCGCCGCCAGTGGAGCCGGCCGGTCACGCTCACCGAGGTGCTCCGTTCCGCCGTCGCGGAGGTCGAGCAGTACCCACGGGTCAAACTCGTACCGCCCGTCAACGGCACCCTGCGCGGGCACGCCGTCGCCGACGTCGTCCACCTGCTGGCCGAACTCGTCGAGAACGCCACGCTGTTCTCGGCGCCGCACACCCAAGTCCTGCTCCGCGCCCAGCAGGTCACCGCCGGACTGGCGATCGAGGTCGAGGACCGCGGGCTCGGTATGCCCGCCGACGAGTGGAAGCGGATGAACGCCCTGCTCGCCGACCCCGACCAGGTCAATGTGGCCCATCTCCTCCAGGACGGACGCATCGGGCTGTTCGTGGTGTCGGCCCTCGCCCGGCGGCACGGCATCGCCGTCCGGCTGCACGCCAACATCTACGGCGGGATCCAAGCCGTACTCGTGCTGCCGCAGGCGTTGTTGGGCGCCGACGGCGACACCGACGGATCGGGGCAGGCCGGCGGCCGCGCCCCGGGAGTGCCCCTGGCCGGGCCCGCACCCGCGCCGGTCCCGGAGGCGGCCCCGGCCCCGGCACCCGCACCGCCAC
>NZ_JAAPBF010000061.1 GCF_022695985.1 Streptomyces sp. NP-1717 | reverse complement strand
GAGCCGTGCGTCCATCCGCCCGGCCCCTGACCGCCCGCGCCGTGCGCCGAGCCATGGGGAGGCGGCAGCGGAGCCCCCACTGCGTGCTGCATCCGGTGCCACTCCGTCTCGTACGTCTGACCCTGATCGCTCGGCCACCCGGCCGACTTGCTTTCGAACGGTACCGTCACCGGCCGTCCCCGGAACAACGCCGGAAGCCCGCCCCGAGTGCCCGGCCGCCCCTGCGGGCTCTGCCTCCGGCCGCCGTCAGCCGTCCAGTTCTTCGGCGACGGCACGCAGCGCCAGTCGGTACGAGCCGATGCCGAACCCCGCGATCGTGGCACTGGCGACCGCCGCGACGACCGACGTGTGGCGGAATTCCTCACGTGTGTACGGGTTCGAGATGTGCACCTCGATCAGCGGCGCGGTGCGCTGCGCCGCGGCGTCGCGCATTCCGTACGAATAGTGCGTGAACGCCCCGGGGTTGAGGACGACGGGGATCGATCCGTCGGCCGCCTCGTGCAGCCAGCGGATCAGCTCCCCCTCGTCGTTCGTCTCGCGCACGTCGACGTCCAGGCCCAGTTCCTTGCCGGTCGACTGGCAGGTCTCCACAAGTCCGGCGTACGAGACGGAGCCGTAGACGTCCGGTTCGCGCGAGCCCAGCCGGCCCAGGTTGGGGCCGTTGAGCACCAGGACCCGACGGGTCACCCGGACACCTCCCCGTACGCGGCGAGCAGCACCGCCGGGTCCGGTCCCTCCAGCACGGTCGGCTTGGCCAGACCGTCGAGGACGATGAAACGCAGCAGGTCACCGCGGGACTTCTTGTCGACCTTCATGGTTTCGAGCAGCTTGGGCCACTGGTCGCCGCGGTAGGTCAGCGGCAGTCCGACGGACTTGAGGACGGCGCTGTGCCGGTCGGCGGTGGCGTCGTCGAGCCGGCCCGCGAGCCGGCCGAGTTCGGCGGCGAAGACCATGCCGATGGAGACGGCGGCGCCGTGCCGCCATTTGTAGCGTTCGTTCTTCTCGATGGCGTGGGCGAGCGTGTGACCGTAGTTGAGGATCTCGCGTACGCCGGACTCCTTGAGGTCGTTGGACACGACCTCGGCCTTGACCCGGATGGAGCGCTCGATCAGCTCGGCGGTGTGCGGTCCGGCGGGGGTGCGCGCGCCCTCGGGGTCGGCCTCCACCAGATCGAGAATGGCCGGATCGGCGATGAATCCGGCCTTGATGATCTCGGCCATGCCGCTCACGTAGTCGTGCACGGGCAGCGAGTCCAGCGCCGCGAGGTCGCAGAGGACTCCGGCGGGCGGGTGGAAGGCGCCGACGAGGTTCTTGCCCTCGGCGGTGTTGATGCCGGTCTTGCCGCCGATCGCCGCGTCGACCATGCCGAGGACGGTCGTCGGTACGGCGATCCACCGCACCCCGCGCAGCCAGGTCGCGGCGACGAAGCCCGCGACGTCCGTCGTGGCGCCGCCGCCGACGCCCACGATGACGTCGCTGCGGGTGAAGCCGGTCTGGCCGAGCGCCTTCCAGCAGTAGGCGGCGACCTCGACGGTCTTGGCCTCCTCCGCGTTCGGGAGCTGGATGGCGACCGCCTCGTACCCCTGGTCCGCGAGGTCCTGGCGCAGGGTCTCCCCGGTCTCGGCGAGCGCCTCCGGGTGCAGCACGGCGACACGCTTGGCCCGGGGGCCGACGAGTACGGGCAGTTCGCCCAGCAGCCGCCGGCCGATCAGCACCTCGTACGGGTCGTGGCCCGCGGTGCCGCCGACCTGGATCCGGGTGACCTGCTGGTCCTGGTCCGTCGTCATGCCTGGTTCTCCTTGCCGGGGGTGGCGGACGGATCCGCGCCGGGGACGGCCGCCGTGCCCAGTTCCAGCGCCTCGATGACGGCTTCGGCGACTTCTTCGGGCGCCCGTTCGTCGGTCGGGACGACCGCGCGCGCGACCTCCGTGTAGAGGGCGCGGCGCTCCTCCATCAACTGCTTCCACTGCTGGCGGGGGTTGATGGCGAGCAGCGGGCGGGCCAGACCGAGCCCGGTGCGCCGGACCGCCTCGTTCGCCTCCATGGAGAGATACACGACGGGGAGCCCGGCGAGCAGTCCGCGGGTGTCCTTGTCGAGGATCGCGCCGCCGCCGAGCGCGAGGACGCCGGGGTGTTCGGCGAGCGCGCTCCGTACGGCGGCCCGCTCCAGCTCGCGGAAGTGCTCCTCGCCGTCCTCGAAGAAGATGTCCGAGATCTCCCGGCCCTCGGCGGCGACGATGTCCGCGTCGGTGTCCCGGTAGCCGGTGTCGAGGCGTTCGGCGAGCAGCGCGCCGACGGTGGTCTTGCCGACCCCCATGGGGCCGATCAGGACGATCAGCGGGCCGCTCATCGGACCACCAGGTTCTCGAGGTAGGACTCGACGTTGCGGCGGGTCTCGGGGACGCTGTCGCCGCCGAACTTCTCGGCCACGGCGTCGGCGAGGGTCAGCGCGACCATGGCCTCGGCGACGATGCCCGCGGCGGGCACCGCGCAGACGTCGGAGCGCTGGTGGTGCGCCTTGGCGGGCTCGCCGGTGGCGACGTCGACGGTGGCGAGCGCGCGGGGTACGGTCGCGATGGGCTTCATCGCGGCCCGTACGCGCAGCAGTTCACCCGTCGTCAGACCGCCTTCGGTGCCGCCGGAGCGGCCCGATGCGCGCCTGATGCCCTCGTCGGTGACCATGATCTCGTCGTGCGCCCGGGAGCCGGGCACCCGGGCGAGGTCGAAGCCGTCGCCGACCTCGACGCCCTTGATGGCCTGGATGCCCATGAGGGCGGCGGCGAGCCGGGCGTCGAGTCTGCGGTCCCAGTGGACGTGGCTGCCGAGGCCGACGGGCACGCCGTACGCCAGTACCTCGACCACACCGCCGAGGGTGTCGCCGTCCTTGTGGGCCTGGTCGATCTCGGCGACCATCGCGTCGCTCGCCTCGGGGTCCAGGCAGCGGACGGGGTCGGCGTCGAGCCGCTCGACGTCGCCCGGGGCCGGGTACACGCCGTACGGGGCCTTGGCGGTGGCCAGTTCGACGACGTGCGACACGATCTCGATCCCGGCGGTCTCCTTCAGGTACGACCGCGCGACCGCGCCGAGCGCGACCCTGGCCGCGGTCTCGCGGGCGCTGGCGCGCTCCAGGATGGGCCGGGCCTCGGACGCCCCGTACTTCTGCATGCCCGCGAGATCGGCGTGCCCGGGGCGCGGGCGGGTCAGCGGCTCGTTACGGGCGAGACCGGCCAGCACGTCGGGGTCGACCGGGTCGGCCGCCATGACCTGTTCCCATTTGGGCCACTCGGTGTTGCCGATCATGATCGCGACGGGCGATCCCATGGTCAGGCCGTGCCGTACGCCGCCGAGGAAGGTGACCTCGTCGCGCTCGAACTTCATGCGTGCGCCGCGTCCGTAGCCCAGGCGCCGCCGGGCGAGATGGTCGCCGACGATCTCCGTGGTGATCGGTACACCCGCGGGAAGGCCCTCCAGAGTCGCGACGAGTGCGGGGCCGTGCGACTCCCCCGCGGTCAGCCAGCGCAACCTGCTCAACGGTGCTCCTCGGTAACTCTCGACAGCTTCGACGGTACGAATCCGGTACGCATCCTCAGGTCCTCGATCCTGCCATGACCGGCCCCCCGTTCCGTGACTCGTCCAGCCAGCGGATAGGTGGGCGAGCCGTCAGCTCCGGTGAGCCTCGAGTGCCTGTTCGCCGGCCTTGCGCATCACGGCGAGCGGCGCGGGCGCCCGGCCGGTCATCAGCTCGACCTGGAGGACGGCCTGGTGCACGAGGAGATCGAGCCCGCCGACCACGGGGCCGCCCTGCGCGGACCACGCGGCGGCGAGCACGGTGGGCCAGGGGTCGTACAGCACGTCGAAGAGGGTTCCGGGGCGGCCGGGGACGCGCGGCGCCAGCGCGTCGGTGGCTCCGGCGGGGGTCGTCGCGATCACCAGTGGCGCGGTGAGGGCGTCGGCGGCGTCGGACCAGTCGGCGGTGCGGACGTCGACACCGAGCCGTACCCCCCAGCCGCGCATCTCGGCGGCGCGGGCCTCGCTTCGTACGTAGGCGGTGACCGGGCCCGCGCAGAGCTGCGAGAGCGCGGCGAGCGCGGACGACGCCGTCGCGCCGGCGCCGAGGACGGCCGCGGACTCCACGGCGGTGACACCGCGCTCGCGCAGGGCGGCGAGTATGCCGGGGATGTCGGTGTTGTCGCCCGTGCGGCGGCCGTCGCCGTCGATGACGACGGTGTTGACGGCCTCCACCGACGCCGCCGTCCCGCTGACGGCGTCGAGGAGCGGGATGACGGCGCGCTTCAGCGGCATGGTCAGCGAGAGTCCGGCCCAGGAGGGGTCGAGCCCCGCGAGGAAGGCCGGGAGCTGTGCCTCGGCCACCTCGAAGCGGTCGTACGACCAGTCGGTGAGGCCCAGTTCCGCGTACGCCGCCCGGTGCAGTACCGGGGAGAGCGAGTGCGCGATGGGCGATCCGAGGACGGCCGCCCTGCGTCCGGTGGTGCTAGTCGTTCGCATTCTTCCGTCGCTCGTTGAATTCCTTGACCAGCTTCTCGTGCTCGGCCAGGGTCTTGGTGAATTCGGTGGTCTTGCCGTCGATGGAGATGAAGAACATCCAGGCGCCCGGGTCCGGCGCCTTGGTGGCACTCAGCGCGTCCGCGCCCGGATTTCCGATCGGTCCCGGCGGAAGACCCTTGTGGAAGTACGTGTTGTACGGGTCCGGGTTGTTCCTGATCTCCGAGGTGGAGATGTCGATCTCGCTCTCGTTCTTCAGGTAGTTGAACGCGGAGTCGAATTCGAGCTTCTGGTTGGTGGCGGTGTTCGTCGGCTTGAGCCTGTTGAAGACGACGGACGCCATCTTCTTGAAGTCGTCGTGCGTGATGCCCTCGGCCTGGACCAGGCTGGCGACGGTGACGACGTCGAGCGGCGAGTCGAGACCGAGCTTCTCGGCCGATCCTTCCAGGTCGTACTTCTCGTACTCCTGGTTGGAGCGCGCGACCATCTGCTTGAGGACGTCCTCCGGCTTGGTCTTCTCACCGATCTCGTAGCGCGCGGGGTAGAGGAATCCTTCGAGCGGATCCTTTATGTTCTTGTCGTCGTCGGCCCAGTCCGGCAGGCCGAGTTTGTCCGCCTCGGCCTTGGCGACGTCCGCGGTGGTACCGGGGTCGAGCTTGAGCTTGGTGTCGATGAACTCGTACACCGTGACGGCGCGGACGCCCTCGGCGATGGTCAGTGAATTCAGATTGGCCGGGTTGGTCATGAGCTCGACCGCGGCCTTGGCCGACATTTCCTTCTTCATCGGGTAGAGGCCGGGCTGGATGGCTTTGCCCTTGGGGTGTTCGCCCGCCGCGTCGATGAATGCCTGCGCGCTCTTCACCACGCCGCTCTTCTTGAGCAGGCCGCCCATTTCGGCGAGGCCGGCTCCCTGCGGGATCTCGACCTGGACGGTGCCCGTACCGGCGCCCGCGAAGTCGGCGGGCGGGCCGAAGCGTTCCTGCCAGAACTGGTAGGCGTAGTACCCGCCGCCGGCCACACCGGCGACGAGGACGAGGGAGGCCACGAGGCAGGCGCCGCCGCCGCGGCTCTTCTTCTTCGACTTGCCGCGGCGGTCACGGCCGCCTCCGCCGCGCCGGCCGTCGCCCTCGTCGTCGTACTCCGGGTCGTCGTCCCGGTCGTCCCGGTCGTCCAGGAGACGGGGACGGTCGTCGTCGCGGCCGTTGTCCTGGTCCGTGCCGGTGAAGAACGGATGCGTCTCCTCCGGCTGCGGGTACGCCTCGGACGCGCCGTACGGGTCGGGGCTCTCGCCGCCGTAGCCGGGACTCTGCTGACCCGCGTAGGGGTCGCCGCCCTGGTTCTCGCCGCCGTACGGCATGGCGCCCTGCTGGCCGGTGTCCCAACCGCCGCCGTACTGGGGGTCGTTGGGCTGACCTCCGGTGTACTGCGGCTGGTTGCCGTACTGCGGGTCGCCGTACTGCTGCTGGTACTGGGGCTGCTGCTGGGAGTCGTACTGCTGCTGTTGCTGGTGCTGAGGGTGCTGCTGCGGATGTTGCGGCTGCTGGGAATGCTGCTGCTGCGCGTACTGCTGCTGACCGGTGTCCCAGCCGCCACCGTCGTACTGGGGGTCGTACCCCTGCTGAGGCTGCTGCTGCGCGTACTGCTGCTGGCCCGTGTCCCAGCCACCGCCGTCGTACTGGTACTGCGGGTCGTACTGCTGCTGAGAGTGGGGCTGCTGCTGCGGGTGGGGGTTCTGAGGCTGAGCCTGGGCGTCGTACGGGGCCCGGCCGTCGCCGGCCTGCTGCGCCCCCCATCCCTGGTCCCCGTAAAGGGGATCCTCGGGGTGCCACGGTTCAGGGCCTCGGCCCCGGCCATAGTCAGTCATCGATCCCCTAGAGCCGCGAGGCGACCGGTGCCGGGCACGGATGGCCCGGTGTCCGTAACGCCTCTCTTTGTGCGGCAGTTGTTCGAATCCCCGCCGCATCGCGCGGAACGTTACCGTATCGCGATCAGACGACCTTCATCCGCGCAGGCAGATAACCGTAAGTATGTTCCGGTTTCGCCTGATCAGGTGTCTCAGCCCTGAACCCGCACGCCCTCACCGGGCGGTGCGCCGGAGGCTCTCTCCGACTCCAGCGCGTTCTGCAGGATGATGACGGCCGCCACCTGGTCGATGACGGATCTGCCCTTCTTGGCCTTCACGCCCGAGGCGCGCAGTCCCTGGCCGGCGGTCACCGTGGTCATTCTCTCATCCACCAGACGCACCGGAACGGGCGCGATACGACGTGCCACTTCCTCCGCGAACGCCCTTACCTTGACCGCCGCCGGGCCCTCACCGCCGTTGAGCGAGCGGGGCAGGCCGACCACGACCTCGATCGGCTCGTACTCCTCCACCAGCTGCACGAGCCGTCTGTGGGCGGCCGGGACATCACGTCCCGGCACGGTCTCCACCGGTGTCGCCAGGACCCCGTCGGGGTCGCACGAGGCGACCCCGATCCGGGCGTCCCCGACATCGACGGCCAGTCTGCGCCCCCGGCGCGGGAGCGCCGTCATGTCGTCACGTCCCCGGCCACGGACTCAGGCCGTCTCGGCGACGAGGCGCTCGACGGCGGCCACGGCGTCCCCGATGGCCTCCGGGTTCTGACCGCCGCCCTGGGCGACGTCCGGCTTGCCGCCGCCTCCGCCACCCAGGGTCTTGGCGGCGGCGCGCACCAGGTCGCCGGCCTTGAACCCGCGCTCACGGGCGGCCTCGTTGGTGGCGATGACCGTCAGCGGGCGACCGCCCACCGTCGTGAACAGCGCGACGACGGCCGGCCGGTCCCCGGCGATGCGCCCGCGCACATCGAGCACCAGCCTGCGCAGGTCGTCGGCCGACGTGCCGTCCGGCACCTGGCCGGTGACCAGGGCCGTGCCCCGTACGTCCTTGGCGCCCTCGACGAGTCCGGCGGCGGCGGCCAGCACCTTCTCCGCGCGGAACTTCTCGATCTCCTTCTCGGCGTCCTTCAACTTGGCGAGCATCCCGGCGATCTTCTCCGGCAGCTCCTCGGAGCGGCCCTTCACCAGCTCCTGGAGCTGGGCGACGACCGTGTGCTCCCTGGCGAGGAAGTTGTACGCGTCCACGCCCACCAGCGCCTCGATACGGCGCACGCCGGAGCCGATCGAGGACTCGCCGAGCAGCTTCACCAGACCCAGCTGGGCTGTGTTGTGCACGTGCGTGCCGCCGCACAGCTCCTTGGAGAAGTCGCCGATGGTGACGACCCGGACCCACTCGCCGTACTTCTCGCCGAACTCGGCGATGGCGCCCTGCTTCTTGGCCTCGTCGATGGACATGACCTCGGCCTGGACGTCGAGTTCACGGGCGAGCACTTCGTTGATCTTCTGCTCGACGTCGGTGAGGACCGTGCCGGGTACGGCGGCGGGCGAGCCGAAGTCGAAGCGGAAGCGGCCCGGCGAGTTCTCCGAACCGGCCTGGGCGGCCGTCGGGCCGAGAGCGTCGCGCAGCGCCTGGTGCGTCAGATGGGTGGCGCTGTGGGCGCGGGCGATGGCGCGCCGCCGCCGGGTGTCGATGGCGGCGAACGCGGCGGAGCCCACCGTGACCTCGCCGACCTGTACGGAGCCCTTGTGCACGGAGACGCCGGGGACCGGCTGCTGGACGTCGCGCACCTGGATGACGGCGCCGGTGTCGAGCTTGATCCGGCCCTGGTCGGCGAGCTGTCCGCCGCCCTCGGCGTAGAACGGGGTGCGGTCGAGGACGACTTCGACCTCGTCGCCCTCGGTGGCGGCGGGCGACGGCACTCCGTCGACGAGCAGGCCGACGATCCGCGACTCGCCCTCGGTGCCGGTGTAGCCGGTGAACTCGGTGGAGCCGGAGGTGTCGGCGACCTCGCGGTAGGCGGAGAGGTCGGCGTGGCCGGTCTTCTTGGCCTTGGCGTCGGCCTTGGCCCGGTCCCGCTGCTCCTTCATGAGCCTGCGGAAGCCGTCCTCGTCCACGGACAGGCCCTGTTCGGCGGCCATTTCGAGGGTGAGGTCGATCGGGAAGCCCCAGGTGTCGTGGAGCAGGAACGCCTTGTCACCGGCCAGGACGGAGCCCCCGGCGGCCTTGGTCTCCGTGACGGCGGTGTCGAGGATGTTGGTGCCGCCCTTGATGGCCTTGAGGAAGGCGGCTTCCTCGGCGAGGGCGACGGTCTCGATGCGCTTGCGGTCGGTGATCAGCTCGGGGTACTGCTCGCCCATGGATCCGATGACGACGTCGAGCAGTTCGGCGACGACCGGTCCGGTGGCGCCGAGGAGGCGCATGTTGCGGACGGCGCGGCGCAGGATGCGGCGCAGGACGTAGCCCCGGCCCTCGTTGCCGGGGGTGACCCCGTCGCCGATGAGCATCACGGAGGTGCGCATGTGGTCGGTGACGACGCGCAGGGAGACGTCCGAGGCGGGGTCGGTGCCGTAGCGGACACCGGTCAGTTCGGTGGCCTTGTCGATGACGGCCATCGACGTGTCGATCTCGAACATGTTGTGGACGCCCTGGAGGACCATGGCGAGACGTTCGAGGCCGAGGCCGGTGTCGATGTTCCTGGAGGGGAGGTCGCCCAGGATCTCGAAGTTCTCCTTGCCCTCTCCCTCGCCGCGCTCGTACTGCATGAAGACCAGGTTCCAGATCTCCACGTAGCGCTCGTCGTTGACGGCGGGGCCGCCCTCTTCGCCGAACTCGGGGCCGCGGTCGTAGAAGATCTCCGAGCAGGGTCCGCAGGGGCCGGGCACGCCCATGGACCAGTAGTTCTCCTTCATACCCAGCCGCTGGAGCCGCTCGGCGGGGAAACCGACCTTGTCGGTCCAGATGGCGGCGGCCTCGTCGTCGTCCAGGTAGACGGTGACCCAGAGCCTCTCCGGGTCCAGGCCGTAACCGCCGTCCGCCACGGAGCTGGTCAGCAGCTCCCAGGCGAGCGGGATGACGCCTTCCTTGAAGTAGTCACCGAAGGAGAAGTTGCCGCACATCTGGAAGAACGTGCCGTGCCGGGTGGTCTTGCCGACCTCTTCGATGTCCGGCGTACGGACGCACTTCTGGACGCTGGTCAGGCGCGGGGCCGGCGGCTTGGCCTCGCCGAGGAAGTACGGCTTGAAGGGCACCATGCCCGCGGGGACCAGCAGCAGAGTCGGGTCGTCCGCGATGAGCGACGCCGAAGGGACGACGGTGTGCCCGCGCTCCTCGAAGAAGCTCAGCCAGCGGCGGCGGATTTCGGCCGACTCCATCAGTGGTCCTCATTCCGGTTGTGCGGTGTGCGCGAGTTGAATCTGTCGCTGTGGTCGTGGTCTTGCCGGTACTCGTCGGACCGGCGTTCCGCGCGGGCCTCGACGGCGAGGCGGCGGTTCGCGGGGAGTTCGGGGCCGGCGGGTGCGTCGAGCCCCAGCACCTCGCCGAGTTCGGACTCGCGCTGGGCCATGCCCGCCCGGACGTCGAGTGCGAAGTCCTTGAGCCGGTGTCCCGCGTCGACCGCCCTGTTGGCGGCCTGCGCGGCGAGGCTCTCGGGCGTCAACTGCCGGAGTTTGGTGTGGACCTTGGTGGTGGCCCACACGCCGGCCGCCGCGCCCGCGGTGAACCAGAACGTACGGCGGAACATCGGCCTCAGCCCTTCTGCTTCCTGCTGCGTCGGGCGGCCGGAACGGTCCTGCCCACGATGACGGTGCGGCGCCCGCGCGCGGCGGGCGCCGGCGCCTCACGGTCGGCGCGTGCCGGCTCGGCCGGAGCCTTGCGGCTCATCGCCCGCCGTACGCCGTAGCCGAACGCCGCGACCTTGACGAGGGGTCCGCCGAAGGTCGACGCCACGGTGGTGGAGAGCGCCGAGGCGTTGGAGGTGACCTCCTGGACGTCCGACGCGATGGCGTCGACCCGGTCGAGCTGGTTCTGCGCCGCGCGCACCGTCTCCGAGGCGTCGGCCAGCAGCGGTACGGCCTGATCGGTCACGTCCGCCACGAGTTTGGTGGTCGCCTTGAGCGTCTGGGCCAGCCTCACGAGCACCACGGCGAGGAGGGTGACCAGAACCGCCCAGAAGACGGCCACCAGGATCCCGGCAACCTCTCCACCGGTCACGCTGCACCGCTCTCTGCGTCGGGACCGTCCCCCGCGGTCGCGGGGAACATGTCGTTGTCGGCCGGCCCGGATCCGACGGATCCGGGCGGCCTCGGAAGTCCTCAGTCGAGCCTATCGCGCCCGGAGTGGCTCCCCGTACCGGTTTGACGCGGTCGCGGACCCTACCTCATCCGCGGGCGCGGGGAGGGCGAGTCGCGACGGCGGATTGTACGCAGTGCTTCCGTGTGAGTACTGTGCGTGTCCCATGCGACCTGTCCCCGGCAATCTCCCCGCGGAGCTGAACCGGTTCGTGGGCCGTGCCGACGAACTGGCCGAGCTGACGCGCCTTCTCACCGAATTCCGGCTGATCACCCTGGTCGGGGTGGGCGGTGTCGGCAAGACGCGGCTGGCCGTTCAGGCGGCCCGGCGCGCGTCACCGGCTCCGGGCCCGGCCCCGGGTACGGAGCTTCTGGAGAAACGCTACTGCGACGGTGTGTGGCTCGCCGAACTCTCCTCGATCCGCGATCCCGGACTGCTCGACCACGCGCTCGTCGACGCCCTGCGCATCACCGACCACAGCGGCCGGCCGCCTCGTGAGGTGCTGCGCGCCCATCTCGCCGACCGCCGTCTCCTGCTGGTGCTGGACGGTTTCGAGCAGCTCGTCGCCCCGTGCGCGGAGCTGGTACGGGACCTGTTGCGCCGCTGCCCCGGCCTCCGGGTGCTGGCCGCCGGCCGCCGGCCGCTCCGGCTGGAGGGCGAACGCGCCTTCCCGCTGGCCCCGATGGACGAGCCCGACGCGGCGCGGCTCTTCGCCGACCGGGCCGCCGGCGTACTGGCCGGGAGCTGCCCGCCGAGCGAACACGACGACGCCGTACGGGAGTTGTGCCGACGTCTGGACGGCATTCCGCTCGCGCTCGAACTGGCCGCCGCCCGGCTGCGCGTCCTGTCCCCCGACCAGATCCTCCGCCGGATCGACGACCGCTTCCGCCTGCTCACCGACGGCGCGCGCGGCGAACTGCCGCGCCACCGCACGCTCCGTACCGCGATCGGCTGGAGCCATGAACTGTGCACCCCCGCCGAGCGGTTGCTGTGGGCACGGCTGTCGGTCTTCGCCGGGCCCTTCGACCTGGAGGCCGTCGAGTACGTGTGCGTCGGCCCCGATCTGCCGGCCGGGAGCGTCCTCGACGTACTCGGCGAGCTGATCGCCCAGTCCGTGGTCGTACGCGAGGACACGGCCGCCGGGGTCCGCTACCGGATGCTGGACACGGTGCGGGCGTACGGCGCCGAGTGGCTGGACGCCCTGGCGGACACGGGCCGGATGCGCAGACGGCACCGTGACTGGTACATGGGCCTGGCCACCTGGTGCGAGCTGGACTGGTTCAGCCCGCGGCAGGCGGAGATCGCCGCCTGCGCCGACAGCGCGCTGCCCAATCTGCGGGCCGCCATCGAACTCTGCCTGGAGACCGCGGGCGAGAGCTATCTGGGCCGGTATCTGGCGGGCACGCTCTGGTTCTACTGGGCGGGCTGCGGACGGCTCACCGAAGGCCGGCACTGGCTGGACCGGGCGCTCGCGCCGGCCGCCCGGCCCGGCGACCCACCGCACGAGGCGTCGTACGAACCGCCGCACGAGGGGTCACGGCACGACGACTCACGGCTCAAGGCGCTGTGGGTACTGGGCTATGTGGCGATCCTCCAGGGCGACAACACGGCGGCGGTGGGCGCGCTGCACGTGTGCCGGGACGAGGCCGCCCGTACCGGTAACGCGCTGGCGCACGCCTACGCGGTGCACCGGCTGGGCTGTCTCGCGCTCCTCACCGGCGACATGGAGCGCGCCGAGCGGCTGCTGCGCTCCGCGCTCGGCTCGTACGGGGAACTGGGCGAGATCAACAGCAACGTACTGATGGGCCGGGCGGAACTCGCGCTGTCACTCGTCTTCCTGGGCGACCTGGACGCGGCCGTGGCGCTGTGCGCCGAGGTGCGGGAGGTCTGCGAGGAGAGCGGAGAGCGCTGGGCCCGCGCCTACGCGCTCCACGTCCACGCGTACGCGGCCTGGACGCGCGGCCGGCTCGCCGAGGCACGCGCCCTGCTGGCCGAGGCCGTCACCATCCACCACACCTTCAACGACCTGGTCGGCCTGGTCCTGGCGATGGAGCTGATGGCGCTGGTGACGGCGGGCGAGGGGGACCCGGCGGAGGCCGCGGTGCTCCAGGGCGCCGCCGCCCGGCTCTGGCCGTCGGTCGGGGTTCCCCTGTTCGGCTCCGCCACGTTCGGGGCCCCGCACGAGCGGTGCGAGCGGCGGGCGAGGGAGGCGCTGGGGGCGCGGGCGTACGACGCCCGTGTGGCGGAGGGGCGCGCCCTGTCGCAGGCGGCGGCCGTCGAGCGGGCGCTGGCCGGGCCGCGCGGGGTGTCCGCGTCCGTGCCGCCGGGCCGGCCGTCGGGCGACCGTGCTCCGGCGCGGGAGAGGGAGACCGCGCGGGACCAGGGCCGGGGGACGGGCCGGGAAACGCGAGAGCCCGCCGGCTCCCCCGGCCAGATCGGCGGGGAAGCGGCGGGCTGAAGCGCGGTCGATCGCGGTGACGCGAACTACGCCTGGATCAGCGGGTGATCAGCGGGCGTAGTACTCGACGACGAGCTGCTCGTCGCAGATGACCGGGATTTCCTTGCGCAGCGGGTCACGGTCCAGACGGAACGCCAGGGCCTTCAGGTTGACCTGGAGGTAGCGCGGGGTCTCGCCGTCCGTGTCGTAGCCACCCTCGCGGGCGACCTGGAAGGGAACCTTCTCGCGGCTGCGCTCGCGGACCATGATGACGTCGTCGGGGCGGACGCGGAACGACGGCTTGTCGACCTTGCCGCCGTTGACCTCGATGTGGCCGTGGACGACCATCTGACGGGCCTGGTAGATGGTGCGGGCGATGCCCGAACGCAGGACCAGGGCGTCGAGACGACGCTCGAGCTCGACGACCAGGGCCTCGCCGGTCTTGCCGCCGGCCTTGCGGGCGCGGTCGTAGGCGCGGGCCATCTGGCGCTCGCTGATGTCGTACTGGGCACGCAGACGCTGCTTCTCGAGCAGACGGACCTTGTAGTCACTGTTCTGCTTGCGGCCACGGCCGTGCTCGCCCGGCGGGTAGGGACGGGCCTCGAAGTACTTCACGGCCTTCGGCGTCAGCGCGATACCGAGCGCGCGTGACTTCTTGACCTTGGGACGCGACTGGTTAGGCACGTTCTCCAGACCTCCGTTGTAGGTTAGGTTAGGCTCACCTTACTCAAAGGAGATCGCATGTCTCGTCGCCCTGGGAACACCACACGCATCACAGACAGTCTCGACGCGCAGGGCATCGATACGACGGAGGTCCGATCAGCTCATGGTCAGCCGCGTCCCAGCGGGCTTGAAATCGCCCGGATGCCGTCAGCAGCCGAGCGCACACGAACTCTCGTACAGAGTACATGCTCAAGCGTGCTGCTCGTCCCGGGCCTGGAAGCGCTGCGGCCCGACCAGTTGATGCCGGACGCGCGGACCGTGGACACCGACGGTGACGTGCTGCTGGCCTTCGCGGCCGACTCCCCCGTCGTCAGGGCGGCGACGCACGCGCAGGCCGACGAACTGGCCGCGGTGCTGGAGATCACCGATGTGGCACCGGTCTCCGTACCCCACCGTATCCGGGGCCGCGCCTGGGTCTCCGGGTGGCTGACCCGCTTCCCGCACGCCGCCGAGCCCGGCCGGACGACGCTGCGGCTGGAGGTCGGCGAGGCGTTCGTGGACGATCTGTGGGGCGCCGAGCCGGTGGAGGCGGACGAGTTCGCCGCGGCCGTGGCGGACCCGCTGTCGGAGCACGAGGCCGAACTGCTCCAGCATCTGCACGCCGCGCACAGCGCCGAGGTGGGGACGCTGCGCTCGCTGCTCGGCGAGCGGTCCGGCGGGACGGCGGCCGTACCGGTCGGTGTGGACCGCTTCGGGCTGCGGGTCCGCTTCACGGGCGTCAACTGCTTCGACGCCCGCTTCGACTTCCCCGAGCCGGTGCGTGATGTGAGCGAACTGCGCCGCGCCATGCACGCGCTCTTCGACGCGGCGGGCCGCTGAGCCGCCGGGACGGCGGGGGCGACCGGGAGACGCGCGACGCTCAGTTGGCGGGGGCGTCGCCGCGCAGCCGTGTCCGGACCTTCTCGACCACGTCCGCGTACCGCGCCTCCGCGCCGTACCGCGTCGGTTCGTAGTACCGCTTGCCCCGCACCTCTTCCGGGGCGTACTGCTGCGCGGCGATACCGCCCGGCACATCGTGCGGATAGACGTACCCCTGTGCGTGACCGAGCTTGGCCGCGCCCTTGTAGTGACCGTCGCGCAGATGCGGCGGTACGGGGCCGGCCAGCCCCTTCTTCACATCCTCCAGCGCGGCCGAGATCGCGGTCGTCGCCGCGTTCGACTTGGGGGCCAGCGCCAGCGCGATGGTGGCGTGGCTCAGGGTGAGCGCGGCCTCGGGGAAGCCGATCATCGCCACGGCCTGGGCCGCCGCGACGGCGGTGGGCAGGGCCGTCGGGTCGGCCAGGCCGATGTCCTCGCTGGCCGAGATCATCAGCCGGCGGGCGATGAACCGGGGGTCCTCGCCCGCCTCGATCATGCGGGCCAGATAGTGCAGGGCCGCGTCCACGTCCGAGCCGCGGATCGACTTGATGAGCGCGCTCGCCACGTCGTAGTGCTGGTCGCCGTCGCGGTCGTACTTCACGGCCGCCCGGTCGACCGTCTCCTCGACCGTGCCGAGGCTGATCTCCTTCTCGCCCTTGGAGATCGCGGCGCCCGCCGCGGCCTCCAGGGCGGTCAGGACCCGCCGGGCGTCTCCCCCGGCGATCCGCAGCAGATGCGCCTCGGAGTTTTCGGGGAGCGAGACCGCGCCGCCGAGGCCGCGCTCCTCGGTGAGCGCGCGCCGCAGCAGCGCGCGCAGGTCGTCGTCGGTGAGCGGCTCCAGCGTCAGCAGCAGGGAGCGCGAGAGCAGCGGCGAGATGATCGAGAAGTACGGGTTCTCGGTGGTGGCCGCGATGAGCGTGATCCAGCGGTTCTCCACGGCGGGCAGCAGGGAGTCCTGCTGGGCCTTGCTGAAGCGGTGGATCTCGTCCAGAAAGAGGACGGTCTCCTTGCCGAAGCCGCCGGAGGCACGCCGGGCGCCGTCGATGACGGCGCGGACCTCCTTGACGCCCGCGGTGATCGCGGAGAGCTCCACGAAGCGCGCGTCGGTCGCCTTGGAGACGACATAGGCGAGCGTCGTCTTGCCGGTACCGGGCGGGCCCCACAGGAGCACCGACGAGGGGCCCGCTGGTCCCCTGCCCCGCGCGGCCTGTTCGACCAGTCGCCGCATCGGGGAGCCGGGCTTCAGCAGATGCCGCTGGCCGACGACCTCGTCCAGGACTCGGGGGCGCATCCGTACAGCCAGCGGGCTGCTGGACGGGTCGTTCTCCTGGCGGTCTTCGGCCGCTGCGGTAAAGAGATCGGGCTCCACATTCCGAACCCTATGTCAGCCCACCGACAGGGCGGCCCGGCAGGCGCGACCGGCGGGCGCCCGCGCGGTCAGCCGGTCCAGAAGTCCCACCAGCGGGTCAGGATGAGCATCCCGATGATCCCGGTCCACAGGACGGGAAGCACCCAGTGGAACTCCCCCATCGCGCCGCGCAGCCACCGAGGGGCCGGGATGATCCCGCGTGTGACGTTGTGCGTCGTGACGTAGGAGAACATCACGATCGTCGCCACCCAGGCGAGGCAGCACCACAGGCACAGTGAGCTGATGTTGTACAGCGACTGGTACTGGAGCCAGGTGCAGAAACCGACGCCGAAGAGCATTCCGGCGTTCAGCCCGAGCCAGAACCACCGCCGGTACCGCGCCCCCGCGAGCAGCCCCAGCCCCACACACACCACGACCGCGTAGGTCACCAGGCCCAGCATCGGATTGGGGAAGCCGAAGGCCGACGCCTGGTCGCTCTTCATGATGTTCCCGCACGAGACCACCGGGTTCAGACTGCACCCCGGCGTGAAGCCCGGGTCCTCCAGCAGCTTGAACTTGTCGATCGTGATCACCCACGACGCCAGCACACCCGCCGCGCCCGTCACCACCAGCAGCCACGCCAGCACCCGCCCGGCCCCGATCGGACCGGTGGCGCCGTGCTCCGCCCGGTCGGCGGACACGTCGTCAAGCGCTGCACTCGTCATATCGCCGTTCCATCACTCGTGGCCTGCACCTGAAGCAGAGGGCTCAGCCATTCTGCCGCACCCGTGCCCGTATCCACCGTTCGATGGACATAAGGAGGTGCGGAGAGGCCCCGGGCACTCGGTGGTGTCCGGGGCCTCTCCGTCGTCCCGTGTGGTCAGGCGAGCTTCGCCGTGAGGTCGGCCACCAGTGCGTCGAGCGGTACGGGCTTCTGCTCGCCGCTCTCCATGTCCTTGACCTGGGCGACGCCCTCGGCGAGATCACGCTCACCGGCGACGATCGTGAACCGCGCGCCCGAGCGGTTGGCGTTCTTCATGGCGCCCTTGAGTCCCTTGCCGCCGTAGGCGAAGTCGGCCGCGACCCCGGCCCGGCGCAGCTCGGTGACCACGCCGAACAGCAGCCGGCGTGCCTCCTCGCCGAGCGGCACCGCGAACACGCTGGTGGCGGGCGGGAGTTGGAGGGTGATGCCCTCGGCCTCCAGCGCCAGCACCGTACGGTCCACACCGAGCGCCCAGCCGACGGACGGCAGCGCGGGGCCGCCGATCATCTCCGAGAGCCCGTCGTAGCGCCCGCCGCCGCCGACCGCGGACTGCGCGCCGAGGCCGTCGTGGACGAACTCGAAGGTCGTGCGGGTGTAGTAGTCCAGGCCCCGTACGAGCCGTTCGTCGTCCTCGTACGCGACACCCGCCGCGGTCAGCAGATCGCGCACCTGCGCGTGGTACGCCCGGCACGCCTCGCAGAGGTAGTCGCGCAGCTTCGGGGCGCCGGTGAGCTGCCGCCGGACGTCGGGGCGCTTGTCGTCGAGGACCCGCAGGGGGTTGATCTCGATGCGCCGGCGGGTGTCGTCGTCCAGGTCGAGGTCGCGCAGGAACGTCTGGAGCGCCTCCCGGTAGACGGGGCGGCACTCCTTGTCGCCCAGGGAGTTCAGCAGGATGCGGAAGCCGCGCAGCCCGAGTGAGCGGTAGGCCTGGTCGGCGAGGATGATGAGCTCGGCGTCGAGCGCCGGGTCCTCGGCGCCGATGGCCTCCGCGCCGACCTGCGAGAAGTGGCGGTAGCGGCCCTTCTGCGGGCGCTCGTAGCGGTAGTACGAGCCCGAGTACCAGAGCTTGACGGGGAGGTTGCCCGCCTTGTGCAGGTTCGCCTCCAGCGCCGCGCGCAGTACGGAGGCCGTGCCCTCGGGGCGCAGCGCCAGCTCGGAGCCGCCCTTGGTGGTGAGGGTGTACATCTCCTTGGTGACGATGTCGGTGGACTCGCCGACACCGCGCGCGAAGAGTTCGACGTCCTCGAAGCCGGGCGTCTCGATGTAGCCGTAACCGGAGTTCTTCAGCGGTGCGGAGATCGCCTCGCGCACCGCGAGGAACACGGCGGAGTCCGGCGGAAGCAGGTCGTAGGTGCCCTTGGGGGCCTGAAAGGTGTTCATGGGGTTCGCTGCGTCACATTCCTCGTCGCGGAGCGGCGCTCTCGCCGCTTCCGTAGCCGGCGGCCACCTCGCGCAGATACGGGTTGGTGGCTCGCTCCCGGCCGATGGTCGTCTGGGGGCCGTGGCCGGACAGCACCACGGTCGAATCGTCGAGCGGCAGGCACACACGGCCCAGCGATTCGAGCATCTCGGCCGGGTCGCCGCCGGGCAGGTCCGTGCGTCCGACGGAGCCGGCGAACAGCAGGTCGCCCGAGAAGAGGACGGACGGGATGTCCGCGGCCTCGGGCACCCTGAAGGTCACCGACCCCTTCGTATGGCCGGGCGCGTGCGCGACGCCGAGGCGCAGGCCCGCCAGCTCCAGCTCCGCGCCGTCACCCAGTTCCTTGACGTCGTCGGGCTCCCCCACGGTCAGCTCGCCCATGAGCGGCATCCCGATGGAGCGGCCGAGGGCCTTCTCGGGGTCGCTCATCATGTACCGGTCCGACGGGTGGATCCACGCGGGCACGCCATGGGCGCCGCACACGGGGACGACCGACGCGACATGGTCGATGTGGCCGTGGGTGAGGATGACGGCCACGGGCTTGAGGCGGTGTTTGGCGATCGTCTCGGCGACGCCCTCGGTGGCCTGGTGGCCGGGGTCGATGATCACGCACTCCTCGCCCGCAGCGGGGGCGACCAGATAACAGTTGGTCCCCCAGGCCCCGGCCGGGAACCCGGCAATAAGCACGATCGTCCTAAATGTCGTCCGTCGGGAGATTGCAGCAGATCAGAGCCTACCGGCGCTCCTCATTACACAGGTAACCCATATACCGTACGGGGCTAGTCAGGCGTTCATGGGACGTGGTTCCGAGCACCGCCCTCAGCACCGCCTCGGCACCACGCCCGACAGGGCCCACGAAGACACGAGGAGACGACCCGGTGGTCAACAGCGAGCAGCGCCGGCGCCAGCTTGCCAGGGAGAAGTTCGAGCGGCAGCAGCAGCGCCGGGCGGAGAGTCGCAACAAGGCCCGGCGCCGTAACGCGGTCATCGCCGCGGCGCTGGCCGTCGTGGTGGCGGCGGGCGGCGGCGCGTACGCCATCGCGGGTCTGACGGACGACGGCGGCAAGAAGGACACCGCGGCGGACAACCCGTCGGCGCCGCCGTCGCCGAGCGAGAGCAAGCCCGCCGGGCCGAAGATGACGATCGACGCCAAGGCCGAGTACACGATGTCGCTCAAGACCAACCAGGGCGACATCGGTATCAAGATGGACGCGGCGAAGACGCCCGAGACGGTGAACTCCTTCAAGTCGCTCGCCGACAAGAAGTTCTTCGACGGCACCAAGTGCCACCGCCTGACCACGGAGAACATCTTCGTGCTCCAGTGCGGCGACCCCAAGGGCGACGGCACGGGCGGTCCCGGCTACACGATCGCGGACGAGAACCTGGACGCCCTCGGCAAGCCCGCCGCGGACGGCGCGGTGACCTACCCCGCGGGGGCCGTGGCGATGGCGAATACCGGCCAGCCGAACAGTGGTGGCAGCCAGTTCTTCCTCGTGTGGAAGGACACCAAGCTCCCTCCCTCGTACACCCCGTTCGGGACGATGGACGCCGACGGTCTGAAGACCGTGAAGGCCGTCGCGGCGGGCGGTGTCACCGGTGACAACAAGGGTGACGGTGCGCCGAAGAAGACCGTCACGATCGAGAAGGGCACCGTCGACAAGACATGAGCGCAGGTGACCGGTGGCGCGGCCCATGGCTCGGCGCCTCGGAGCGCCCCGCTGCCGGACCCCGCGAATTTCGGCCGTGCGGAGTGCGGACAGCCGGGCCGCCGGTCACCTAGATTGGCGTTGTGCGGCGCGCGGATCGGCTTCGGCGGATCGGCTTTCGCGTCGCGGAAGGCGGGCGAGGCCCGTCCAGGAAACTGTGGACGATGCCCGGGGGGCACCCCTCGCAGGCATCAGGTGGAGGAGGCGCTGTGAGCAGCGACCCGTGGGGCCGTGTCGACGAGACAGGCACCGTGTACGTGCGCACGGCCGAGGGCGAGCAGGTCGTCGGATCGTGGCAGGCAGGCTCTCCCGAGGAGGCACTGGCCTACTTCGAGCGCAAGTACGAGGGCCTGGTGGTCGAGATCGGCCTTCTCGAACGGCGGGTGAAGACCACCGATCTCTCGGCCAAGGACGCGCAGTCCGCCATCGATCATCTGCGGACGCAGGTGGACGAGCATCACGCGGTCGGGGATCTGGCCGCGCTGCGTACACGTCTCGACGGGCTCGTCGCCACGGTCGAGGCGCGCCGTGAGGAGCGCAAGGTCCAGAAGGCCAAGCAGACGGACGCCGCGCGTGAGTCGAAGCAGGCTCTGGTCGCGGAGGCCGAGGAACTGGCGGCGAGCGACCAGTGGCGGTCCGCGGGTGAGCGGCTGCGCGCGCTGGTGGACACCTGGAAGAGCCTGCCGCGGCTCGACCGGAAGTCCGACGACGAGCTGTGGCACCGCTTCTCGCACGCGCGCTCGGCGTTCTCCAAGCGGCGCAAGGCGCACTTCGCCTCGCTGGACGCGCAGCGCGAGGAGGCCCGTAAGGCCAAGGAGAAGCTGGTCACCGAGGCGGAGTCGCTGTCGGGCTCCACGGACTGGGGCGGGACGGCGGCCCGGTACCGCGAGCTGATGACGGAGTGGAAGGCCGCGGGCCGCGCGCAGCGCGAGGCCGAGGACGACCTGTGGAACCGCTTCCGGGGTGCCCAGGACGTCTTCTTCGCCGCCCGCGGTGAGGTCTTCGCCGAGCGGGACGCGGAGCAGACGGAGAATCTGAAGCTCAAGGAGGAGCTGGCGACCGAGGCGGAGCGGCTGCTCCCCGTGACGGACCTGAAGGCGGCCCGCGCCGCGTTCCGGGCCCTCAACGAACGCTGGGAGGCGGTCGGGCATGTGCCGCGCGACGCCAGGCCCCGTGTCGAGGGCCGGATGCAGACCGTCGAGCGGGCGCTCCAGGAGTCCGAGGAGAACGAGTGGCGCCGTACGAACCCGGAGGCGCGTGCGCGTGCCGCGGGTCTGACGGGCCAGCTCCAGGCGGCCGTCGACAAGCTGCGCACGCAGATCGACACGGCGCGTGCCTCGGGCAACAACGCCAGGGCGGACAAGCTCGCGAAGGAGCTCGAAGGCCGGCAGGCCCTGCTCGACCAGGCGCTGAAGGGTCTTCAGGAGTTCGGCGGCTGACGCCACGCGTACGACGGAGCGGCCCGGCGGTGTTCCCACCGCCGGGCCGCTCCGTCGTCGGGTGTCCTACGGCCTGCGCGCGGAGGTGACCCGGTAGACGTCGTAGACGCCCTCCACGCCCCGTACCGCCTTCAGTACGTGCCCCAGGTGCTTCGGGTCGCCCATCTCGAAGGTGAAGCGCGAGGTGGCGACGCGGTCGCGGGACGTCTGGACGGCCGCCGAGAGAATGTTGACGTGCTGGTCGGACAGGACGCGCGTGACGTCGGAGAGCAGCCGGGAGCGGTCCAGGGCCTCGACCTGGATGGCGACGAGGAAGACCGACGACTGGGTGGGCGCCCACTCGACTTCGAGGATCCGTTCGGGCTGCTGCGACAGGGAGTCGACGTTGACGCAGTCCGCGCGGTGTACGGAGACACCGCTGCCTCGCGTGACGAAGCCGATGATCGGATCGCCCGGGACCGGCGTGCAGCAGCGGGCGAGCTTCACCCACACGTCCTCGACGCCCTTGACGACCACTCCGGGGTCGCTGCTGGAGCGGCGCTTGGAGCGTCCGCGCGAGGGTGGGGCGCTCTCGGCGATGTCCTCGTTGGCGGCCTCCTCGCCGCCGAGGGCCTGCACGAGTTTCTGTACGACGCCCTGCGCGGCGACATGGCCCTCGCCGATCGCCGCGTACAGGGACGAGATGTCGGGGTAGCGCATCTCGTGCGCGAGCGTGACGAGCGAGTCGCCGGTGAGGATCCGCTGGATCGGCAGGTTCTGCTTGCGCATCGCCTTGGCGATGGCGTCCTTGCCGTGCTCGATCGCCTCGTCGCGGCGTTCCTTGGAGAACCACGCGCGGATCTTGTTCCTGGCCCGGGGTGACTTGACGAAGCCCAGCCAGTCCCTGGAGGGTCCGGCGCCCGACGCCTTGGAGGTGAAGACCTCCACCAGGTCGCCGTTGTCGAGGGTCGATTCGAGGGGGACGAGCCGCCCGTTGACCCGCGCCCCTATGGTGCGGTGGCCGACCTCCGTATGGACGGCGTAGGCGAAGTCGACGGGGGTGGCCCCGGCCGGCAGCGCTATGACGTCGCCCTTGGGCGTGAAGACGAAGACCTCGTTGCGCGACAGGTCGAAACGCAGGGACTCCAGGAACTCGCTGGGGTCCTCGGTCTCCTTCTGCCAGTCGAGCAGCTGGCGCAGCCACGCCATGTCGTTGACGGTGTCCTGGCCCGCGCCCTTGCCGGCGTTCTTGGGTACGTCGGTGCGGACCTTGGACGCCCCGGCGACGGCCTCCTGCTTGTACTTCCAGTGCGCGGCGATGCCGTACTCGGCGCGGCGGTGCATGTCGAACGTACGGATCTGGAGCTCGACGGGCTTGCCGCTGGGTCCGATGACCGTCGTGTGCAGCGACTGGTACATGTTGAACTTGGGCATCGCGATGTAGTCCTTGAACCGCCCCGGTACCGGATTCCACCGGGCGTGGACGGTGCCGAGCGCCGCGTAGCAGTCGCGGACGGTGTCGACGAGGACCCTGATTCCCACCAGGTCGTAGATCTCGGCGAAGTCCCGGCCCCGCACGATCATCTTCTGGTAGACGCTGTAGTAGTGCTTGGGCCTGCCGGTGACGGTCGCCTTGATGCGGGCGGCGCGCAGATCGGACTGGACCTCGTCGGTCACTATGGCCAGGTACTCGTCGCGCTTGGGCGCCCGCTCGGCGACGAGCCGGACGATCTCGTCGTACATCTTGGGGTAGAGGATCGCGAAGGCGAGGTCCTCCAGCTCCCACTTGATGGTGTTCATGCCCAGGCGATGGGCGAGCGGGGCGTAGATCTCCAGCGTCTCGCGGGCCTTCTTCTCCTGCTTCTCCCGCTTGAGGTAGCGCATGGTGCGCATGTTGTGGAGCCGGTCGGCGAGCTTGATGACCAGGACGCGCGGGTCCTTGGCCATGGCGACGACCATCTTGCGTACGGTCTCGGCCTGGGCGGCCTCGCCGAACTTGACCTTGTCGAGCTTGGTCACGCCGTCGACCAGGAGGGCGACCTGGTCGCCGAAGTCCTTGCGGAGCGTGTCCAGGCCGTACTCGGTGTCCTCGACGGTGTCGTGCAGCAGCCCCGCCATCAGTGTGGCCGGGTCCATCCCCAGTTCGGCGAGGATCGTCGTCACGGCGAGGGGGTGGGTGATGTACGGGTCGCCGCTCTTGCGCTTCTGGCCGCGGTGCCAGCGCTCGGCGACCTGGTAGGCGCGTTCGATCTGGCGCAGTACGGCGGTCTCGATCTTGGGGTCGTTGCTGCGTACGGTGCGCAGCAGCGGTTCGAGGACCGGGTTGTACGGCGACGAGCGCTGGACTCCGAGACGGGCCAGCCGGGCGCGTACCCGGTTGGAGGACCCGCCGGAGCGCGAGGGGGCGGCCGAGGCGGGCTTGGGGGCGGTGACGGGGACCGGGAGCCGGTTCTTCGCGGCAGAGGAGCCGGGTGCGGGCGCCGGGGCGGGCGCCGGTGCCGGTCCGGTCGCCGGGTCCCGAGGCTCGGACGCGCTCCGCGCCGGCTCGGATCCGTTGCGTCCGGATCCGGTGCGCCGGGAGCCGTTGCGTTCGGCAGGCGTCCGCGCAGCCCCTCCCGCCCCGTCCGCCGGTTTCTGCGGCGTGGCAGGCGCCGCGGTGGCCTGGTCTGCGTGCGGATCGGGCTGGGCGGCGGCGAGTGGCTGGGCCTCGTCTGGCAAGAGCGCTCCTCGTGCGTTTCCGGGTCCCCCGGTCAGGTCCGGAACGGCCATGGTATCGACCCCGTCGCGCCGGTGCTCACGAGACCGGTGCTCGCGCGGGCGCGCACACGCCCTTCCGCTCCCCCGCCTGGCTCGTCGGAGCACCTGCCGGGGGGTCGCGAAACCATTCCGGGCCGACGAGAAGAGAACGCGGACGCTCCGGGCGGAATTCCCGGAGCGTCCGCTTATGCCGTATTTCGTCACGGCGATATCTCGTCACCCGTGACAGGGCGGGGTCAGACCTCGATCAGTGCCTCCAGCGGAGCGCCGAGCAGATGCGGCTCCAGCCGGCCCCTGCCGCCCAGGAAACCCAGCTCCAGCAGGACGGCCACGGCCACCACCTCGGCGCCGGCCCGGCGCACGAGCTCGATCGAGGCCCCGGCCGTGCCGCCGGTGGCGAGCACGTCGTCGATGACGATGACGCGGTCGCCCTCCTGGAGGTCCTCGGCGTGGACCTCGATCTCGGCGCTGCCGTACTCCAGGTCGTATGCCTGCGACAGCGTCGCACCGGGCAGCTTCCCCACCTTGCGGACGGGGATGAAGCCGATACCGGCCCGTACCGCGACCGGCGCGGCCAGGATGAAGCCGCGCGCCTCCAGGCCGACGATCTTCGTGGCGCCGTGCCGCACCGACAGCTCCACGAGCGCGTCGGTCAGCACCGTGAACGCCTTCGGATCCGCGAGCAGCGGCGTGATGTCCTTGAACGTCACGCCCGGCTTCGGATAGTCGAGCACGTCACGGATCCTGCTGAGGAGCAGTTCCCTCGTGCTGTCGTCGGTCATCGACGCTTCCCCGACGGACGGCCGCGGCCACGGCCGCCGTGACCGCGGGGACCCGCGACGACGGCGGCGGGCGGGATGTCCCGCTCCGAGGGCTCACCGTCCTCCGGCTCCGCACCCCTCGGCTCGTCCGGGCTCTCGTCCGAGAAGTCGGGCGCCTCGCCCTTGGCCGCGGCGGCCTTGCGCTTGGCGAGGACCCGCTTCTTCAGCGCCCTGATCGACGGCTCGCGCTCCTTGAGGTCGGCGACCAGCGGAGTGGCGATGAAGATCGACGAGTACGCGCCGGCGGCGAGGCCGACGAACAGCGACAGCGAGATGTCGTTCAGCATGCCGGCGCCGAGGACACCGCCACCGATGAACAGCAGACCGGCGACCGGCAGCAGCGCGACCACGGTGGTGTTGATGGAACGCACCAGGGTCGAGTTGATGCTGCGGTTGGCGACCTCGCTGTAGGTGAAGCGCGTCTGCTTGGTGATGTCCTTCGACCCCTCCTTGAGGCTGTCGAAGACCACCACCGTGTCGTAGAGGGAGTAACCGAGAATGGTCAGCAGACCGATCACCGTACCCGGGGTGACCTCGAAGCCGACCAGGGCGTACACACCGACCGTGATCGTGAGGTCGTGGATCAGGGCGATCAGCGCGGCGACCGCCATGCGCCACTCGAAGGCGATCGCGAGATAGATCACCACCAGGATCATGAAGATCCCGAGACCCATCCACGCCTTGTTGGCGATCTGCTTGCCCCAGCTCGGACCGACCAGGTCGGCGTTGATCTTCTCCTGGGGGATGTTCAGGTCCTTGGAGAGCTGGGCCTGGACCTTGTCGGCCTGTGCCGTGTTCAGCTCGGTGACCTGGATGCGCAGTCCGCCGTTGCCGAGCTTCTGGACGATCGCGTCGTGGCCGGAGGCCTCTTCCGCGTGGTCCTGCGCCGCCGCCACGGAGATGCTCGTCTTCGGGGTGTTGAAGACGGCACCGCCCTTGAACTCGATGCCCATGTTGAGCCCGCGCACCGCGAGGCCCGCGATGGCCGCGATGGTGATGAGGATCGAGATCGCGTACCAGAACTTGCGCTTCCCGACGAAGTCGTAACCGACTTCGCCGCGGTAGAGCCGGGCGCCGAGATCGCCGAGTCGAGACATCTCACGCCTCCTTCGGGTCGATGGGGGCGCTGAGACGGCGGGGGCTGCGACGCAACGGTGGTTTGGCCCCGAGGCGCTTCGGGTCGAGACCGGACCACGAACCACCGCCCGAGAAGAACTTCGTGCGGGCGAGCAGCGTCATTATCGGCTTCGTGAAGAAGAACACGACGACGACGTCGAGCAGCGTGGTCAGGCCGAGCGTGAACGCGAAGCCCTGGACCTTGCCGACGGTGACGGTGAACAGCACGGCCGCGGCGAGGAACGACACGAAGTCGGAGACCAGGATCGTGCGCCGGGCCCTCGGCCAGGCGCGTTCGACGGCGGGCCGGAGCGTACGGCCCTCTCTGATCTCGTCACGGATGCGTTCGAAGTACACGATGAACGAGTCCGCCGTGATACCGATCGCAACGATCGCACCACACACCGCGGGGAGGTTGAGGGCGAAGCCGATACCCGGTCCGAGCAGGGTCATGATCGCGTACGTCATGACCGCCGAGGCCAGGAGGCTGACGATGGCGATGAGCGCGAGACCCCGGTAGTAGAGCACCAGGTAGATGATCACCAGGGCGAGACCGATGGCGCCGGCGATCAGACCGGCCTCCAGCTGCTCACCGCCGAGCGCGGCGGTGACCGTGGTGACGGTCTCCTCCTGGAAGGTGAGCGGGAGGGCGCCGTACGACAGGATGTTGCCCAGGTCCTGCGCGGACTCCTGGGTGAAGTTGCCGGAGATCTCGGCGTTGGCGCTCAGCGTCTGGCGCACCGAGGGCGCCGAGACGACCTCACCGTCGAGGACGATGGCGAACTGGTTCTGCGGGGCCTGCTGCTGCGAGAGCTTGCTGGTGATCGACTGGAACTTCTTCGAGCCACCGCCCGTGAAGTCCATCTGGACGATCCACTGGCCGGTCTGCTGGTTGATGGTGGCGTTGGCGTCGTCGACGTCCTTGCCGCCCACCTCGGCGGGGCCGAGGATGTACTTCTCCCAGACTCCGTCGTTCTCACCGCAGGCGAGCGTCGGCTCACCCGGCTTCGCGTTGTCCCCGAGGGCGCCCCTGGCCTTCTCGTTCGTGCAGTCGAGCGCGACGAAATCGGCCTGGAGCTTCTCGGTCGCGGGGTCGGCCGGCGGCGTCGCGGGCTCGCTGGCCGACGGGCTGCCGGAGGGGTCGGGCTTCCCGGAGCCGGACGGCGTGGGCGTCGCGTCGGCCTTCAGGTCCTCCGTCAGGGCTCGGCCCTGGGTCGTCTCGGAGGCGCTGGGAGCCTCGGCCGCCGGCGGGTCCGCCGACTCCTTGTCCGGCTTGTCGCCGTCCTTGTCGCCGCCCGAGGGGCTGGGGCTCTTCGACGAATCGGCGCTCGGGGCCGGGCTGGCGTCCGGCGGCGGCTGCTGCGCGGCGGGGTCACCCGGGCCGAGGGTCAGGACCGGCCGGAAGTACAGCTGGGCGGTGGTGCCGACCTGCTCACGAGCCTGCTGGGAGTTCGTGCCCTTGGGGATGTTGACAATGATGTTGTCGGATCCCTGGGTCTGAACCTCGGCCTCCTGAACGCCGAGACCATTCACACGACGCTCGATGATGCCGACCGCGGTGTTCATGTTGGTCTCGTTGACCGCGTTCGCCTGGCCGGGCGAGCTCTTGGCCTTGAGCGTGATGGTCGTACCACCGGCGAGGTCGATGCCGAGGCGCGGCGTGAGCTCGCCGGCCCCGAACATCCCTCCGACGAGGGCGATCATCGCGATCAGGAACAGAATCAGGGTGCGCCCCGGCTTTCCCGGGGCCCCCGTCTGCCTTCGGCCCTTCTGAGGTGCTGCCACCTTTTCGTTTCTCCCTGTCCAACCGCCCCACGCCGGGTGAGCGACGGAGCGGCAACGAAGTGTTGTGGGGACCTGCTCACGCGAATGTCGGCATGCTCCGGGAGCCGCGGTGCGCCCGGGGGCGCACCGCGGTACCGGGTGTGACTACTTCGCGCCGCTCTCGCCGTCGGCCTTGCCGTCCTTGGCGGACTCGGCCTTCTCGGCGTCCGCGTCGGCCTTGGGCGCCTCGACGTCGTCGGCCGGGGCGGCAGCGTCGTCCTTCTTGCCCAGGTCGAGCTTGGGAGCGTCGTCGTCCTCGGTCAGCGAGGAGGCGTCGTCGGGGACGACGGGAGCGTCGTCCTCCAGCTCCTCCTCGTCGCCGTGCACGATGCGGTTGTACTCCGCGTCGGTGAGGACCGCGCCGATGGAGTTCTTCGCGTACACGGCGTGGACGGCCGGGGCGACCTCAAGGAGGACCGTGTCGTCGTGAACTTCCTTGACGGTGGCGTACATGCCCCCGATCGTCCGGACACCGGTGCCGGGCTGCATCTCGTCGCGCATCTGCGCGGCGGCCTGCTGCTTCTTCTTGGCGGACCGGGTCATCAGGAACATGGCCCCGATGAGCACGATGAAGGGGAGGAGGGTCACGATACTCACGGGAGGGAACTTCCTTCGCACGACCGCGCTGTCGGGCGGCCTCGTATACGGGGGTGGGTAGCCGACCGTTACGGGCGGCATCGGCGGAGTCTAAGCGAGTCCGCATCAATGGAACAACGCCCGGCATGGCAGCGGGGTTCCTGCCTGGGCGAGTGACCGCTCGCTCACGCCCCGAACAGCCCCGGTTGTCCGCTTGCGCCCGGCGCCGGCCGGGGCGGTGTGAGCCCGAGGTGCGCCCATGCGGCGGGGGTCGCCACCCGGCCGCGCGGTGTACGGGCGAGCAGCCCCTCCCGTACGAGGAAGGGCTCGGCGACCTCCTCGACCGTCTCGCGCTCCTCACCCACCGCGACGGCGAGGGTCGACAGTCCGACCGGTCCTCCGCCGAACAGTTTGAGCAGGGCTTGGAGGACGGCGCGGTCCAGGCGGTCGAGGCCCCTTTCGTCGACCTCGTACACCCGAAGGGCTACCGCGGCGATGTCACGGTTGATCCAGCCCTCGGCCTTGACCTGTGCGTAGTCGCGGACCCGGCGCAGCAGCCGGTTGGCGATCCGGGGCGTGCCCCGTGAGCGGCCGGCGATCTCGGCCGCCCCGTCCGTGTCGATCTCCAGGTCGAGCAGGTGTGCGGAGCGGTGGATCACCCGTTCCAGCTCGGCGGGCTCGTAGAACTCCATCTGCGCGGTGAAACCGAAGCGGTCGCGCAGCGGGGGCGGCAGCAGCCCGGCCCTGGTGGTGGCGCCCACAAGGGTGAACGGCGGCAGCTCCAGCGGGATGGCGGTGGCGCCGGGGCCCTTGCCGACGATGACGTCGACGCGGAAGTCCTCCATGGCCATGTAGAGCATCTCCTCGGCGGGCCGGGACATCCGGTGGATCTCGTCGAGGAAGAGGACCTCGCCCTCCTGGAGGGAGGAGAGGATCGCGGCGAGGTCGCCCGCGTGCTGGATGGCGGGGCCCGAGGTGATGCGGATGGGGGCGCCCATCTCGGCGGCGATGATCATGGAGAGGGTGGTCTTGCCGAGGCCGGGGGCGCCGGAGAGCAGGACGTGGTCGGCGGTGGCGCCCCGGGCGAGAGCCGCCTTCAGGACGAGGTCGAGCTGTTCCCGTACGCGCTCCTGCCCGACGAACTCGTCCAGCGACTTGGGCCGCAGCGCCGCCTCGACCGCCTGGTCCTCGCCGTCGGCCGACGCGGCGACCAGCCGGTCCGACCCGTCGGCCGGGTCGGGTCCGCCGGTCGGGTCCGCCGGGGGGCCGCCTCCCGGCGTCCCGCTGCGGCTGTCGTCCCAGTTCACTGTGGATCACCTCGTGGAATCGGGACGTCCGTGGACGGTCCCGTGGAGTGCGGCCGGCGCGGGCCGGCCGGCGTGGCGGGGGGCGGCGTGTCCGGGTCAGCGTGTCCGGTTGAGCGACTGGAGCGCGGCGCGCAGGAGTCGCGGTACGGCGGGGGCCTCGCCCGCCTCGATCGCGGCCTCCGCCTGGGGCGCGACCAGCGCGACGGCCTCGTCGGCCTCCCTCGTCGCGTACCCGAGACCGATCAGCGCCGAGTGGAGCTGATCGCTCCAGGACGCGGGTGCGGGCGCGGCGCCCTGTCTGCCGATGTGTGTACCGAGAGGTTCGCCGAGGCGGTCCTTCAGCTCCAGCAGCAGCTTCTGGGCGCCCTTCTTGCCGATGCCGGGGACGGCGGTCAGCGTCTTCTCGTCACCCGTGGCGACGGCGGCGCGCAGCGTGTCGGGGGCGTGCACCGCGAGCATCGCCTGCGCCAGCCGCGGGCCGACACCGCTCGCGGTTTGGAGCAGCTCGAAGGTCTGGCGCTCGTCGTCGTCGGCGAAGCCGTACAGCGTGAGCGAGTCCTCCCGGACGACCAGCGAGGTGGCGATCCTGGCCTCCTCGCCGGTCCGCAGCCCGGCGAGGGTGGCCGGCGTGCACTGGACCAGCATGCCGACACCGCCGACCTCGATCACCGCGGTGGTCGGGGCGAGCGCGGCCACCGGGCCGCTGACGAAGGCGATCATCGGGGGACCTTCCGTACGGGTACGTTGCCGGAGGAGCGGGGCGACCTGGCCGCGGCGTGCGCCTGCTGGAGGCGGTTGACCGCGGGGGCGCGCCAGATGTGACAGATGGCCAGGGCGAGGGCGTCGGCCGCGTCTGCCGGTTTCGGCGGGGCGTCCAGGCGCAGCAGCCGGGTCACCATGGCGCCGACCTGCGCCTTGTCGGCGCGTCCGCTGCCCGTGACGGCGGCCTTGACCTCACTGGGTGTGTGCAGGGCGACGGGGATGCCGCGGCGTGCGGCGCAGAGCATGGCGACGGCGCTGGCCTGGGCCGTCCCCATCACCGTACGGACGTTGTGCTGGCTGAACACCCGCTCCACGGCGACCAGTTCGGGCCGGTGCTCGTCAAGCCACGCTTCCACGCCCCGCTCGATGCCGACCAGGCGCGATCCGAGGTCCGCGTCGGCGGACGTACGCACCACTCCGACGCCGAGCATCGTCAGCGGGCGCCCCGCGACGCCTTCGACGACGCCGACACCGCACCGCGTCAGTCCGGGATCCACGCCCAGTACCCGCATCGCGCCCCTCCCCCTCGCACTCTCGGTCCCGCTCGATCACACGTTCTGCCGGTGTGTCAGAACCCCTGATCAGCACAGTATCGGTCGGCACCGACAACGCGGCGGGCCGACGGGAGGTGTGTCCCCGTCGGCCCGCCGTGTGAAGCCTCGCCGGCGCCGGCGACCGCGCGCCGCCGGTGTCCGCGGGTCAGGCGTCGACCTTCTCCATGACGTCGTCCGAGACGTCGAAGTTGGCGAAGACGTTCTGCACGTCGTCGCTGTCCTCCAGCGCGTCGATCAGCTTGAAGATCTTCCGTGCGCCGTCCTCGTCGAGCTCGACCTGCATGGTCGGGACGAAGTTGGTGTCGGCCGAGTCGTAGTCGATGCCGGCCTGCTGGAGCGCCGTGCGGACCTCGACCAGGTCGGTGGCCTCGCTGAGCACCTCGAAGGACTCACCGAGGTCGTTGACCTCCTCGGCGCCCGCGTCGAGGACGGCGCCCAGGACGTCGTCCTCGCCCAGCTCGCCCTTGGGGACGATCACGACACCCTTGCGGTGGAACAGGTACGACACGGAGCCGGGGTCGGCCATCGAGCCGCCGTTGCGGGTCATCGCGACGCGGACGTCGGACGCGGCGCGGTTGCGGTTGTCGGTGAGGCACTCGATGAGGACGGCGACACCGTTGGGTCCGTAGCCCTCGTACATGATCGTCTCGTAGTCGGCGCCACCGGCCTCCAGGCCGGCGCCGCGCTTGACGGCCGAGTCGATGTTCTTGTTCGGCACCGAGCTCTTCTTCGCCTTCTGGATGGCGTCGAAAAGGGTCGGATTACCGTCGACGTCGGCGCCGCCGGTGCGCGCGGCGACCTCGATGTTCTTGATCAGCTTCGCGAAGAGCTTGCCGCGCTTGGCGTCGATCACGGCCTTCTTGTGCTTCGTCGTAGCCCATTTAGAGTGGCCGGACATCTGCCTGTCTCCTTCGCGTAACCAATCCTGCTCCGTTCGGCAGAGATCCTACCGGGATCCCCTCACCCCGCGGAGCGCACCATCTCGGTGAAGAAGCCGTGCAGCCGGTGGTCGCCGGTGAGTTCGGGGTGGAAGGCGGTGGCGAGGGCGCCGCCCTGCCGTACGGCGACGACATGCCCGCCGTGCTCGGCGAGCACCTCCACCCCGGCGCCCACGGACTCGACCCACGGCGCCCGGATGAAGACCCCGTCGACCGGTCCCACACCCGCGACGTCGACCGCCGCCTCGAAGGACTCGTTCTGCCGCCCGAAGGCGTTCCTGCGGACGATCATGTCGATCCCGCCGACCGTCTCCTGACCCGAGCGCGGGTCGAGGATCTTCTCGGCGAGCAGGATCATGCCGGCGCAGGTGCCGTAGACCGGCATCCCGGCGCGTACGCGCTCGCGCAGCGGCTCCAGCATCCCGAAGAGGACGGCCAGTTTGGACATGGTCGTGGACTCGCCGCCGGGGATCACCAGGCCGTCGACGGCGGCCAGTTCGTCCGGCCGCCGTACGGTCGTGGGCACCGCGCCGGCCGCCGCCAGGGCGGCCAGATGCTCCCTTACGTCGCCCTGGAGGGCCAGGACGCCGATCAGCGGGCCGCGCGCGGCGCCCTGGTCACCAGCCACGGTTCGCGTAGTGCTCGGACTCGGGCAGGGTGTCGATGTTGATGCCGACCATGGCCTCGCCGAGGTTGCGCGAGGCGTCCGCGACGATCTTGGGGTCGTCGTAGAAGGTGGTGGCCTTGACGATGGCGGCGGCGCGCTTGGCGGGGTCGCCGGACTTGAAGATGCCGGAGCCGACGAAGACGCCCTCGGCGCCGAGCTGGCGCATCAGCGCGGCGTCCGCCGGGGTGGCCACACCGCCCGCGGAGAACAGCACGACGGGCAGCTTGCCCAGTGCGGCGACCTCCTTGACGATCTCGTACGGGGCGCGCAGCTCCTTCGCGGCCGCGTACAGCTCGTTGTCGTCGTAGCCGCGGAGCCTGGCGATCTCGTTCTTGATCTGGCGCAGGTGGCGGACGGCCTCGACGACGTTGCCGGTACCGGCCTCGCCCTTGGAGCGGATCATGGCCGCACCCTCGGCGATACGGCGCAGGGCCTCGCCCAGGTTGGTGGCGCCGCAGACGAACGGCGTGGTGAAGGCCCACTTGTCCGCGTGGTTGACCTCGTCGGCCGGGGTCAGCACCTCGGACTCGTCGATGTAGTCGACGCCGAGCGACTGGAGTACCTGGGCCTCGACGAAGTGGCCGATGCGGGACTTGGCCATCACCGGGATCGAGACGGCCTCGATGATGCCGTCGATCATGTCGGGGTCGGACATCCGCGCGACGCCACCGTCCTTACGGATGTCGGCGGGAACGCGCTCCA
Source organism: Streptomyces sp. NP-1717 (assembly GCF_022695985.1). GTDB lineage: Bacteria > Actinomycetota > Actinomycetes > Streptomycetales > Streptomycetaceae > Streptomyces. The sequence goes on along the minus strand of NZ_JAAPBF010000061.1, from coordinate 850 downwards.
GCGCCATCACGGCGACCGCGCCGGCGTCCTCGGCGATCTTCGCCTGCTCGGGCGTGACGACATCCATGATCACGCCGCCCTTGAGCTGCTCGGCCATGCCGCGCTTCACGCGCGCGGTGCCGGTCTCGGGGGTCTGGCCGGGGGTGGGAAGCGTGCTGGACACGGGAGGACCTCACTGGGGAACGGGAAGGGAGCGGTTCGACGTGGTGAGCAAACCTCTCCGGACCAGTCCACAGCAAGGGCCAATGGGAGGCCGGTGGATCGTTCTCGGCCTCCGGCCTGCGGGGCGGCGCGCTACTGGGGGCGGTCGGCGAGGGCGACCGGCGGCTCGTCGTCCATCTCGAAGGCGAGCGGGAACGGCGCGTGGCCGGCGAGGCGGAACCAGCGGACGGTGCGGTGCCGTCGCAGGGCGCGCGCCGCGCGTACGGAGTCGTTGTGGAAGCGCCGGGCCATGGGAACGCGGCGCACGGCGGCGGCCAGCTCGGTCGCGGCCTCCTCTCCGCCGGGGGCCTCGCGTACGGCCTCGACCTGCGCGACCTCCCCGAACACGGCCCGCAGCGCCTCGCTCAGCTCGCTCTCGGCGACCTCGCGGTGCTCCTCCTCTGCCTGGCGCGCGGCGTGCGCGCCCTGGTAGAGCACGATCGAGGCCGCGGGATCGAGGACACCGGCGGTGGCCAGTTCCTGGGCGACCGAGGCGCGGCGCAGCAGTTGGGCGTCGAGGGAGGCGCGTGCGGCGTCGATCCGTGAGTGGAGGCGGTCGAGGCGGCCGGCGGTCCAGCTGAGGTAGAGGCCGATCGCCAACAGCCCGGCGAAGATCCAGATCAGGGTTTCGGTCACGCACGGCAGGCTA
>NZ_JAAPBF010000060.1 GCF_022695985.1 Streptomyces sp. NP-1717 | reverse complement strand
GCTTGAAAGGTCCGCCTGGGCGGGCTTGGGGGCGCGTGTGGGCGGGCTTGGGTGTGGCGGTCTTGACGGGGCCAGCCCGTCCGGCTGCCGGTTTGTCCTCAATCGCCGGACGGGCTTGAAACGCCCGCTCGGGCGGGTTTGGAAGGGTCGCCCGGACGGGCTTGAGGGGCTCGCCGGGCTGGTTTGAGAAGCCCCGCACGGGCCTCGGGACTACCGCCGAGGCCGGCCACCCAGCCCCTCCGGGGTTTGAGGACAAGGCGCGCCAATCAAGCCCGTCCGGCGTTTGAGGACACCCTGCGACCGGCGGTCGGGGGCCATCCGGCCCGGGCACGATCAGCCTGTCCGGGGTTTGAGGACAAGGCGCGCCAATCAAGCCCGTCCGGCGTTTGAGGACACACCCGCGACCGGCGGTCAGGGTCCATCCGGCCCGGGCGCAATCAGCCCGTCCGGCGATTGAGGACGAGGCCGTCCCGCAGGGTATCCGCTGCGGGCACCCCTCCAGCCCGTCCGGCGATTGAGGACGAACCGGCCCAGCCAGCCGGAGGCCACCGTGCGTGTCAGACTGCGCGCATGCGACGCCTGTACCCCGTGCCGTCCGAACCGACGGCAGACCACGAGTGGGCCCTCGACGCCCTCGCCGACGCGTACGCGTACCCCGAGCCCCGCGAAGACCGCTCCTGGCTGCGCGCCAACATGGTCTCCACGCTCGACGGCGCCGCCCACCACGACGGCCGTTCGCAGGCCATCTCCTCCGCCGCCGACATGCGGATCTTCGGCACCCTGCGCGCCCTCGCCGACGTCGTCCTCGTCGGCGCTGAAACGGTTCGTCTGGAGGGCTACCGGCCCGCCCGCGCCCGTGACGCCTTCGCCGAGCGCCGCGCCGCCGCCGGGCAGGCGCCCGCGCCCGTGATCGCCGTCGTCTCCGCGAGCCTGAACCTGGACTTCTCGCTTCCGCTTTTCGTCTCGCCCCTCGTCCAGACCCTGGTCCTGACCGGCGCCGCCGCGTCCCCCGACCGCATCCGCGCCGCGGAGAAGGCGGGCGCGCGGGTACTCGTCGCCGGGGACGGACCGGGCGTCGATCCGCCCCGCGCGGTCGCGGCGCTGGCCGAGCTTGGCCTGAAGCGCCAGCTCACCGAGGGCGGCCCCCGGCTGCTCGGCCAGTTCGTGGCGGCCGACGTCCTGGACGAACTCTGTCTGACGGTCTCCCCCCTCCTCGCGGTCGGCAGCGCGCAGCGCATCACGGGCGGACCGGACCTCGCGGACCCCGAGCGCTTCGCCCTGGCGGCCGTACTGGAAGAGGACGGGTTCCTTTTCACCCGATACCGTCGGAACTGACATTGGGCGGAATTTCTCGTTCCGGTTAGCTTCCGCTGGGCACACTTACTCAGGCAGACCCCGTGCGGACACGGGGAAGGATGGTTTCCGCAGCGGGCCTCACCGGCCCCTGAACGATGAAGGGCGCCTGCCGTGTTCACAAGCGTATTGATGATCGAGAAGCCCTTGTCGTCCGTCGACGTCGACTTCGTGACCACGCTCCACGGCGAGGAGAACGTCACCTTCATCGTGCTCATGCAGCCCCGTGGCGACCAGGCGGACGCCCTGCTGCGCGCCATCGACGATGTCGCGTTCGGCGAGCTGCGCGAGGCCGGCCGCGAGAGCGAGGAGCCCGAGGGCGCCGCCGCCCGCGGCCCCGCCGAGCTGGCCCTCGCCCACTCCCTGGCCGCGCTGAAGGCGGCGGGCCGGGAAGCCAGCGGCCTGGTGGTCGAGAACCACCCCCTGGACCACCTCACGTCCGTCGTCGAGCAGTCGGCCGCCGACGAGGTGATCGTCCTCACCGAACCGCACTACGTGGAAGAGTTCTTCCACCGGGACTGGGCCTCGCGCGCCCGCCACAAGGTCGGCGTCCCCGTGCTCAAGCTCTTCGCGCACGGCCCGGAGGACGACGGCGCCGAAGGGCGGGCCGCGGGGGCGGGTGGAGCCGGCCGGAGCGAATAGGCTGGGGGATCGCCGACGGCGTGCGTACGGCCGACGGCCCCGCACCGACCGCACCGACCGCACCACCCTGGGAGAACACGTATGGCACCCGGTATCCCCACCGCCATGGAACGGCCGCACTTCATCGGCATCGGCGGCGCCGGAATGTCTGGTATCGCCAAGATCCTCACCCAGCGGGGCGCCAAGGTCGCGGGCAGTGACGCCAAGGAGTCCGGCACCGCCGAGGCCCTGCGTGCCCTCGGCGCCACGGTCCACATCGGCCACGCGGCGGAGCACCTCGCGGACGACGCCTCGTGCGTGGTCGTCTCCAGCGCGATCCGGGCCGACAACCCGGAGCTGGTACGGGCCGCCGAGCTGTCCGTGCCGGTCGTCCACCGCTCCGACGCGCTCGCCGCGCTGATGGGCGGCGGCCTGCGGTCCATCGCCGTCGCCGGTACGCACGGCAAGACGACGACGACCTCCATGCTGGCCGTCGCCCTCACGGAGCTGGGCCTCGACCCGTCGTACGCCATCGGCGGCGACCTGGACGGGCCCGGCACCAACGCCCGCCACGGCGACGGCGAGATCTTCGTCGCCGAGGCGGATGAAAGCGACCGGAGCTTCCAGAAGTACGACCCCGAGGTCGCGATCGTCCTCAACGTCGAACTGGACCACCACGCCAACTACGCCTCCATGGACGAGATCTACGAGTCCTTCGAGACGTTCGTCGGCAAGATCGTCCCCGGCGGCACGCTGGTGATCGCCGCCGACCAGCCCGGCGCGGTCGAGCTGACCGCGAAGGTCCGTGACCTGTCGACGGTCAAGGTCGTGACGTACGGCGAGGCGGCGGACGCCGACGTACGGGTCCACAAGGTCACCGCACGCGGTCTGACCAGCGAGGTCACGGTCGTCCTCGGTGGCCGCTTCCTCACCTTCACGGTCTCCGTCCCCGGCCGCCACTACGCCCACAACGCGGTCGCCGCCCTCGCGGCGGGCGTCGCGCTCGGCATCCCGGCGCACAATCTCGCCTCCGCGCTCGGCAAGTACACCGGCGTCAAGCGCCGCCTCCAGCTCAAGGGCGAGGCGAACGGTGTGCAGGTCATCGACTCGTACGCGCACCACCCCACCGAGATGGCCGCCGACCTGGAGGCGATGCGCGCCGCCGCCGCTCCCGGCTCCCGGCTCCTCGTCGTCTTCCAGCCGCACCTCTTCTCGCGCACGCAGGAGCTGGGTACGGAGATGGGCCAGGCCCTCGCCCTGGCCGACGCCTCGGTGGTGCTGGACATCTATCCGGCCCGCGAGGACCCGATCCCCGGTATCACCAGCGCGCTGATCATCGAGGCGGCGGAGCGCGCGGGCGCGGACGTGCACGCCGTGCACGACAAGGGCGCGGTGCCCGAGGCCGTGGCGGGAATGGCGAAGCCCGGTGATCTCGTTCTCACCATGGGGGCCGGTGATGTGACGGACCTCGGTCCGGAGATCCTGGCCCGGCTGACCCCTTAGAGAGGAAGTCATGGCGTACGACATCGACAAGCCCGACGAGCAGTGGCGCGAGGAGCTGTCCCCGGCCGAGTACCGGGTGCTGCGCCAGGCCGGTACGGAACCCGCCTTCGTCGGTGAGTACACGGACACCAAGACGGCCGGCGTCTACTCCTGTCGCGCGTGCGGCGCGGAGCTGTTCCGCTCGGACACGAAGTTCGAGTCGCACTGCGGCTGGCCGTCCTTCTACGACCCGAAGGACAGCGACGCGGTCGAGCTGATCGAGGACCGCACGATGGGCATGGTCCGCATCGAGGTCCGCTGCTCACGCTGCGGCTCGCACCTGGGCCACGTCTTCGAGGGCGAGGGCTACCCCACCCCGACCGACCAGCGCTACTGCATCAACTCGATCTCACTGCGACTGACCGCCGACGAGAGCTGAGCAGCACGTCACACGGCGGCGGACGGTCCAACGACCGTTCGCCGCCGCTGCGTTCGGGTGCCTCAGGCGCGGGCCGCGTACGTGACGAAGTGCGTCCAGGCGCCGGGGGCGAGGGCCAGTTGGGGGCCGTCGGTGACCTTGGAGTCGCGGATGTGGATGGTGGTGGGGCAGGCGGCGACCTCGACGCAGGCGTCCTCGCGGTCACCGCTGTAGGTCGACTTGTGCCAGGAGAGGGCTACTTCGACGCAGCTGTCGCCGGAGCTTCCGCTGTAGCTGCTCTTGAACCAGGCCAGGTCTGTGGTGCTCATTCCGCTCCTCGCATCTGCCGCAACAGGCTCAGGGAGTCCTCCAGGGACAGAGCCTGTGAACGCATCCTGGCATATCGCATCTGGAGCATGCTGACTACTTTCGGGTCAGCGATGAGCTGGCCACTTTCCTGCCCTTCGCAGTAGGCCAGCCATCGGTTGTCCGGGGTCTCCAGCAGGTGCATCGGGCCGTCCATACCCGCATGATCAGCGCGTACGAGCGGCATGATCTGGACCTCGATGTTCCGCAGTTCTGCCAGGGTGGCGATGTTGTCAATCAGTTCCCGTGTGGCTTCCGGTCCGCCTGTGCCGCGAAGAAACAGGTGTTCTTCCAGGATGAAGCTGTACGAGGTGTTCGGCCTCTCCCGCAGCAGTGCCTGTCGCTCCTGGCGAGCACTCAAGCGGGTCTCGATCTGCTCGTCCGTCAAAGGTGGGAGGCGATTGGCGAACAGCTTCCGCGCGTACGCCTCCGTCTGCAACAAGCCCGGAATCAATCGGCATTCGTACGTGTAGAGGCTCAGCGCCTCCGTCTCCAGCTTCGCCCACTGGCGGAACCACCGCGCCAGCCCCGGCTGCCGCGCGAGATGCCTCGCCGCGCCGCGCAACGCCCCGAAGGCGTCCAGGACCTCCTCCGACCGCTCCACGAACTCCAGGGTCGGGAACCGCCGGCCCTGTTCGACGGAGGCCACCGTCGGCACCGAGTACCGCACCCGAGGTGCGAACTCCTCCTGTGTCAGCCTCGCCCGTTTGCGGAACGCCTTGAGCACCGCGCCGAATGCCTTGAGGCTGTCCGATGTCTCCGGCTCCTCGCCGCCCGTACCACCACCGCTTGTACCGCCCAATCCGTCAGTCATACGGCTGCCTCTCCCGCGCACCTGTCCCTGGCCGGTCACCCACAACTCAACAATGCTCACGCACAGTTACCTGTGCTGTCTACCTTCCGTACCCGTACGCTGACCGCGAGTACGGGTTTGCGACCTGGCCCGATTGCCCCGCTGACCTCGACGTTGATGCCATGAACGCACCCGTCACTCCACAACAACGCGGCACCGTACGTCTGTTCACTCAGCGTTTCAGCGCCACCCCCCTCGGCGCCCGGCTGGCCCGGCAGTTGACGCTCCATCAACTGCACGCCTGGAGCATCCCGTACGGCTCCGAGGTGTCCGAGGCGGCGGCGCTCGTCGTCGCCGAGCTCGCCGCCAACGCGGTGACCCACGGCCGAGTCCCCGGGCGGGACTTCGAGCTGGGGCTCAGGCTCGCGACGGCGCCGGACGTCCTGCGGATCGAGGTGTCCGACACCCGTGGTGAGCGCCGCCCGCCGGGTCCGGGCCATCTGCCGCCCGCCCCGCCGCTCGACGCGCGCACCGGGCGAGGGCTGCTGATCGTGGAGGCCCTGGCGAGCCGGTGGGAGGTGCTGGACCGGGTGCCGGTGGGCAAGACCGTACGCGCGGAACTGGACCTTCCGCACTGAACGGACGTCCGGTCGCCGTGGCCTTGTGCGGGGTTGGAGTGTCCATGACGATGAAGCGCCGGTTCATCGCTTCGGAAGGGATATTCCATGCCCGAGCAGCTCGCTGGAACGCCGCGCAGACCCCGTAGAAGGACCGTACTCACCTCCGCCGCCGTGACCGCCGCGGCCGGCGTCCCCCTGATCGCCTCCGCCGGGCCGGCGGCTGCCGCGCCCAGTGGCAGCGGCCGTGAGAACGGCGGCCGGGCCGCCACCGCGCAGGCCCCCGACCGTGAGTTGCGCAAGCTGCTCAAGGAGATCGACGCGGACCGGATCGAGGCGACCGTACGGCGGCTCGCCGCCTTCGGGACCCGGCACACCCTGTCGGTTCAGGACGACCCCGAGCGCGGGATCGGCGCCGCGCGTGACTGGATCCTGGCCGAGATGAAGAAGTACGCGGCGGTGTCCGGCGGCCGGATGACCGCCGAGCTCCAGTCGTACATCCAGGAGCCCGCCTCGCGGATCCCGGTGGCGACGCGGATCACCAACGTCGTTGCCACGCTGCGTGGTTCGGTCACCCCCGACCGCGTGTACGTCGTCGCCGGGCACTACGACTCGCGCGTCACCGACGTCATGGACGCGACCAGCGACGCGCCCGGCGCCGATGACGACGCGTCAGGTGTGGCACTGGTCATGGAACTTGCGAGGGTGATGGCGAAGCGGCGCCCGGCGGCGACGATCGTGTTCACCGCGGTCGCCGGTGAGGAGCAGGGCCTGTACGGCTCGCGGTACGCCGCAACGCAGTTCAAGACGGCTGGCGTTGACGTCCAGGGCATGTTCACCAACGACATCATCGGCAGCTCACGCGCCGACGACGGCACCCGCGACCCGTACACGGTGCGGCTCTTCGCGGAGGGCGTACCGACGTCCGAGACCCCGGCGCAGGCCAACACCCGCCGCTCGGTGGGCGGCGAGAACGACTCGGCCACCCGGCAGCTCGCCCGCTTTGTGAGCGACGTGGGGGACAACGACGCGACGGGCATGAACGTGCGCGTCGTCTACCGGCGCGACCGCTATCTGCGCGGCGGCGACCACATCCCGTTCCTCGAACAGGGCTACGCGGCGGCCCGGTTCACCGAACCGGCCGAGGACTTCGCGCACCAGCACCAGGACGTACGGGTGGAGGACGGCAAGCAGTACGGCGACCTGCCCGAGTTCTGCGACTTCGACTACATCGCCCGTGTGACGCGCGTGAACGGCGCGGTGCTGTGGACCCTGGCCCAGGCGCCGGGTACGCCGCGCGAGGCGCGGATCGTCACGAGCAACCTCACCAATGACACCGAGCTGAAGTGGGCATTGGGTACGGAGCCGGACCTGGCGGGCTACGAGGTGGTGTGGCGCGAGACGACGGACCCGGAGTGGACCCATGTGATCAAGGTCGGCCTCGCGACCACGCACACGGTGGACCTGTCCAAGGACAACGTCTTCTTCGGCGTCCGGGCGGTCAACCGGGACGGGAAGCGGAGCCCGGTGGCGTTCCCGATGCCGGGGAACTGACCGGCCCACCGACCATCCGGGCGGTGGCCCGCCCGGATGGTCGGTGAGATGTTGCCGCGCCGAACGCCCACGGCGACGCTGAGCGGGACGTCACCCGGTCTCAGCGAGCGTGGGCGCAGACCGCGCCGGTCGTGGTGGGCGGAAGGAGCGAGCGCCATGCGGGTCATGTTGAGAGCGCGGTTCGACACCCAGGTCGCGAACAAGGCGATCAAGAACGGTGCGTTGCAGAAGATCATGCAGTCGATGACGGAACAGCTCAAGCCCGAGGCGACCTACTTCGGTCCCAGCGAGGGCGAGCGCTCCTGCACGTTCGTCTTCGACATGAAGGACAGCTCGCAGCTCGTGGTCATCTCCGAGCCGCTCCTCGAAGAGCTGGGCGCGAAGGTCGAGATCCAGCCCTGCATGAACGGCGACGACCTCCAGAAGGGGCTTGCCGCGGCGCGGTAGCCCTACGGGGTGGTCGGCTGGAGGAGGTCCCAGCGGTTGCCGTACAGGTCCTCGAAGACCGCGACGGAGCCGTAGGGCTCGTGGCGGGGCTCCTCAAGGAAGCGGACGCCGGCGGCGGCCATGCGGGCGTGGTCGCGCGCGAAGTCGTCCGTGTGGAGGAAGAAGCCGACCCGGCCGCCGGTCTGCGCGCCGACGCTCGCGCGCTGGGTGTCGTCGGCGGCGCGGGCCAGCAGGAGTGCGGCCCCGCTGCCGCGCGGGCGGACGACGACCCAGCGGGAGCCGTCGCCGCGGTCGGTGTCCTCGATCAGCTCGAAGCCGAGGGGGCCGGTGTAGAAGGCGAGGGCCTCGTCGTAGTCGCGGACGACGAGGGTGACGAGGGCGATGTGTGGCATGCGTTTACGTTATACGTATGACCAGCTGCCCGGCAAGATGGCTCCGGGCCCGCCCGGTGGCCGTTTCGTCCTCAATCGCCGGACGGGCTGCATTTTGCCGGGCGGGTTGGCTGAGTTCCGCCGCTTCGGTCCTCAATCGCCGGACGGGCTTGGTTTTTGCCCGGTGGGCTGGATTTGTGCGGGAGGAGTGGGGAAGGCGGCCCGACCGGCAGACAAGCCGCGAGACCGGTCCGGAAGAAACCCAGCCCGTCCGGCGATTGAGGACACCCCGCACCGGGGGACCCATTCAGCCCGCCCGGCAAAAATGCAGCCCGTCCGGCGATTGAGGACAGCGGGACCAGGGTGTTTCGAGGTAGCCCGGGGGCGCGTACTCAGCCCGTCCGGCGATTGAGGACAGGCGCCGGGCCGGGGTACCCGGCGGGGACCGGGTGGGACAATGCCGCCCATGGACCCGCGGCAGTTCGACATACTCACCCGCCGTGCCCGGCAGCTCGCCGCCCCCGGTCGACGCCGGATCCTCGGCATCGCGGGGGCGCCCGGCGCGGGGAAGTCCACGCTGGCCGCAGACCTCGTCGCGGCGCTCGGGGAAAGCGCCGTACTCGTCCCCATGGACGGCTTCCACCTCGCCCAGGCCGAGCTGCACCGACTCGGCCGCGCCGACCGCAAGGGCGCGCCCGACACCTTCGACGCCGCCGGGTACTCCGCGCTGCTCGCCCGGCTGCGGGCGCCCGCGCCGGGGGTCGTCGTCTACGCGCCCGCGTTCGACCGGGCGCTGGAGGAGGCCGTCGCGGGCAGCATCGCCGTCGCGCCGGACGTCCCGCTCGTCATCACCGAGGGCAACTACCTCCTGCACGACGACGGCGACTGGGCCCAGGTCCGCACGTTCGTCGACGACGCGTGGTTCCTGGAGCTGGATCCCGTGGTGCGCGTACGGCGGCTGGTCGACCGCCATGTGCGGTTCGGCAAGGAGCGGACCTTCGCCGAGCGCTGGGTCAGGGACTCCGACGAGGCCAACGCGCGACTGGTGGCGCGCGGCCGGCACCGCGCGGACCTGGTGGTTCCCGTCACCGCCGGATCCGGCTGACCGGCGTCGTACGCCCCCGACCCGACACGGGCCGCCGTCCAGGGCCTACCATCGATCGTTCGACGGGGATGGAAGGATCACCAGGGGCAGCGGGGACCGGCGCGAGACGCCGGGTGCGATCAGGGGAGGCGGACGACGTGGGGCTGTTCAGACGTGGGCCGAGACGCGACGGGCGCGAGATGCCACGCGATCCCGAGTTCTCCTTCTTCTCGACCGGTGAGGCCGCCCTCTTCCGCAGCCAGGTCCGTGAGGCGTTCGCCGAGCGTGGCCTGGAAGTCACCGTCTACTCGGACCTGGTGACCGACAGCGCAGGCCGCCAGTTCGGGCTCGCCAACCTCGCCGCCGTCTGCCACAACGACGACCGGGGCGCCCGCGTCTGGGGCGAACTCGTCCGCCAGCACGCCGGGATGGTGCTGCGGACCATGGACGGTCCCTCCGCCCTCGAAACCCTGTCGCCCGCGCAGATCCGCGCCCAGCTCTACCCACGGGTGATCAGCCGCGACGGTCTCGACGCGCAGTCCTTCGCCTACGCGCGCTCCGTCGCCCCCGGACTGTACGAGGTCCTCGCCCTCGACCTCCCGGAGAGCGTCATGATGCTCACCGACGAGGCGCTGGAACCGCTCGGCCCGCTGCCCGAGCTGCGGGCGCAGGCGCTCGACAATCTGCGTCAACTGCCCGTCGAGGGACGGGAGACCGTCAAGGACGCGGAGGGGATGCGGTTCGAGGTCGTCATGGGCGACTCGTTCTACACCGCGAGCCGCGTCCTGGCGCTCGACAGCCTCGTACAGCAGGTCACGGGGCGCCGGCTCGGCACGGACGGCGCGCTGGTGGCGTTCCCGTTCCGCCACCAGGTCGCGTTCCACGTCATACGCGACGCCACCGTCATCCCGTCGCTGAACGCGATGGCCTCGTTCGCGGCGTCCGGCTTCGAGGACACGCCGGGCGCGATCAGCCCGTACGTCTACTGGTGGCGCGACGGCAAGCTGACCCAGCTCAGCGACAAGGACGAGGGGAACGTCGAGGCGGGCGGGCTGCGCATCGTGGTCGGTGAGGACTTCCAGGAGCTGCTGGAACGGCTGGTGGCACCGTCACGACCGGACGACGACTGACCGTCCGCGTGGTTCGGCGGCCGGGAAAAGACAGAGGCGAGGAGATCTCTCTCCTCGCCACTCTCAACGTATAGCGCACTGGGGGGCTTGCGGCAAGACCCGGGTGGTGGCGCAAAATCGGCGGCCGAAGCCACAACCTGCGGAAATGCTGGGGGAACGATGACCGGGCGGTACGTACTTGATCTTCAAGAGGTGGACGGGACACAGGTCACGGTCGTCGGCGGCAAGGGCGCGCACCTGGGCGTGCTGTCGCGGATCGAGGGCATCGATGTGCCGGGCGGCTTCTGTGTGACGACGGACGCGTTCCGGCGGGTCATGGCGGAAGCACCGGCGATCGGTGACCGGCTCGACGAGCTGTCGCGCCTGGACCCGGACGACCGGGAGGGGATCCGTACGCTCAGCGCGCTGATCCGCCGGACCATCGAGTCCGTCGCCGTCCCGGTCGATCTCGCGGCGGCGATCACCGGCTCGCTCGCCCGGCTCGGTGAACGGGCCGCCTGCGCCGTCCGGTCCAGCGCCACGGCGGAGGACCTGCCGACGGCCTCCTTCGCCGGCCAGCAGGACACCTACCTGAACGTCATGGGGCCGGAGGAGGTCCTCCGGCACATCAGCCGGTGCTGGGCCTCGCTGTTCACCGAGCGGGCCGTGACCTACCGCCGCCGCAACGGGATCGATCACCGTACGGTCCACATGGCCGTGGTCGTGCAGCGGATGGTCTTTCCGCAGGCGGCCGGCATCCTGTTCACCGCCGACCCCGTCACCGGCAACCGGAAGGTCGCCACCGTGGACTCGGGCTTCGGCCTCGGCGAGGCGCTGGTCTCCGGTCTGGTGAACCCGGACGTCCACACGGTGCGGGACGGCGAGATCGTCGGCAGGACGATCGCCGCCAAACAGCGTGCCGTGCAGGCCCTGCCCGACGGCGGTACGCGGGAAGTGGCGATCGACCCGGGGCAGCAGAAGACACCCGCGCTGACGGACGCTCAGGTCGTGCGGCTCGTGGAGCTCGGGCGGCGGATCGAGGCGCACTTCGGCTGCCCGCAGGACATCGAGTGGTGTCTGGCCGACGACGGCTTCCGGATCGTGCAGAGCCGGCCGATCACGACGCTGTTCCCCCTTCCCGAAGTCGGTGACCAGGACAATCACGTCTACCTCTCCGTAGGCCATCAGCAGATGATGACCGACCCGATGAAGCCCCTGGGGCTCTCCGTCTGGCGGCTGACGGCCATGGCGCCGATGCTGGAGGCCGGCGGGAGGCTGTTCGTCGACGCCACCCGGCGCCTGGCCTCGCCCGCGAGCCGGGCGGGCTTCCTGGACGTCGTGGGGAGAGGCGATCCGCTGATCAGGGACGCGCTGGAGACCGTCCTCGACCGCGACGGGTTCGTCCCGACGCTCCCGGAGCCGCGCCCGGGTCCGGGCGGACCGCCTTCCGGTGCGGCCGGTGCGCCCGCCCCGATCGAGACCGATCCGGCCGTCGTCACCGAGCTGATCGAGCGCAGTCAGGCGTCCGTCGCCGCCCTGAGGCGCGACATCCGGACGAAGACCGGACCGGCGCTGTTCGACTTCCTGTTGGAGACCTTCGAGGAGCACAAACGAGTACTCGGCGATCCGCTGAGCCTTCAGGTGATCATGGCGGGCATGGAGGCCACCTGGTGGCTCAACGACAAGCTGGGGGAGTGGCTAGGCGAGAAGAACGCCGCCGACACGCTCACCCTGTCCGCCCCCGGCAACATCACCTCGGAGATGGGCCTGGCGCTGCTCGACGTCGCGGACGTGATCCGCTCGCGGCCGGAGGTCGTGGAGTTCCTGCGGGGCGTGGAGGACGAGGGATTCCTGGTCGAGCTGGCGAAGCTGCCGGGCGGGACGGGAGCGCGCGACGCCATCGAGTCCTACCTCGACCGGTACGGCATGCGCTGCGCCGGCGAGATCGACATCACCAGGCCGCGCTGGAGCGAACGCCCCACCACGCTCGTGCCCGTGATCCTCGACAACGTCAGGAACTTCGGGCCGGGCGCGGCCCAGCGGCGCTTCGAGGAGGGCCGCCGAAAGGCGCGGCAGAAGGAACAGGACGTGCTGTCACGCCTGCGGGCCCTGCCGGACGGGGACCGGAAGGCCGATGAGACCAAGCGGATGATCGACCGGGTCCGCACCTTCATCGGGTACCGGGAGTACCCGAAGTACGGAATCATCAGCCGCTACTTCGTCTACAAGCAGGCGCTGCTGGCGGAGGCCGAGCGCCTCGTGCGGGCAGGTGTGGTCGCCGAGAAGGAGGACGTCTTCCACCTCACCTTCCAGGAGTTCCACGACGTCGTGCGCTCGAACAAGGTGGACGACGGGCTCGTCCGGCGGCGCAAGGACGCGTTCCGCTCGTATCACGCGCTCACACCGCCCCGGGTCCTCACCTCGGAGGGCGAGGCAGTCACCGGCGCGTACCGGCGCGACGACGTGCCGGCCGGTGCCCTGACCGGCCTGCCGGTCTCCGCCGGGACGGTCGAGGGCAGGGCCCGCGTCGTCCTCGACATGGCGGAGGCCGACCTCGAACCCGGCGACATCCTCGTCACGGCGTACACGGACCCCAGTTGGTCACCGCTGTTCGTCGCGATCGCGGGCCTGGTGACGGAGGTGGGCGGCCTGATGACGCACGGCGCGGTGATCGCCCGTGAGTACGGTCTGCCGGCGGTCGTGGGCGTGGAGCGGGCCACCCGGCTGATCCGGGACGGACAGCGGATCCGTGTCCACGGGACCGACGGGTACGTCGAGATCCTGTCCTGACGGCTGCTCTCCACCCGGGGAGCGGCGTTGTCCGCCCGCGGGGCGGGGCTCGCGTCGGCCGGTTGCGGTGAATCGCGAGGCGGAGGATCGTCCTCGGACCGGACGGACTCGGCCGACTGCGCCTGCGACTGCGACAACGCGGCGAGGTGCCGTGCGGAGCAGGCCGGGTGCGGCAGTACGGGCATGCCGCAGGCCGCGTCCGACAGACCCCGCCCGGCGCGTGGCGTCCGGCACGTACCGGACGCCACGCGACCGCGCGGGCCGGTACCGGCACTCGCTGGCGCCGGGGCAGCTTGGCCTGTCGGTGATCACCGGCCATGTCACGGTCGGCGCCTACGGCGACGGGTTGTTCCGGCGGCTCTCGCGGCTGCGCCGGAGCGACCGGATCGCCACTTGTCGGTCGCGGACGCGCGTGAGCACCATGACGGCGCGCCGTACCGGTCGGCGCGGCGGTCGTCGTCGTACTTCCGGGGCCGGCGTCAGACGAAGCGCGACAGCACGTTGTACGGATACGGCAGCGGCCGTGCGCTCGCCTCGTCCAGGCGCGCCGTCTGATCCTCCGTCAACTCCCAGCCCACCGCGCCCAGATTGTCCGTCAGCTGGTCGTGCGTGCGCGCGCCGATGATCGGGGCCGTGACCCCCGGCCGGTCCAGCAGCCAGCGCAGCGCCACCTGCGAGGGCGTGTGCTCCGTCTCGTCCGCGATCGCCTGCACGGTCTCCACGACCCGCCAGGTCTCGTCGTTGTCCCGGCCACGCCAGCTCTCGCCGTCACCGTGCGACTCGCGGCTGCCGGGCGGGACCGACGTCATGCCGCGCGTGTACTTGCCGGTCAGCCAGCCGCCCTGGAGAGGGCTGTACGGGATGACACCGACGCCCGCCGCCTCGCTCTGCGGCAGCAGCTCCCACTCCACCTCGCGCGCCAGGAGGTTGTAGATCGGCTGGAGGCAGACGTACGGTGCCCAGCCCCGCCGGTCGGCCACGTCCAGCGCCCGCTGGAGCTGGCCGGGCGAGACGTTGCTCGCGCCGAGATAGCGGACCTTGCCCGCCTTCACGAGGGTGTCGAGCGTGCCGAGGGTCTCCTCGATCGGGGTCCTGAAGTCCCAGACGTGCGTCTGGTACAGGTCGATGTAGTCGGTGCCGAGCCGCCGCAGGCTCGCCTCCACCGACGCGATGATGTGCTTGCGGCTCAGGCCCGCGTCGTTGGGGCCCTCGCCCATCGGGAGGGCCACCTTCGTCGCGACGACGAGTCCGTCGCGGTCGCGTCCCTTCAGCCAGCCGCCGAGAATCTCCTCCGAGACGCCCTGGCCGTACGCGTCCGCCGTGTCGAGGAAGGTGCCGCCGGCCTCCGTGAAGGTGTCGAGGATGCGGTGCGCGCCCGCCTCGTCGCCCTTCACGAAGGTCATCGTGCCGAGACACAGTTCGCTGACACGGAGTCCTGTCCTGCCGAGAGTTCGCTGCTTCATGGCGTAGACGCTAGACGTTCGAGCGCACACCAGGGCAGATGATTTTCCTCGCGGCAGAATCCCTTTCCGGCTCCGGGCGTTCAGCCTCCCCCGTTCAGCCGCCGGACAGCACCGCGCACGACTCCGGCGGCAGCCGCAGCACCCCGTCGGGGCCGGGCGGCTCCACGGGCTCCCAGGCCACCAGCACCTGGCCGCTCCGGCCGCCCAGGGGGATCTCGGCGGGCCGCTCGGACAGGTTCAGGGCGACCCGCAGATCACCGCGCCGGTACGCGAGCCAGCGCGCGCCCTCGTCGTACGCCACCTTCACCGTCGCGAGGTCCGGGTCGGACAGGTCCGGGTGGCTGTGGCGCAGGGCGATCAGGTCGCGGTGCCAGGTCAGCAGCCGGGCGTGCGGCTCGCGGGCCGGCTCCGTCCGGTCCAGGCACGAGCGGTCGCGCGTCGCCGGGTCCTGCGGGTCGGGGATGGACTCGGCCGCCCAGCCGTGCGCCGCGAACTCCCGCCGCCTGCCGTTGCGTACGGCCTCCGCCAGCTCCGGGTCCTGGTGGTCGGTGAAGAACTGCCACGGTGTACGGGCGCCCCACTCCTCGCCCATGAAGAGCATCGGCGTGAACGGGCCGGTCAGCACGAGCGCGGCGGCGCACGCCAGCAGACCGGGGGAGAGGGTCGCCGACAGCCGGTCGCCGAGCGCGCGGTTGCCGATCTGGTCGTGGGTCTGCGCGTAACCGAGGAAGCGGTGGGCGGAGGTCCTGGCGGGGTCGACGGGGCGGCCGTGCGTCCGGCCCCGGAAACTCGAATACGTACCGTCGTGGAAGAAGGCACGGGTCAGGGTCTTGGCCACCGCGGCGATCGGCTCGGCCGCGAAGTCGGCGTAGTAGCCCTGCGATTCGCCGGTGAGCGCGGCGTGCAGCGCGTGGTGGAAGTCGTCGTTCCACTGGGCGTGCAGTCCGAGACCGCCCTTCGGGCGCGGCGCGGTCGTCCGGGGATCGCCCAGATCGGACTCGGCGATCAGGAACAGCGGCCTGGCCAGCTCGGCGGAGAGCGCGTCGACGGCGGCCGACAGCTCTTCGAGGAAGGTCAGCGCGCGTGTGTCGGCCAGGGCGTGCACCGCGTCGAGCCGCAGCCCGTCGAGACGGTAGTCACGCAGCCAGGCGAGGGCGCTCTGAAGCAGATACGCGCGGACCTCGTCCGACCCGGGGGCGTCGAGGTTGACGGCGGAGCCCCAGGGCGTGTGGTGCGTGTCGGTGAAGTACGGGCCGAACACGGGCAGGTAGTTGCCTGACGGGCCCAGGTGGTTGTGCACGACGTCGAGCACGACGCCCAGGCCGAGACCGTGGGCGGTGTCGACGAAGCGCTTCAGCGCCTCGGGTCCGCCGTAGGGCTCGTGGACCGCCCACAACGACACACCCTCGTACCCCCAACCGTGGGTCCCCGGGAAGGGGCACACCGGCATCAGCTCGACGTGTGTGATGCCCAGCGCGGCCAGCGGGGCGAGATGGGCCGCTGCGGCGTCGAGGGTGCCCTCGTCGGTGAACGTGCCGATGTGGAGCTCGTAGAGGACCGCGCCCGGCAGCGGACGGCCGCGCCAGGGATCGGCCCACTCGTACGCGCGCTGGTCGACGACCGCGCTGAGGCCGTCCGGTCCGTCCGGCTGGCGGCGCGAACGGGGATCGGGCAGCACGGGGCCGCCGTCCAGCGAGAAGCCGTAGCGGTCGCCGTCGGACGCGGGTACGTCGGCGGTCCACCAGCCCTCGCGGAGCGGATCGCGGGCCATGGTGTGGTCGGCGGCGTCTCCCAGACGGAGCGTCACCCGGTCCTGCGCTTTCGGTGCCCAGACCTCGAACTGCACGAATGCTCCCCCTCGATCGCCTCTGCCGTCGGCACTCTTGTCACCATATGGTGACAAGAGTGCAGGCCGGAGGCCCGGCGATCGCGTCGATTCGCCGGAGACGACCGGAACCGGTCAGACCAGATGGATCCGCTCCTGGACCACCGGGTAGCCCGCGCGCGTGAAATGCGCGGCCATCGGGAAGTTCCCCCGGTCCGTGGCGCCCGCGATGAACGCCGCCCCGTTCTCCGCCAGCACGTTCGTGCACTCGACCAGCAGGTCGTACGCGTACCCGTGGCCGCGCTGCTCCGGTACGACCCCGATGAACCCGACGCACGGCCCGGACGGGTTGTGCGCGGGTACGTGGATGCCGACGAGGCGGCCGTCCGGGTCGTACGCCAACTGCCACCACTCGCGCGGCGACGGGCACCAGCGGAAGAAGTCCAGCTCCTCCTGGGCGGCCCGGTCCAGACCCTCCTCGTCGGTCGTGCGCGACGCGTGCGCGTCGAGCGTCGCCGAGTGGACGCGGCGCAGCACGTCGAAGATCACGTCGTCGTCGGGCTCGGGGCGGAACTCCAGGCGGCCCGGCCGCCCGGGCAGCCCCAGATCGGGCGTCCACCGGTACTGGAAGCGCTCCACCAGCGGTTTCATGCCGGCCGCCCGTGCGGCGTCCGTCCGGGACTCGACGGCCGCGCGGAGCGCCGGGTCGTCGCGCCAGCCGGCGGGCGCGATCAGTTCGTACTCGACGTTCCAGGGCGCGCGGCGCAGCAGTTCGGCGCCGGCGTCGTCCTCGCCGGCCGCGACGTCGAACCAGTTCAGGAGCAGCGGCTCGCGGTCGTCGGGCCCGCCCCACCAGGCGGCGCGGGCCACGACGACGCCGTCGCGCAGCGCCACCCAGCTCCACTCGGTGCGGTAGTCGCCGCCCTCGGCGACGGTGCGGTACTCGACCCCGGCGATCGCGCGGCCGACGAGCCCCGCGTCGGGCATCGAACGGAAGAGGGGTGCCTCGGAGTCGGTGAGCTGACGGAAGACCGGTTCGGTCATGTAAGTGGGCCTCCAGGAAGGGGCGCTCACCGTAAACGACCAGCCCGGGGGCGGTCGAACCAATTTCGTCACCGTCCCGTGACCCTTCTGGACACGTCACGGACTCGGCCCGACAATCAGTCATGTGACGTCCTCGTTCGAGTTCCACACGTATCCCGCGCGGCTGTCCGACGCCGAGCGCGACCGTGTGCTCGCGGTCCTCAGAGAAGGGGCGGCACAGGGAAAACTGTCGCACGACACCTTCATACGCCGCATGGACCTGGCGCTGGCCGCGCGCAGGTCCGAGGAGCTGGCGGTGCTCACCGCCGACCTGGACACGGACGGCCGCTGGGCGCGGCGGGTGTTCGGCGCGGTGGGCCGGGCGTCGGCGTTCTCCGCACGACTGCGGCGGGCCTGGCAGATCGAGCGGCTGCCGAAGCTGCTGCTGCCCGATCCGGGCCCCGCGCCGCTGCGTATCGGCCGCGATCCGATGAACGGGCTCCGGCTCAGCGACGACACCGTCTCCCGGCTGCACGCCGAGCTGATGATGCAGGGTGGTCGGTGGGTGCTGCGGGATCTGGGATCGACGAACGGGACGACGGTGAACGGTCGCCGGGTGACGGGGACGGTGGTCGTGCGGGACGGCGACATGGTGAGCTTCGGCCAGCTGAGCTTCCGCCTGGCGTCGCACTGACCCCTGGCTGCGGGTGGGTGGGTGTCCTCAATCGCCGGACGGGCTTGAGGTGCGTGCGGGCAGTTGGTTCGTGAAGCTGGACCGTTGATTTCAGCCGGGCGGCGGACAACGAAGCCGTCCGGCGATTGAGGACACCACCGGCCGACGGGTGAGAACCAAGCCCGTCCGGCGATTGAGGACACAGAACCAGCCCGTCCGGCGATTGAGGACAACCGCCCGTCGGCGCAGCTACTCGCGGCGTGACAGCAGCGCCACCGGGCTTGCCGAGAGGAGGTCCGTCAGGGAGATCGGGCCGCCAGGGAACTCGCGGTCCGGGGACAGTGCGTCCGTCCAGCGGCCCGCCGGCAGTTCCAGCACCGTGCCCGACCAGCCGCCCGACGCCGCCAGGCGCAGGGACAGGCGCGTGACCGCCGAGATCACCTCGCCCGAGCGGGAGAACGCCGTGCAGTGGTCCGCCGCCGGCCCCGTCGCCGCCAGCGGGGCGTACGTCGCCGACTCCGCGAAGGCGTGCGGGCGTTCGCGGCGCAGCCGAAGCGCCGCCACCGTGAGCACCGTCTTCTCGTCCGGCGGCCCGGTACGGAAGCGTTCGCGGTTGTCCGGGTCGACCAGGGCCAGATACTCCCGCTCCGTCCGCTGGTAGATGTCCGGCACCCCCGGCATCGTCAGGTGCAGCAGCGCCGCCCCGAGGGCGTTCGCCCGTACGTGCGGGGCGAGTTCGCGGGCCAGGCGGGTCACCGCCTCGCGCGGCCGGCCCGCCGGGCCGGCCGTGACGAAGTCCCGTACCGCCTGTTCGTACACCGGGTCCTGCTCCGTCCAGCTGGTGTGCAGCCCCGCCTCCCGCACGGACTTGAGCAGCGCCGGCTCCATCCGGGCGCCGTCCGGCGGTGCTTCCACCGGGGTGAAGCCGATGGCCGTCTGCCAAGCCTGCCAGGCCAGTTGGGCGTCCGGCGCGGCGACCCCCGCCAACTGCCGCAGCAGCGCCTCCCACCGGTCGGGGCACTCGGACAGGACGGCGATCCTGGCCCGTACGTCCGCGCTGCGCTTGGTGTCGTGCGTGGTCAGTACGGTGCCGGTGGCCGGCCAGTCGCGGGCCAGCCGGGCGCAGTAGTCGTGGAAGCGCTCGGGGCTCACCGCGGGCCGTCCCGGGTCGCCGCCGACCTCGTTCGCGGACAGCAGCGGCACATGGCGGTAGAACGCCGTGTCCTCCACGGCCTTGGCACGCAGCGCGGACGACGTCTGGGCGAAGCGCGCGCAGAACGCCGCCCGGTCGGGGTCGCCGCCGAGCCTGCCGAGCGCCAGCTCCCGTACGACGTCGACGGCCGCCGCCTCCTCCGGCACGGCGAACGCCGCCCTCGCCTGCCGCGCCGCCTCCTGCGACACCGCGGCCTCGTCGGACTTCCGGCACGTCCCGCCCGCGACGGCGTACGGCCGGTAGACGGGCACCCGCACCAGCAGCTCCCGGATCGCCGTCCGCAGCGCCCACGGCGCGTGGTCGCGCAGTGTGACGTCCGCCGCGCAGATCCGTTCCGCGATCCGGGCCAGCGCGTTGGTCTCGGCGGCCAGCTCGTCGATGACGACCTTGTACATCGCGCGCCGCACGGTCGCTTCCCAGTAGCCGCCCCGGTCGCCCGCCGGTCCGGCGAAGTCCCGGAAACGGTGGGCAAGTTCGACGGCGCCGGCCGGGTCGGTGAACAGCCCGTCGATGTGGTGCAGCGCGTCGTAGCCCGTCGTCCCGGCCACCGGCCAGCTCGCGGGCAGCGGTTCGTCACCGGTGAGGATCTTCTCCACGACCGTCCAACAGGCTCCGCCCGTGGCCTCGTTGAGCCGTCGCAGATACTCCTCGGGGTCGGCCAGACCGTCCGGATGGTCGATGCGCAGACCGTCGACGACGCCGTCCCGCACCAGTTCGAGGATCTTGGCATGGGTCGCCGTGAAGACCTCGGGGTCCTCCACCCGCACCCCGATCAGCTCCGAAATGGTGAAGAAGCGGCGGTAGTTGAGTTCGGTGCGGCCCAGCCGCCACCAGGCGGGCCGGTAGTGCTGGGCGTCCAGGAGCGCGGGCAGCGGCAGCTCCTCCGTGCCGGCGGCGAGCGGGAACCGCTGGTCGCCGTGGTGCAGCATGCCGTCCTCGACGCGGAGTTCGGCGAGTTCACCACCCACCGGACCCGGCAGCACCGGCAGCAGCAGCTTTCCGCCGCCCGCCTCCCAGTCGATGTCGAACCATCGCGCGTACGGGGACGCCGGACCCTCCCGCAGCACCTCCCACAGGGCCCTGTTGTGCCGGGGCGCGGTCGCCATGTGGTTGGGGACGATGTCGAGGACGATCCCGAGCCCGTACTCGCGCGCCCGGTCGGCGAGCTGCCGCAGCCCCTCCTCGCCGCCCAGTTCGGCGCGCACGCGCGTGTGGTCGACGACGTCGTAGCCGTGGGTCGAGCCCGGCACGGCCTCCAGCACCGGTGACAGATGCAGATGCGATACGCCGAGCGCGGCCACGTACGGCACGGCCTTGGCGGCGGCGGCGAACGGGAAGTCCGGCTGGAGCTGGAGTCGGTAGGTGGCAGAGGGGGTCATGCGAACGTACGTACCCCGCTGAGCGGCATGTGTGTCATCCGCTCATGCATTCGGCAGTCCGTACGCGATCAAGCGTCCCGAAACACCACGACACGCCACGGACGACACGCGAAGGGGCGGGGGTACGTGTCCCCGTACCCCCGCCCCGGCCGCTTCCGTACCGTTCCCGGCCTACACCGACCGCATCAGCACCGTCAGGCTGCGGCCGATCATCGTGATCCGCTCGCCCGCGTCCACCTTCGGGCCGTCGCCCGGCGGCACGCCCTCCGGGCGGGCCGTGTCCACGACGACCCGCCACTGGCTGCCGTGGTTCGCGGGCACGGCGAATTCCAGCGTCTGGGCGCTCGCGTTGAACATCAGCAGGAACGAGTCGTCGGAGATCCGCTCGCCGCGCGGTCCCGGCTCCGAGATGGCCTGACCGTTCAGGAAGACCGTCATGGCCTTCGCGTCGGTCGCCTGCCAGTCGCCCTGGTCCATCTCTTCACCCTCAGGGGTGAACCAGGAGATGTCCGACAGCTCGTCGTGCGTCCCCTCCACCGGACGGCCGTGGAAGAACCGCCGCCGCCGGAAGACCGGATGGTCCCGGCGCAGCCAGACCATGGTCTGGGTGAAGGCCAGCAGGCCCTTGTCCTTCTCGTCGCCCTTCTCGGGCCAGTGCACCCAGGCGACCTCGTTGTCCTGGCAGTACGCGTTGTTGTTGCCGCCCTGCGTACGGCCGAACTCGTCGCCGTGGCTGAGCATCGGCACGCCCTGGGACAGCATCAGCGTCGCGATGAAGTTGCGCACCTGACGGTCGCGCAGCTCCAGCACCTCGGGATCGTCGGTCTCTCCCTCCACGCCGCAGTTCCACGAACGGTTGTGGCTCTCGCCGTCCCTGTTGCCCTCGCCGTTCGCCTCGTTGTGCTTGTCGTTGTAGGCGACAAGGTCGTGCAGGGTGAAGCCGTCGTGGCAGGTGGTGAAGTTGATGGACGCCAGTGGGCGCCGCCCGTCGTCCTGGTACAGATCGGACGACCCGGTGAGCCGGGAGGCGAACTCCGCCAGGGTGCGCGGCTCGCCCCGCCACAGGTCGCGGACCGTGTCGCGGTACTTGCCGTTCCACTCGGTCCACAGCGGCGGGAAGTTCCCCACCTGGTAGCCGCCCTCGCCCACGTCCCACGGCTCGGCGATCAGCTTCACCTGACTGACCACCGGGTCCTGCTGGACCAGGTCGAAGAACGACGACAGCCGGTCCACCTCGTGGAACTGGCGGGCCAGTGTCGCGGCGAGGTCGAAGCGGAAGCCGTCGACATGCATCTCCTCCACCCAGTACCGCAGCGAGTCCATGATCAGCTGGAGCACGTGCGGACTGCGCATCAGGAGAGAGTTGCCGGTGCCGGTGGTGTCCGTGTAGTAGCGGGGGTTGTCGGCGCCGAGACGGTAGTAGGAGGCGTTGTCGAGGCCCCTGAAGGAGAGCGTCGGGCCCAGATGGTTGCCCTCGGCCGTGTGGTTGTAGACGACGTCGAGGATCACCTCGATGCCCGCCTCGTGCAGCGCCTTCACCGCCTGCTTGAACTCCAGCACCTGCTCGCCCCGGTCTCCCCAGGAGGCGTAGGTGTTGTGCGGGGCGAAGAAGCCGATGGTGTTGTAGCCCCAGTAGTTGTTGAGTCCGGCGTCCACCAGCCGGTGGTCGTTCACGAACTGGTGCACCGGCATTATTTCCAGCGCGGTGACGCCCAGCTCGGTCAGGTGCTCGATGACCGCCGGATGGGCGAGCCCCGCGTACGTACCGCGCAGCTCCTCCGGCAGGTCCGGGTGCAGCATCGTCAGGCCCTTCACATGGGCCTCGTAGATGACGGTGCGGTGGTAGTCGGTACGCGGGCGGCGGTCGTCGCCCCAGTCGAAGTACGGGTTGACGACGACGGCCGTCATCGTGTGCGGGGCCGAGTCCATGTCGTTGCGGGAGTCCGGCTTGCCGAAGTGGTAGCCGTACACCGACTCGTTCCAGTCGATGCTGCCGCTGATCGCGCGGGCGTACGGGTCGAGGAGCAGCTTCGCCGAATTGCAGCGCTGCCCGCTCGCGGGCTCGTACGGCCCGTGGACCCGGAAGCCGTACCGCTGGCCGGGCATGATGCCCGGCAGGTAGGCGTGCCGGACGAAGGCGTCCGCCTCGCGGAGTTCCACCGCCGTTTCTGAACCGTCGTCGTGCAGCAGGCACAACTCGATCCGGTGCGCGGCCTCTGAGTAGACCGCGAAGTTGGTACCGGCGCCGTCGTACGTGGCGCCGAGGGGATACGTCTGTCCCGGCCAGACCTGCATAGATTGACTCTTCCACTTCTGATCCGGGTGCTGGGGGGCCTTGCTTGACCAGATACTCCCCGAAAGACGCTCAACCTCCTAGGAGGCCGGTGCGGAAGCCGGGCCGGAAGGGGTCGGTCGGGCGGAGCGGGTCAACTTCGGGTTCTCGGCCCGTCACCCCGTTGCCGGACCGTGTCCCACGTCGCATATGGCCGGATTCAGACCATACGCCTCCCCTTGGTCGACCATCCGTCACCAGGCCCAATCCCTATGAAACATCCCACTCCGGCCGAGATCGGCACACAGAACGCCCGCACGCCCCACAGGAGTTGAGAAACCAGCCTGTCCATCCGGCTGCACCTCCTCCCCAATGCGCAGTACCCTTCCTTGATCGTTGAAAGGGGAGGGAAGGCGGTGCGCGGGTGAGCTCGGGAGGGCTGGAGCTACCCCCAGGTGACCCTGGTCACGAGGGGGTTTCCGGCGACATCCCGCCCGGAGCGGTCTCCCTCGCACGGCCGATGGAGATCGGGGCGGAGCTGGACTGGGGTCCGGAGGCATGGACCGAGGTGCGTACGCGCGCGCAGCGGGCCGGCCGGGCCTATATCTGGCTGAATCTGGTCGAACAACGGCTCCGTGCCGTCGTCTCGGCGATCCTCAAACCCATCTACGAGCCGGTGCACGGCGACGAATGGGTGGTGGCCGCCGCCGGACCGGCGGGGCAGGAGTGGGTCCAGCGCGCCGTCGCCGTACGGGAGGTCTCCCGCCGCAAGGGCTATCTGCTCGACCCGGCCGACGACAACGTCCTGAGCTTCCTCACGCTCCCGCAGCTGCGGGAGCTGATGGTGCAGCACTGGCCGGGCTTCCAGCCGTACTTCGACGACCGCCGCGACGTCGAGCTGGCCCTGGACGAGCTGGAGGTGGCCCGTAACGTCGTCTCCCGCAACCGGGCGCTCTCCGAGGCCGTCCTCGCGCAGGCCGAGCGGGCCTCGGCGCGGCTGCTGGAGATCCTGGGCAGCGGAACGGCCGTGCCGTCCGCCGACCGGCTCCGGGTGGACGCCGTGGAGGACCTGGTCGGCGACCGGTACGCGGACGTGGTCTCCGTCCACCCCGACCGGGTGCGGCTCCAGCGGCAGATCCCCGCCGAGGACCTCTTCGGCGGCGCCCGGCGCCTCGACGCGGTCGGGATAGGCCTGAACCTCCTCGTGCAGAACTTCTCCGGCCGGCGCCTCGTACGGCTCGCCGAGTCCGGCTGCCGGATACGGCTGCTCTTCCTGAACCCGGCCAGCAGCTCGGTCAAGCGCCGCGAGCGCGAACTGGGTCTCAAGAAGGGCGAGCTGAGCCGCTCCGTGGAGATGAACATCCTCCATATGCGCCGGGTCCGCTCCCGGCTCCGTGACCCGGGCGCCTTCGAGATCCACGTCTTCGACGAGACCCCCCGCTTCACCGCGTACCTGGTCGACGGGGACGGGTCGGACGGGCTCGCGGTCGTGCAGTCCTATCTGAGACGGGCGCGCGGCATGGAGGCGCCGGTGCTGGTGCTGCGGGGCGCGGGGCGCGACGTCGTCAGGGTCGGCCAGGACACGGAACACGGTCTGTTCCAGACCTACCGGGAGGAGTTCGAGTCGGTGTGGACCGACTCACGCCCCGTCTCCTGACGGCGTGGAAGCGCGTTGACGTGCTGAAGGCGCGTCAACGCTCCACCGGGCGTTGTCAGTGCCGCGTGCGAAGGTGAATGTCGAACGGGGAGAAAGCGTGAAGGAGGACCGGGATGGGCTGGCACGGGGAGCCGTTGGTCGGATTCGATCTGGAGACGACCGGTACGGAGCCGCTGGAGGCGCGCATCGTGACGGCCGCGGTGATCGCGGTGCGCGACGGCGCGGTGGAGGAGCGGCGGGACTGGCTGGCCGATCCGGGCATCCGGATCCCGGAGCAGGCGTCCGCGATCCACGGGGTCACCAGCGAGCGGGCGTCGGCCGAGGGCCGGCCCGCGCGTGAGGTGGCCGACGAGATCGCGGCCGCGCTGGCCGGGTACTGGACGCGGGGCGTGCCCGTCGTGGCGTACAACGCGTCGTTCGATCTGACGCTGCTCGCGGCGGAGCTGGCGCGGCACCGGCTGCCGTCGCTGAACGAACGGGTGGGCGGCGGGCCGATCGGCCCGGTGATCGATCCGTACACGATCGATCGCGCCGTCGACAAGTACCGGCGTGGCAAGCGGAATCTGGAAGCGGTCTGCACCGAGTACGGGGTGGTGCTGGACAGCGCGCACAACGCGGGCGCGGACGCGCTGGCGGCCGTGCGGGTGGCGACGGCGATAGCGGGCCGCCACCGCCAGGTCGGCGCCCTCACGGCGGCGGCGCTGCACGAGCGGCAGATCGCCTGGTACGCGGAGTGGGCGGCGGACTTCCAGGGCTTCCTGCGCCGCAAGGGCAACACGGACGCGGTGGTCGACGCGGACTGGCCGCTGCGCGAGCTGGTCCCGGCGGCGGGCTGATCCCGCCCGACCGGGCCCGCCCGGCGGACGGTTCGCCCCGCCGCCTGCCGGGCGAGCGCGGCCAACTCCTCGCTCGCGGCGCGCGTCAGCCATGCCGCCTCGGGTCCGGGGAGAGGTGTCGCCGATCCGCGTGATCCCCGGCCTCGTCCGGTCACCCGCGCGAGCATCCCCGTCTCCGCCGTCAGGCCCCCGCCGTCTGTCACCCCCCGGTGATCCGGTGGGGTGGTGTGCGGCACGGGCCCCCGTGTTCCCGGACGGCCGGTCAAGGCTCCTCCGGCGACCGGGGAGAGAACGCACAGCACGTCAGAAGGGGTACCAGCGGACCTCGGGATCGTCGTCGCGCAGCGACGCGACACGGCGGCGGAACTCCGCGAGCGCCTTCGGGTTCGTCGGGGCGTGCTGCGCCACCCACGCGCAGCTCGCCGTCTCGCGGGCGCCTCGCAGCACGGCGCAGCCGGACCAGTCGCGTACGTCCCAGCCGTAGGCGTCCGTGAAGGTGTCGTACGCCTGCGGGGACATGCCGTACCGGTCGCGGGAGAGCGCCATCACCACCAGGTCGTGCTCGCGCAGATCGGTGGAGAACGTTTCCAGATCGACCAGGACCGGTCCGTCCGGGCCGACATGGACGTTGCGGGGGAGCGCGTCGCCGTGGATCGGGCCGGGCGCGAGGTGCGGGGTGAGCGCCGCCGCGGCGGTGGCGAAGCCGTCCCTGCGCGCACGCAGAAAGCCGGCGTCGGCCGGGTCGATGGCGTCCTCCGCGATCCGCAGCCACCGCTCCACGCCGCCGAGCAACTCCCTGCGGGGCAGCTCGAACGGCGGCGCGGGCAGCGCGTGGACGAGCCGGAGCAGGGTGGCCAGATCGGCCGGGCCCGCGGGGCGTACGGCGTCGGGCAGCCGCCGCCAGAGGGTCACCGGGTGGCCGTCCACCGTACGGGCCTTGGGCTCGGCCGGCCGGACCGCCGGGACGCCGCTCTCCGCGAGCCAGCCGGCGACGGCCAGTTCACGCTCGGCGCGCTCCAGCAGTTCCGGTGCGGCGGCGAGGCTCCGGCCGACCTTGACGACCAGGCCGCCGGTCGCGAACACCGCGTTCTCGCCCAGCGCCAGCAGCTCCGCGCCGTGCGACGGCCCCTGCGCCAGTCCCGTGGCGCCGAGTACGGCGCGCGCCTGTGTCTCGTCCATCGAACTCTCCCGTGAGTCTCCCGCCGTCCCCAAGTCTCGCATCCGCGCAGGCTGGGTTGACGAACCCGTCGCTCGTCAGCACGATGACGGGGGCCGCCGGGGCGGCCATCCCCACAAAGCCGCCCGAAGGAGCCGAATCCGTGACACTGGCGACCGCGAAGGCGCGGTCCGGAAGAGGCACACCGCAGGGCGCGCCACGGCGGGAGAAGGTGATCGACCGCGGCGCCTGGTTCCTGGTGCTGCCGGCCCTCATACCCATCCTGGTACTCAGCGTCGGCCCGCTGCTCTACGGCATCGTCCTGGCGTTCACCGACGCGCAGTCCGGCCGCACCGAGCCCACCGAGTGGATCGGCACGCTGAACTTCCAGGACCTGTACCACGACACACTCTTCTGGGAGTCCTTCCGGATCGGCCTGCTGTGGGCCGTCGGTGTCACCGTCCCGCAGTTCGTGCTCGCGCTCGGCCTCGCCCTTCTGCTCAACCAGCGGCTCCGCTTCCGCTGGCTCGCGCGGGCCCTGGCGATCATCCCCTGGGCCATGCCCGAGGTCGTCGTCGGCATCATGTGGCGTCTCGTCTACAACGCCGACGCCGGAATCCTCAACGAGACGATCCGCGACTTCGGCCTCGGTGACGGCCGCGACTGGCTCACCGGCCTGGCCACCGCACTGCCCGCCGTGATCGTCGTGGGGATCTGGGCGGGTATGCCGCAGACCACCGTCGCGCTGCTCGCCGGACTCCAGAACACCCCGGACGAACTGCACGAGGCGGCGGCGCTGGACGGCGCGGGCGCCTGGCGCCGGTTCCGTACCGTCACCTGGCCCGCGCTCAAGCCGGTCGCCCTCGCCATCACGGCGCTCAACTTCATCTGGAACTTCAACTCCTTCGCCCTGGTCTACGTGCTGACCAGCGGCGGCCCCGGCGGCCGGACCCGACTGCCCATGCTCTTCGCCTACGAAGAGGCGTTCCGCTACGGGCAGTTCGGCTACGCCGCCGCCATGGGCTGCGTCATGGTCGCCGTGATCTCGGTCCTGCTCGCCTTCTACCTGGTGGGACGTCTCAAGTCGGGGGAGGAGAAATGAGTCCGCGCACCAGCAGGCCGGCGCGCGCCGGGCAGTACCTCGCGCTCCTCTGCTATCTGGTCTTTCTCGCCTTCCCGTTCCTGTGGCTGATCTCCACCGCCTTCAAACCGGCGCGTGAGCTGGGCAGTCTGCACCCCACCTGGATACCCGACAGCCCGACCCTGGAGAACTTCCGGCAGGCGTTCGACGAGCAGCCGCTCCTCAGGGCCGCCGGCAACAGCCTCACCGTCGCGCTCTCCGCGTCCCTGATCGCCGTCGTCATCGCGACGCCGATGGCCTATGTGATGGCCCGGCAGCGCAGCAGGCTCGCGACGGCGGCGACCGGCTGGGTCGTGGTCAGCCAGGCGTTCCCGTTCGTCCTGGTGATCATCCCGCTCTTCCTCGTACTGAAGAACCTCCACCTGATCAACTCGCTGCTCGGGCTGATCATGGTGTACGTGGTGTGGTCGCTGCCGTTCGCGCTCTGGATGCTGGTCGGTTACGTCCGGGCCGTACCAGCCGAGCTGGAGGAGGCGGCGGCCGTCGACGGCGCAGGCCGGCTCCGTACCCTTGTCTCCGTCACGGCCCCGCTGCTGGCGCCGGGCATCGTCGCCACCGCGATGTTCGCCTTCATCACGGCGTGGAACGAGTTCTTCTTCGCGCTCGTCCTGCTCAAGTCCCCGGAGAAGCAGACCCTGCCGGTGATCCTCACCCACTTCCTCGGCGCCGAGGGCGTCGCCGGCCTGGGGCCGCTCGCGGCGGCGGCGTTCCTCGCGACGATCCCCTCCCTCGTCATCTTCGCGATCATCCAACGACGGATCACGGGCGGCATGCTCGCCGGGGCGGTGAAGACCTGATGCGTACCAGGACCCTGACGGGTACGAGAAGGCTGACGGCCGCCGCGGCGGCCACCCTTCTGCTGCTCACCGGCTGCTCCGGCTCCGGCGGCGACGGCGAGTCGCCGGACGGCCGGATCACCCTGCGCTTCCAGTCGCTGGCCTGGCAGGACGAATCGGTCCAGGTCAACAAGGAGCTGGTGAAGGAGTGGAACGCCACCCAACCCGGCGTCCGGGTCGAGTACGTGCAGGGGAGCTGGGACAGCGTCCACGACCAGCTGCTCACCTCCTTCGAAGGCGGTGAGGCGCCCGACATCATCCATGACGCCTCGGACGACCTCGCCGACTTCGCGTACGGCGGCTATCTCGCCGACCTCGACGCGCTGCTGCCCGACCGGCTGAAGCGGGACATCCCGGAACGCAGCTGGGAGACCACGGAGTTCGGCGACGGGGTGTACGGCGTGCCGTACCTCCAGGAGCCGCGCGTGCTGATCGCCAACAAGAAGATCCTGGAAGCCTCCGGCGTGCGGATCCCGACCGTCGAGAAGCCGTGGACCTGGGCCGAGTTCAGGGCGGCCACCAAGGAACTCACGGCGCCAGAAGGACGCGAGCCCGGTGCCGGGCAGGCGGAGTACGGGGTGGCCTGGCCGCTCAAGGACCCGGTCTCCGCGACGCTCAACCTCAGCCGGTCCACCGGCGGGCAGCTCTTCCACCGGGGCGCCGACGACAAGGTGACGATTCGGTACACCGACGCTGACGCCGAGGTCCCCGCCGTCATCCACCACCAGGTCAACAGCGACGGCAGCGCGTCGGGCGCCACGCTCGGCATGGGCGGTTCGGACACGCTGCCGGGGTTCTTCGGGGGCAAGTACGCGATGGTGCCGCTCGGGTTCTCCTACCGGCAGCAGATCATCCAGCAGGCGCCCGAGGACTTCGAGTGGACGGTGCTGCCGGCCCCCGCCGGGGCCGACGGCGCGACGCAGGGCGTCAGCCCGCAGACCCTGTCGGTCGCCGAGGACACGCCTCACAAGAAGGAGGCGGTGGCCTTCATCGACTTCCTGCTCCAGCCCGAGAACATGGTCCGCCTCGCCCGGGGCGACTGGATGCTGCCCACCGGTACGGCGGCGCTCGCCGACCCGTCCCTGCACACCCCGAAGCACGGCTGGGGGACCGGCGCCGCCCTCGCCCGCGAACTGCTGTCGGCGCCCGCGCAGTCGGTGCGCGGCTACCCGGAGTGGAAGGACAAGGTCGCGACGCCGGCGCTCCAGGAGTACTACAGCGGCGCGATCGACCGCGCGGAGCTGGAGAAACGGCTGGTGAAGGACGGCAACCTGGTGCTGGCCCGCTACCAGCGCTGAGGCGTGTGCGCGGTACGGCGCCGGTCACGGACCGTCCCTCAGGCCGTACCCGCGAGGCCGACGACATTGCCCTCGGGGTCGGCGAAGTGCCCGACCACCAGGGCGCCGGGCCCGGGCCGCGCGGGCCCGGGCCCATCCGGCGTGCATGTCACTCGTGCCCCGGCGGCCGGACCACTCTCCACGCCCCCTTCCCGTGCCGGGGGGAAATATCGGTTGTGGGAGACGATCCGGTCCGTCTAGCGTCCGGGGCATGGGTAGCAACTTCATGGCGATCGTGAACACCGGCTCCGTCCGGGGCTCCGTCGCCGCCTTTTCCCGGCTGCGGCGCGTCCCCGGCGCCCTGACCGGTCCTGGGATCTCCGACCGCTGACTTCCAGCGCTCCCCGCGCGCACCGACCCGCGATCCTTCACGGTCCTCCGTGATGCGTGATCCGTGATCCGTGCGCCGCCCCACCCTGCTCCGGTCAGGGCCTTCGTCTGCCCACGAAGCCCTTTCAGGAGACAGGACGCAGGCCATGGCCCGCAGCCGGCAGCACCGCCGATCCCGCACGCTCTCGCAGAACTTCCTCACCGACCGCGCCACCGTGGCCCGATTCGTACGCGCCGCCCGCCCCGACCCCGCCGGGCTGCTGCTCGAAGCCGGCCCCGGGAAAGGCGCGCTGACCACCGCGCTCGCACCGCACTGCCGCGAGCTGCGCGCGTACGAGATCGACCCCGGGCTCGTCCCGGAACTCCGCTCCACCCTCGCCGCCACACCCCATGTGCGGGTGTACGAGCGGGACTTCGTCACCGTGAGCCCGCCACGCGAGCCCTTCGCCGTGGTCGGCAACGTGCCCTTCTCGCGTACCGCCGACATCGTCGACTGGTGTCTGCGCGCGCCCTCGCTGACCGACGCCACGCTCATCACCCAGCTCGAATACGCGCGCAAGCGCACCGGGGACTTCGGGCGCTGGTCGCTGCGGACGGTCGAGACGTGGCCGCACGTCGAATGGCGGCTGCTCGGCCGGATCGGACGGCGTGAGTTCCGGCCGGTGCCGAGCGTGGACGCGGGCATCCTGCGCGTCGAGCGGCGCCCGCGCCCACTGCTGCCCGCCGCCCAACTCGACGGCTACCGGCGGCTGGTCGAGGCGGGCTTCACCGGAATCGGCGGGTCGCTGTACGCGTCGCTGCACCGGGCCGGCCACCCGCGCCGGCGGCTCGACGAGGCGTTCTGCGCGGCGGGTGTCGACCGCGCGGAGATCGTCGCGTTCGTGCCGCCGGGTGCCTGGCTGACCCTGCACACGGTGCTGCGCCGCCGCTGAGCCCCCACCGGCGCCGTCCTGACATCAGACGAGACGTCTCGTCTCGTCTGATGCTAGGCTGTGCGTATGACGTCACGACAGCGCGCCCATATCGCCATGTTCTCCATCGCCGCCCACGGGCACGTGAACCCGAGCCTCGAAGTCATCCGGGAGCTCGTCGCCCGGGGGCATCGCGTCAGCTACGCCATCCCGGCCTCCTTCGCCGAGAAGGTCGCCGCCACCGGCGCCGAGCCGGTGATCTACACCTCCACCCTGCCGATGGACGACGACCCCGACGCGTGGGGCACCGAACTGGTCGACAATCTGGAGCCGTTCCTCACCGACGGGACGCAGGCGCTGCCCCAGCTGGCCGAGGCGTTCGAGGACGACCGCCCCGACCTCGTCATCAGCGACATCACGTCGTACCCGGCGCCGATCCTGGCCCACCGGTGGGGCGTCCCGTACCTCCAGCTCTCACCGAACATGGTCGCCTGGGACGGCTACGACGAGGAGGTCGCCGCTCCTCAGAACGCCCTGCTCGCCGAGTCCGAGCGGGGCCGGGCCTACCGCGCCCGTTTCCAGGCATGGCTCGACGAGAACGGCATGGACCTTCCCCTGGACCGGTTCGTCGTCCATCCCGACCGTGCGATCGTGCTGATCCCGAAGGCACTTCAGCTGTTCGCCGACCGGGTGGACGAGTCCGTCTACACCTTCGTCGGCGCGTGCCAGGGGGAGCGGGCCGACCAGGGGGAGTGGGAGCGGCCGGCCGGCGCCGAGAAGGTACTGCTGGTCTCCCTCGGATCGGCGAACACCAAGCAGCCCGACTTCTACCGCGCCTGTGTCGAGGCGTTCGGCGGCCTGCCCGGCTGGCATGTCGTGCTCCAGATCGGCTCGTTCGTCGATCCGTCCGAACTGGGCGAGATCCCCGGCAACATCGAGGTGCGTTCCTGGGTGCCTCAGCTCGCCATCCTCAAGAAGGCCGACGCGTTCATCACCCACGCGGGCGCCGGCGGCAGCCAGGAAGGGCTCGCGACCGGCACGCCGATGGTCGCCGTACCGCTGCTCGCCGACCAGTTCGGCAACGCCGACATGCTCGTCTCGCTCGGTGTCGCCCGTCGCCTGTCCATGGAGGACGTCACGGCCGAGGCGCTGCGCGAGGCGGTCACCGGACTCGTGGTGGACCCCGAAGTCGCCCGCAGGGGCCAGGAGATCAAGCGGGACATGGCGGAGGAGGGCGGCACGCGCCAGGCGGCCGACATCATCGAGGCCGCGCTGCCGGGGCGCTAGGGGGTGTCCGGACGCGGGGCCCACACGCCGCACGCCCGGCCGGCGGAGGCCGGCCGGGCGTGCGGTGCGTGCGGCGTACGGGGGAAGAGGCGCCTCAGATCCGTACGGGATCGGGCTGTTCGCCCGTCTTCCCGTACGTGTCGACCTCCGGCGCACCGTCGCCGCCGCCCGATTCCCCGCCCGTCTGCGCCTGCGCGACGACCGACTCGTCGTGCGTCAGGTCGGGCAGCCACCGCAGCCAGGAGGGGAAGTACCAGTTGCGCTCGTCGAGCAGCGCCATGACCGCCGGGAGCAGTACGCCCCGGATGATCGTCGCGTCGATCAGCACCGCTGCCGCCAGGCCGACGCCCATCTGCTTCATCGACTGCATCGACAGCGTCCCGAAGATGGCGAACACGGCGACCATGATCACTGCCGCGCTCGTCACCACGCCCGCCGTGGTCACCACTCCGTGGGTGATGGCCTCACGGGTGGTCAGACCCCGCATCCGCGCCTCGCGGATCCGCGACACCACGAAGACGTGGTAGTCCATCGACAGCCCGAAGAGGATCACGAACAGGAACAGCGGCAGCCAGGAGATGATCGCCCCGACGCCTTCGGCGCCGACCAGCGAAGCGCCCCAGCCGTGCTGGAAGACGGCGGTCAGGATGCCGTAGGCGGCGCCGACCGACAGCAGGTTCAGCACGATCGAGGTCACCGCGATCGTCAGCGACCTGAAGCAGAGCAGCATCAGTACGAAGGCGAAGACCACCACGAAGGCGAAGACCGGCGCCACCGCCCCGACCAGCTGGTCGTTGAAGTCCTTCGACCCGGCGACCTGGCCGGAGATCGGCGCTTCGACGCCGTCGACCGTGCCGAGCGTGGCGGGCCGTACGGTGTCCCGCAGCAGCTCCAGGCTCTTCTCGGCGCGGTTCTGGTCCGATCCGCCGACCAGCGGCACCTCGATGATCGCGACGTTCCGCTCGTCGTGCGTGACGATCTCGACGGGGCCTTCCGAGGCACCCGAACCGACCGCCTGCGCCCGGAAGTCGGCGAGTGCCTGCCGTACGGGAGCGGCGTTGATGTCGTCCGCCCGCACCACGACCTCGGCCGGTTCCGCGCCTCCCGGGAAGGCCTCGTTGACCCGCTCGTACGTCTGGACGATGGGCAGCGAGTCGCCGAACTCCTGGTCCAGCGTGAAGTTCTGCGTCTGCATGCCGACGGCCGGCAACGCGATCGCGACGAGCGCGCCCGCGGCGACCGCCAGCGCGGTCTTCGGCCGGTGCAGTACGCGGCCGAGCACCGCACGCCAGAACCGGCTCTCGCCGCTCCCGCCACCACCGACACCGCTCCCGCCACCACCGACGGCGCCGGCCGCCGCCGCACGCTGCTTCTTCGACTGCTTGAGGCGGTTCAGGAACGGCACCCGGCCCCGCTCCACCCGCTCGCCGAGCAGCGACAGCAGCGCGGGCAGCACCGTCACCGAACCGACCATCGCCACCGCGACGACCATCAGGGACGCCAGCCCCATCGCCTTGAACTCGGCCAGCCCGGTGAAGAGCATGCCCGCCATGGCGACACAGACAGTGACACCGGAGACGATGACGGCCCGGCCGCTCGTCGCCGCGGCGATCCGCAGCGCCGTCTCCGCGTCCCGGCCGGCCTCGCGCTCCTCGCGCTCACGCCGCAGATAGAACAGGCAGTAGTCGACGCCGACCGCCAGACCCACCAGCAGCATCACGGAGCTGGCCGTGTCGCTCATCGGCATGACATGGCTGACCACGCCCATGAGCCCCATCGTCGCCATGATGGCGGTGAGGGCCAGAACGACCGGCAGCAGCGCGGCGACCAGCGCGCCGAAGGCGATCAGCAGAATGCCCAGCGCCACCGGCACGGCGGAGATCTCCGCCTGCTTGAAGTCGTCGCCGAACGCCTCGTCGAAGGTCTTGTTCATGCTGGCGCCGCCGATCTCCGCGATCCGCAGCGTGTCCTCGTGCTTGTCCTGCACGCCCTCGACGGCCTTGAGCACCGTCTCCACGCGCTCGCTCGAAGTCTCCGGATCACCGCGCATGTTGAACTGCACCAGCGCGCTGCGGCCGTCCTTCGAGATGGTCTTCGTGTCGTA
>NZ_JAAPBF010000006.1 GCF_022695985.1 Streptomyces sp. NP-1717 | reverse complement strand
CGCCGCTGTCGGGGTACGGGGAGGTGATCCAGGCCGCGATGACGAGCGCGGCGATGGATGCGAGGCCGAGGGCCGCCGCGAACACCCCCCGGAGGAACGCGGAGGTCAGCGCGGCGGCCCGGCCCCGCTCGGTGGCCGAGGCCGAGGACAACGTGGTGCCGCGCTCGCTCACTTGGGTCACGGCGCCATGCTGCCAACGACACGCGCTTAAACCGCGTAACAGGCAGATAGCCGTTGTGTCGCCCAATATACGTTTATGTACTTTTTCGGCCAGTACAGTGCCGCGGGGAGTTCTTCATGACGCAGAGCACCACCGATTCCTCTTCGGTGCCGACGCTTCCCTCCCTCAGGGAGCGCCGCAGACTGCGCGAGGCCATGGCCGTGACGGAGAGAGAGGTCGCGACGGCGGTGGGGGTCACCCGAAGGACCGTCAGGTCCTGGGAGACCGGGCGTA
The DNA here is from genome assembly GCF_022695985.1 of Streptomyces sp. NP-1717. GTDB lineage: Bacteria > Actinomycetota > Actinomycetes > Streptomycetales > Streptomycetaceae > Streptomyces. The sequence continues at coordinate 85,241 of NZ_JAAPBF010000006.1, read as the reverse complement.
CGACACCCGTGGGGCGCAAGCGCGAGGCGTACGCGCGGCTGCTGGCCGCGTACGCGGCGGAACTCGACGGGAAGAAGCGCGCGAAGAAAGAGCGCCGGCCGGAGAATTCACGGACCGCCCAGGCGAAGAAGCCGGCCACGCCTTCCGCCGAGGCACCCGCTCCCGCTCCCGCACCCGCGCCGGAGCCCCTCACCCGCGACGCCTCCCTCAAGGACGTCCTCCCCGGCGAGCCCTCGCCCGGGCGTCGGCCCACGCCCTCACAGAAGAAGCCCCTCAGCCGCCGCCCCGTCCGCACGGTCGAGGAGGACGGCCGGTCCCGGCAGAGCGCCCGGCGCCGCAAGGAGAAGGCCGAGGCACTGGCCGGGGCCGCCGCGGCCGAGGCGGCCAGACTGACACCCGCTCAGGCCTTCGACGAGCTGTACGCGCACGCCTCCCCCTCCCTCGTACGCCAGACGTATCTGCTCACCGGGCGGCGCACGCTCGCCCAGGAGTCCGTCGAGCGCGCCTTCCAGCAGGCCTGGCACCGGTGGCCGGAGGTCGCCGTCGACGCCGACCCGGCGGGCTGGGTACGGGGCGCGGCCTACGACTACGCGACCGCGCCCTGGCACCGGTTCCGGCGCGCCTGCCGGCACCCGGACCCGTTCACCGGCGAACGCGACGGCCGCGCGCTGCGCCGGACGCTGCTCGATCTGCCGCCGATGTACCGGCGCACGCTGCTGCTTCACGACGGTCTGGGGATCGGCCTGCCGGAGACCGCCGCCGAGACGGAGGCCACCACCACGGCCACCACGAACCGGCTGCTGCACGCGCGTGAGGCCGTCGTCGAGCAGTTGCCCGACCTGGGGGACGAGGCGGTCCTCCTCGCGCGGATGCGGGAGCTGGCGGCGACGGTGTCCGCCCCGGCCGTCGCGACCGCGCCCGCCGTACGGCTGGCGAGCGAGCGCCGCGCCGAGTTCTGGACGCGGGTCGCGATCGTCGTCACCGTGCTGATCATCGGGGCGACGGCCTTCACCGCCGTCACGGCGCCGACGCGGTACGAACCCACGCCCGCGCCCGGCCAGCGGGTCGGCGGTGTCCCGGCCCCGAAGGGGCCGCAGAAGCTCGACAAGCAGGATCTGAAGCTGCGCGACATGCTCCGGGCCGTACCCCTGAACGGACCGGGGCGGCTGCTGCCCCGGATCCCTTGACGTACGGCCGGGCGCCGTGCCGGCGCACGCGCGTGGGCCCGCACCACCTGAAAGGTGCGGGCCCACGCGCGTTGTGCGGCAGTACGACCGCCGTACTCGTTACGACCGTACCGCCAAGAGTCGATCCGCGTCAGCCCGCGAGGATCGCCCGGGCGAGACCGGCGGTCTCGGTCGGCGTCTTGCCGACCTTGACGCCCGCGGCCTCAAGGGCCTCCTTCTTGGCCGCCGCGGTGCCCGACGAGCCGGAGACGATGGCGCCGGCGTGGCCCATCGTCTTGCCCTCGGGCGCCGTGAAGCCCGCGACATAGCCGACGACCGGCTTGGTCACGTGCTTGGCGATGAAGTCGGCCGCGCGCTCCTCGGCGTCGCCGCCGATCTCGCCGATCATCACGATGAGGTCGGTGTCGGGGTCGGCCTCGAACGCCTTGAGGGCGTCGATGTGCGTCGTACCGATGACCGGGTCGCCGCCGATGCCGATGGCGGACGAGAAGCCGATGTCGCGCAGCTCGTACATCATCTGGTAGGTCAGCGTGCCGGACTTGGACACGAGACCGATGCGGCCGGGCTTGGTGATGTCGCCCGGGATGATGCCGGCGTTGGACTGGCCGGGCGTGATGAGACCGGGGCAGTTCGGGCCGATGATCCGGGTCTTGTTGCCCTTGCTCGACGCGTAGGCCCAGAAGGCGGCGGAGTCGTGGACCGCGATGCCCTCGGTGATCACGACGGCGAGACCGATCTCGGCGTCGATGGCCTCGACGACCGCGGCCTTGGCGTGGGCCGGCGGCACGAAGAGGACGGACACGTCGGCGCCGGTCTTCTCGATGGCTTCCTTGACGGAGCCGAAGACCGGGACGTCGGTGCCGTCGAAGTCGACGGACGTGCCCGCCTTGCGCGGGTTGACACCGCCGACGATGTTGGTGCCGTCAGCGAGCATGAGCTTGGTGTGCTTCATGCCGGTGGCACCGGTCATCCCCTGGACGATGACCTTGCTTTCCTTGGTCAGGAAAATAGCCATGGTGTTGGTGACCTTTACCTTTACTTCGCAGCCGCGAGCTCGGCGGCCTTGTCGGCCGCGCCGTCCATGGTGTCCACGCGCTGTACGAGCGGGTGGTTGGCGTCCGACAGGATCTTGCGACCCAGCTCCGCGTTGTTGCCGTCGAGGCGAACGACCAGGGGCTTGCTGACGGTCTCGCCCTTGGACTTGAGCAGCTCAAGGGCTTGGACGATGCCGTTGGCGACCTCGTCGCACGCGGTGATGCCGCCGAAGACGTTGACGAAGACGGACTTGACGTCCGGGTCGCCGAGGATGATCTCCAGGCCGTTGGCCATGACCTCGGCCGAGGCGCCGCCGCCGATGTCGAGGAAGTTGGCGGGCTTCACGCCGCCGTGGGCCTCGCCCGCGTAGGCGACGACGTCGAGGGTGCTCATGACGAGCCCCGCGCCGTTGCCGATGATGCCGACCTCGCCCTCGAGCTTGACGTAGTTGAGGTTCTTGGCCTTGGCGGCGGCTTCGAGGGGGTTGGCCGCGGCCTTGTCCTCAAGGGCCTCGTGGCCGGGCTGGCGGAAGTCGGCGTTCTCGTCGAGCGAGACCTTGCCGTCCAGCGCGATGATCTTGCCGTCGCCGGACTTGATCAGCGGGTTGACCTCGACGAGCAGGGCGTCTTCCTTGATGAAGACGGTCCACAGCTGCTGGAGGACGTCGGCGACCTGTCCGGCGATCTCGGCCGGGAACTTCGCGGCGGCGACGATCTCGGCGGCCTTCTCCGGGGTGCAGCCCTCGTTGGCGTCGACCGGGATCTTGGCGAGCGCCTCGGGCTTCTCCTCGGCGACGACCTCGATCTCGACACCGCCCTCGACGGAGGCCATGGCCAGGAAGGTGCGGTTGGTGCGGTCGAGGAGGAAGGAGACGTAGTACTCCTCCGCGATGTCCGCCGTCTGGGCCAGCATCACCTTGTGGACCGTGTGGCCCTTGATGTCCATGCCCAGAATGGCGTCGGCCTTGGCGACCGCGTCTGCCGGGTCGGAGGCCAGCTTCACGCCGCCGGCCTTGCCTCGGCCGCCGACCTTGACCTGCGCCTTGACGACGGCCTTGCCGCCGAGACGCGTCGTCACCTCGCGCGCCGCCTCAGGCGTTTCGATGACTTCACCGGCCAGCACCGGTACACCGTGCTTGGCGAAGAGGTCCCTCGCCTGGTACTCGAACAGGTCCACGCGCGTCCGTCCCTTGTCTGTCTTCTAAGATTCGCAGTGATCGCGGTTCGTAATCTGCGTGGGCGTGCCGCGATGGGCAACGTGACTGCACTTGTCACAAGGAAGGCGCAAACGGAGGCCCGGAGCGCGGCATGTCCGTCTCGCAGGTTATCCCCGTGGGCCGTGGACCCCTAAATCGCAGATCACCCCTGAGCGGTGATACCTGTCACAGACACCGGAATCCGGGGGGTCAGGGGGTGGCGGTGTCCGGTATCGGGAGAGGGCGCTTCTCGATCGCCGCCGCCATCACCTCCGGGAACAGGTCGGGGGTGCAGGCGAAGGCCGGGGCGCCGAGTGCGGCGAGGGCCGCCGCGTGGTCACGGTCGTAGGCGGGCGCGCCCTCGTCGGACAGCGCGAGCAGCGCCACGAACTGCGTGCCGGACGCCTTCATCGCGGCGACCCGTTTCAGCATCTCGTGGCGGATTCCGCCTTCGTAGAGGTCGCTGATCAGCACGACGACGGTGTCGGCGGGCCGGGTGATCCGCGACTGGCAGTAGGCGAGCGCCCGGTTGATGTCCGTGCCGCCGCCGAGCTGGGTGCCGAACAGGACGTCGACGGGGTCGTCCAGCTGGTCGGTGAGGTCGACGACCGCGGTGTCGAAGACGACGAGGCGGGTGGAGAGGGAGCGCATCGAGGCGAGGACGGCGCCGAAGACGGAGGCGTAGACGACGGACGCCGCCATCGAGCCGGACTGGTCGATGCAGAGGACGACCTCCTTCTTCACGGACTGTGAGGCGCGGCCGTATCCGACGAGGCGTTCGGGGACGACCGTGCCGTACTCCGGCAGGTAGTTCTTGAGGTTCGCCCGGATCGTGCGGTCCCAGTCGATGTCCCGGTGGCGCGGCCGGTTGATCCGCGCGGAGCGGTCGAGGGCGCCGGTGAGCGTGGCGCGGGTGCGGGTGGCGAGCCGCTTCTCGATGTCCGCGACGACCTTCCGTACGACGGCGCGCGCGGTCTCCTTGGTCGTCTCGGGCATGGCCTTGTTGAGCGAGAGGAGCGTGCCGACGAGATGGACGTCCGCCTCGACGGCCTCCAGCATCTCCGGTTCGAGCAGGAGCGCGGAGAGACCGAGCCGCTGGATCGCGTCGCGCTGCATGACCTGGACGACGGAGCGGGGGAAGTACGTCCGGATGTCGCCGAGCCAGCGGGCGACCGAGGGGGCGGAGGCGCCGAGCCCCGCGGAGCGGTTGCCGGTGCCCTTCCTGGACTTGCCGGTGTCCCCTCCTCCGTACAGAGCGGTCAGCGCGCCGTCCATCGCGGCGTCCTGGCCGGTGAGCATGCGGCCGGTGCCGTCGGCGGAGGCGCCGCCGAGGACCAGCCGCCAGCGCCGCAGCCGCTCGTCGGCCGCGTCGCCCGTCGTGTCGGTCGTCGTGCCGGTCGTCGTCTCGGTCGTCGTGCCGGTGCCGCCGGTCGTTGTCATCGGGCCGCCCCCGCGAGGTCGTTGTCGTTGCCGTGTTCAGGGCCGGACGCGAAGTCCCGGGCCGCCGGTGCGCCGAGCAGGAGGCGCAGGACCGGGAGGACCGCGTCCGCGCGGGTCTCGTCGATACCCGCTCCGAAGCCGGGTACTCCCGTCTCGGAACCGTCGGACCGCGCGTCGCCGCCCGCCGGTCCGCGCCGGACCAGCTCGCCGAGCGTGCGCCGCACTCCCGGTTCGTACGCGGAGAACGTACGGCGCAGCAGGGGCAGTACGTCGGTGAAGGACCCGTCCGGCACCCCGGTCAGCCAGGTGTCCACCAGTCCGAGCAGCCGTTCGTCGTGGACCAGGAGCATTCCGCCGCCGGACGCTCCTCCGACGAACCCCTCGATCCAGGCCGCCGCGTCGGCCGGTGGCGTGGCGGGTGACAGGGCGAGGCCCATGAGGCGCGCGGCCTCGTCCTCGGGGAGGCGTCCGTCGTCCAGGAGCAGCCGGGTGGCTCTGCCCCGGATGACACCGGGCACGGTGTCCCGCGCGGCCAGTTTGCGCAGGACGGCGCCCCAGCGGCCGGCCAGGTCCCCGGCGGGGCGGCCGGGGGCGTCGGGCAGCAGGCCGATCGCGGTGTGGACGCTGTCGATGTGCTCTCTCATCTCGGCCGCGCCGTCCGCGTCGAGCGCCGCGCAGGCGGGCGGCAGTCCGACGCAGATCCGCTCGGCGAGCCCGGCGGCGACCTCACCGAGGGCCGCCGTGTCGGTGGACCGTACGTCTCCGTAGCGCAGCGAGCGGGCGAGCGCGGGCAGGGCGTGGGCGAGATGCGCGACGTCGGCGTCGAGCGCGGCGCGGTCGGCGAGGGCGGTCATCACCACGGGCAGTGCGTCGGTCAGTTCGGCCAGGAGGCACTGCTCGGCCAGGGCCGTGACGTCGGCGAGCGCGGTCGCCGACACCGCCCGCGACTCGGCCATTGCGGTGGCGGCCGACAGGACGGTGGTGCCCCAGACCCCGGCCTCGGCGACCCGTACGTACAGCTCGGGCTCCCAGCGCAGCCGCCAGCTCTCGCGGAAGGTGCCCGTGCTGCCGCGCCCGGCGGCCGGTTCGCCCCAGTTGATGCCGAGCAGCCTCAGCCGGTGCAGCATCCTGCTCCGCCCTGCGTCGGTCTCCTTGCGGAGGTCGAGGTCCAGATCGCGCTCCCGGGCTTCCGGCTTCAGCCGGAGCGAGCGCTGGAGCCGGGTCAGGTCGCGCTGCAACGGCACGGCGGGCGCGGAGTCGGGGACCTCGCCGAGGACGTCCCCGACAATGAGCTTGTCCCTGATGAGTCCGAGCGGTACGTCGGACCCGTCGCACATGACGGCACGGATCGCGTCGGTCGTCTCGGTCAGCCCGGCGAGCGGCCTGCCGCGCATGGCGGCCAGGGTCTCGGCGAGCCGCACGGCCTCGATGACATGGGCGGAGGAGACGGGCTGGTCCTCGTCGCGCAGCAGACCGGCGACCTTGGTCATCCAGCGCTCCACGGGGCGGTCGGGCGCTCCGAAGAGGTGGCCGTACCAGCCGGGAGAGTCGATTCCGGCGCCGTATCCGCTGTGTCTGGCCAGCCGGTGGTGGGTCCACGGCACCCAGGTCATCTCGGACTTGACCTTGGGCAGTCCCTTGAGGAGGGCGCGGTCGGCGGTGGCCGTGGTCTTCGCGCCGAGTGCGGGCACGTGCCACGCCCCGCAGACGACGGCGACCCGGTCGTCCCCGAACTCCTTCCGGGCCGCGCGGAGTTGGATCCGCATGTATGCCTCGCGGACCAGGTCGCGCGGGTGCCCGCCGTCGCCGTACTCCTCGCGCAGGGCTGTCATCGCCTCGCCGACGGCGTCGAACGGCGCGAACGGGTCGGTGGCCGCGCCGCGGTGCTCCACGACGTCCTCCCACCACCGTTCGGCGTCGTCGTACCCGGCGGCTTCGGCCAGGACGGCGAGCGGATCGATGCGCAGCGCCCGTGCGGAGACGCCGGAATCGGGGCCGGTTCCGGGGTCGGAGTCGGGGCCGTAATCGGGATCCGCGGTCTCGCCGTCCGCCGTCCCGTCCCCGTCCGTGAGGGCCAGGGAGTGCGTCGCGGGAAGGTCGATGAAGCGGACCGGGGCGTCGTGGGCGAGCGCCCAGCGGATCGCGACCCACTCCGGGGAGAACTCGGCCAGCGGCCAGAACGCCGCGCGCCCCGGATCGTCCACGGCATGGGCGAGCAGCGCGACCGGCGGGCGCATCTGTGTGTCGCCCGCGAGTGACACCAACGCGTCGCCCTCGGGCGGTCCTTCGATCAGGACGGCCGACGGCCGGGCGGCGTCGAGCGCCGCCTGTACGGCGCGGGCCGAACCGGGCCCGTGGTGCCGGACGCCGAGCAGCAGCGGACCGCTGCCGGCCGGCCGCGCCGGGGTCGCGCCGGCCGCCGGGGGCACGAACGCCGACGTGTCCGCGTCCCTGTCCGTGTTCCTGTCCGTGTCCCGGACGGGCGTCGTCACGCGCCGGCCTCTCGGCAGGCGCGGTAGAAGTCCTTCCAGCCGTCCCGCTCGCGCACGACCGTTTCCACGTACTCCTGCCAGATCACCCGGTCGGCCGCAGGGTCGCGGACGACGGCGCCGAGAATGCCGGACGCGACGTCTCCGGGGCGCAGGACGCCGTCGCCGAAGTGCGCGGCGAGCGCGAGGCCGTTGGTGACGACGGAGATCGCCTCCGCCGTGGAGAGCGTCCCGGACGGGGACTTGATCTTCGTACGCCCGTCGGACGTGACGCCGTCGCGCAGTTCGCGGAAGACCGTGACGACCCGTCGGATCTCGGCGATGCCTTCGAGGCCGCCCGGCAAGTCGAGCGAGCGCCCGATCTGGTCGACGCGCCGCGAGACGATGTCGACCTCCGCCTCGGCGGTGGCGGGCAGTGGCAGGACGACGGTGTTGAAGCGGCGGCGCAAGGCGCTCGACAGGTCGTTGATCCCCCGGTCGCGGTCGTTGGCCGTGGCGATCACGTTGAACCCGCGCACCGCCTGGATCTCCTGCCCCAGCTCCGGGACCGGCAGCGTCTTCTCGGACAGGATCGTGATGAGCGAGTCCTGCACGTCGGCCGGGATGCGCGTCAGCTCCTCGATCCGGGCGGTCATGCCGTCCGCCATGGCCCGCATGACGGGACTGGACACGAGCGCGTCCCGGCTGGGGCCGTGGGCGAGCAACTGCGCGTAGTTCCACCCGTATCGGATGGCCTCCTCGGGCGTGCCCGCCGTCCCCTGCACCAGCAGCGTCGAGTCACCGCTGACGGCGGCGGCCAGATGCTCGGACACCCAGGTCTTCGCCGTACCCGGAACGCCGAGGAGCAGCAGTGCCCGGTCGGTGGCGAGTGTGGTGACGGCGACCTCGATGATCCTGCGCGGGCCCACGTACTTCGGCGTGATGACCGTGCCGTCGGGGAGCGTCCCGCCGAGGAGATACGTCGCGACCGCCCACGGCGAGAGCCGCCACCGGGCCGGCCGGGGCCGGTCGTCGGCGGCGGCGAGCGCCTTCAGTTCACCGGCGAACGCGTCCTCGGCGTGCGGTCGCAGGACCTCCGCGCCGACGGCCTCGCCGACCGCCCCGTCGGTCGGCGCACTCGTCTCGGGCATGGTCATGGATCCCCCTCCAGATCGTTCGACCGGGTGTGGGATCCACCGTGCACCATGCCACTGACAATCGGACCTCTTCGCAGGTCGGAGCCGATTGTCAGTGGTACGGCCTAACGTCGTGGGCATGGATGAAGCGGGGGTGCGCTGGACGGTGGAACAGGTGCTGGCCCTGGCGCCTGACGCCGCGTCACGCAAGGCGGGCGCCAGGCTCAGCGAGGCCGGGCCGTGGTCGGACATGGGCAGCAGCGGCGAGGGGGCCGTGTGGGGGCTGTGCAAGGGGAGCGGGAAGAAGCCGTATCAGACGGTGATAGATACGAAAGGCCCGGCGTACACGTGCAGTTGCCCGAGCCGGAAGTTCCCGTGCAAGCACGCTCTGGGGCTGCTGCTGCTCTGGGCGGACGACGGGACACCGGCCGTCGGACAGGTCGTGGACGTCGGGGACGGGGCCGCGCCCGACTGGGCGGAGGAGTGGCTGGGGGGCCGCCGGGAGCGGGCCGACGCCAAGGAGCGGAAGGCGAAGGACGAGGCCGCCGGGGCCGCCGGGCAGGCCGACCCGGAGGCGGCCAGGCGCCGGGCGGAGCGCAGGGCGGCCCGGATCACGGCCGGGGCGCGCGAGCTCGAACAGCGGCTGACGGATCTGCTGCGCGGCGGACTGGCGGCGGCCGAGCGGTCGGGCTACGGGCTGTGGGAGGAGACGGCCGCCCGCATGGTGGACGCGCAGGCGCCCGGACTGGCCGCGCGGGTGCGGGAGTTGGGGTCGATCCCGGGTTCGGGGGCGGGCTGGCCGGTGCGGCTGCTCGAGGAGTCGGCGCTGCTGCGTCTGCTGGTCGTGGGCTGGCTGGGGATCGACCGGCTGCCCGCGCCGCTGGCGACGACGGTCCGTACGCGGGTCGGTCTCCCCTCCCCCGCCGACGGCACGCCGGTCAAGGACCGCTGGCTGGTCCTCTCGCAGTACGACAGGTCGGACGGCAAGATCACCACACGCCGGATCTGGCTGCACGGGCGGGAGTCGGGGCGTACGGCTCTGGTGCTGGGGTTCGGCGCCGCGGGGCGTTCACCGCAGCCGGCGCTGCCGGTGGGCCGGGTGATCGAGGCCGAGCTGACGCCGCACACGGGAGCGGGGCAGTTGCGGGCCGACCTGGGCGAGGAGACGGGCATCGGGGAGCCGGGCGGGCCGCCGCCACCGGGCGGGACGACCACGGCGGCGGTGGAGGCGTACGGCACGGCGCTGCGGGACGATCCGTGGCTGGAGTCCTGGCCGGTGACGCTGACCGATGTCGTCACCGTGCCCGCCGGGGACCCGGGCAAGGGCGAGTGGCAGCTCGCCGACGCGGACGGGGAGTCGGCCCTGCCGATCGCGCCGGTCTCGTGGTCGGGGATGTGGAGACTCGTCGCGCTGTCCGGCGGCGGGCCGGTCACGGTCTTCGGTGAGTGCGGCCATCGCGGATTCACACCGCTCTCCGCGTGGTCCGCGGACTCCCCGGAAACGGTCCGGCTGACATGACCGGCCCCCGGCAACCGGTCCGTCCTCAATTGCCGGACGGGCTTGAAACGCCCGTCGGACGGACCGCGTCCAGCCCGCCCGGCAATTGAGAACGAGCGGCCCACGAGGGGCGTGTTTCAGAAGTGGCGCCGTCCGCGCCCGAAGGGCGGGACCCGCGGCGTCAGGTGCGTGCGATCGCGAGGCGGAGGATCGGCGTCATGGATGGACCCGCCGTCCTCGGACGGCGAGCGTGCCGGGCGCCGCAGGGCAGGCGGAACTTCTCAACCACGCCCCGGCCCCGCGACCCGGCCAACCCTCCCCAGCCGACGCCACCTGGTCCGGCAAGACCCAACGCCGTCCCCTTATCCATACGTACGGAGGCACCCGATGACCGGCACCACCCCCTGGGAAGAACTCGTCACGTCGGCCCTGCTCGGCACCGACCGGCGCACGCCGCCCGCGGACATCGGGGCCTCCGGCCAGGACGCGCCCGTCGCGCTGCTCGACGCCGCCGCACTCCACACGCTGCGGCGGCGGGCGGGGCTGCTGCCCGCACGTGCCGCCGCCCGGCCGGAGCCCGCGCCGCACGACGACCGCCGCGAACTTCCGGCGCCCGCGCGCCGGCGCCTCACCCAGCTGCTGGCCGACCGTACGGCTCCCGCCGGTTCGGGCGGCAGACGCGGTACGGCCCCCGACCTGACCGAACTGCTCCCCCAGTGGCTCACCGCGGCCAACGACCACGGTTACCGCGCCCCCGCCGCCGCACTGCCCGCGCTGCTCGACGCCGCGCACGTGCGCAACGACCTGCGGCCGCGCGTCCTCGCGTTCGCCGGACCGCGCGGGCTCTGGCTCGCGCGCCTCAACCCGGACTGGAAGTTCGCGCTGCGCGGCGGGTCCGGCGGCGCCGTCCTGCCGGACGCCCAGGACACGGAAGCCGTACGGCAGTTGTGGGAGCAGGGGCTGTTCGCCGAGCGCGTCGCCCTGCTGGCGGCCGTCCGGGCCCGGGACGCGAACGCGGCGCGGGCGCTGCTCGCCACGACATGGCCGACCGAGCGCGCCGAGGACCGGCTGATGTTCCTCGACTCGCTGCGCGCCGGACTCTCCGACCTCGACGAGCCCTTCCTGGAGGAGTCGCTCTCCGACCGCAGCCGCAATGTCCGCGCGACCGCCGCCGAGTTGCTGTCCGCGCTGCCGAACTCCGCGCTGGCCGCGCGGATGGCGGCACGGGCGGCCACGTGCGTGAGCCTGGACCGCGCCGGCGGCCCCACGGCCGCGACCGTCGTCGTCGAGGCGCCGCACGAGTGCGACGCGGAGATGCAGCGCGACGGGGTGAGCCCGACACCGCCCAGCGGCCGGGGCGAACGCTCCTGGTGGCTGGGCCAGTTGGTGGAGGCGACGCCGCTCTCGGTCTGGCCGGACCGGCTGGGGGGCCGTACGCCCGAGGAGATCGTGACGCTGCCGGTCCTCGACGGCTGGAGGGACGAACTGCATGCGGCGTGGTGCCGCGCCGCCGTCCGCCAGCGGGACGCCCACTGGGCCCACGCCCTGCTCGGCCCGCCGGCCGCGTCCCCGGCCACCGGCCCGGGGGCGTCGTCCCTCGCGGAACGGGCGAAGCTGCTCGCCACCCTGCCCGCGGCGGAACGGGCCGATTGGGTGGCCGGGTTCATCGCGGCGCACGGCCTCTCGGAGGCGTTCCAGCTCCTCGGGGTCTGCGCGGTGCCGTGGTCCGGACCGCTGGGCCGCGCGGTGGTCGACGCGCTCGACATCGCGCGGGACGGGGGGAGTTACCCGTGGAGCTTCAGCGGTGTGATGGGCCTGGCCGAACGCTGCCTGAACCCGGCGGAGGCGTCCCGTCTGGAGATCCTCACCGCCACCCCGGACGAGTCGGAGGGCTCGTCACCGGGAGCGGGCGGCTACTGGTCGGAGGCGTTCCAGCGCCTGGTCTCCACGCTGCGGCTGCGCGCCGCGATGCTGTCGGAACTGGCGGGTGAGGACCCGGCGGGAGCGAGCGGCCCGGCGGGCGACTGAGGCCCGCGCGCCCGCGAGCCGTGCGGCCCGGCCGCCGCACCGCGCGCTACGCCCCCGCGGGCTGCCGGACGTTCGCGTTCACCCAGTCGACGATCGACGTCGTCGTCGCGCCCGGCGTGAAGATCTCCGCCACGCCCTTCTCCTTCAGGGGCGCGATGTCCGCCTCCGGGATGATGCCGCCGCCGAAGACCTTGATGTCCAGCGCGTCGTGCTGGTCCAGCAGATCGATGACCTTCGCGAACAGCGTGTTGTGCGCGCCGGACAGGATCGACAGGCCGATCGCGTCGGCGTCCTCCTGGAGCGCGGTGTCCACGATCTGCTCGGGCGTCTGGTGCAGCCCGGTGTAGATGACCTCCATACCCGCATCCCGCAACGCTCGCGCGATGACCTTGGCCCCGCGATCGTGGCCGTCGAGACCCGGTTTCGCCACCACCACACGGATCGGACCGGTCACACCCATCACTGCCTCCACATACCGACTTCGTCGTCATTGGCACGGGTCCCCGTACCGGCGAGGGACGGAGAGTGAACGAACGTTATCTCCAGCATCTCTCACGCGGCTGTTTCGCGGTGGCCGGGGAGGGGGAAATCACACATTGGGACATGTTCACTCTGCGCTGTGCCGGCCCCACCCGGCACGGGAGCCGCAAGGGAGCCGCTTCCCGTGTGGCGTAGGGAGGTAGGTCAATGAAGATCCCGCCTTTCTCCGAGCTCTTCTCGCCCTTTCCGTCCGTGGTGCGTCGGCCGGCGGCCTGGGAGCTGCCCGTCACCCTCCTGCGGGCCTCGGCCCTTGAGCTGGCGATCCTCGCCGGGCACCTGGTCCTCTATCCGGGTGGTATCGCCAATGAGCGCCCCGCGTCCGAGCTGCCGCCCGAGGCGGCCACCCTGCCCACGGAGGGCCGCTCACGGCCGCCGGTCCTGCTCCTGCACGGCTTCGTGGACAACCGCTCCGTCTTCGTCCTGCTGCGCCGCTCACTGGCCAGGCACGGCTGGCGGCATCTCGAATCCCTCAATTTCTCGCCTCTGACCAGCGACATCCGGCTGGCGGCCGAGGTACTGGGCCGCCACATCGAGGAGATCTGCGCCCGTACGGGGCACCGCGAGGTCGACATCGTCGGCCACAGCCTCGGCGGCCTGATCGGCAGGTATTACGTACAGCGACTGGACGGCGACGCACGGGTGCGGACCCTGGTCACCATGGGCACCCCGCACGCCGGCACCGCCGCCATCCCGCTCGCGAGCGCGCACCCCGTCGTCCGGCAGATGCGGCCCGGCTCGGACCTGATCGAGGAGCTGCGGGAGCCGGCGCCCGGCTGCCGGACCCGGTTCGTCAGCTTCTGGAGCGATCTCGACCAGGTCATGTCACCGGTCGGCGCCGCCCGCGTCGAGCACCCGGACCTCGTCGCGGAGAACGTGGGAGTGACCGGTATCGGCCACCTCGCACTGCCGGTGCACCCGGCCGTCGCCGCCGGTATCCGGTATGTCCTGGAGCACGACGGCGACGACGACCTCGCGGGCCTCATCGAGTCGGCCGAATGGGCGGGCGGCGGCACTCAGAGCACGGAGGACCAGGCGGGCGGGGCGATATCCGTGGCGTGACGCCCCAAACGCCGACATCGGAATTTGGTTGCGGCCACGCCCGATTCGATGTCGGTTCGACACCTCACCGACACCGTTGAAATCGAACGGACTTCGAACGTACTACCAAAGGTGCGCCCGCAGTTCGCCGAAAGACGGCCGAATGCCCGTTTCCAGAGCGCCCGGAAGCCGCCGAAGATTGTCGCCGTCGCATACCGCCGGGTACAGTCGCGGCCACTGCTTTCCCTTCTGGGTCCCTCTGTTCGTCAAGGCGGCCCCAGGAGCCTGGTCCTGCTGCCGAGGCGAGAGAGAAGTTGGTGAACGACCAGCACCCCCACGCCGGATACGCCGCCCATGACGGCTACTCCACAGGCAGCTTCGACAGTGACCCGCTCTTCGGCGCGCTTCCGGGCACGAGCCCGGCGGGCACGGTCACTTACGAGACGGACCACAGCGGTCAGTACGACTCGGCGCAGTGGAACGCGGGTTACGAGGGTTACGACCCCTACGCGACACAGGCGCCGCAGGCACCCCAGGCTCAGTACGAGGCGTACGACGCCTACGCGGCACAGCCCCAGCAGTCGTACGACACGACGGGGCAGTGGGACGCCAACGCCTGGAACGAGGCGAACCAGGCGGCCAATTACGGATACGACGCGACCGGCCAGGGCGCCCCGGCCGACCAGTGGGCGGAGCCCGTCGCCGACACCGGCGCCTACGACGCCACCGCCTGGAACTCGGGAGCACCGGCGGTCCAGCCGGACGTACCGTTCCAGACCGAGGCCCCGGCGGCGGACCAGTACTACGGCGACACCACGACGTACGAGTCCCACGACGCGGCGTCGTACGAGCCAGCCGCCCACGAGCCGGCCGCCTACGACGCCGTCGCCGAGCACCAGCACGAACCCGCGTACGGCCAGGCGGAGTTCACGCCGGACGAGTACGCGCAGCCCGAGTACGAGAGCGGCCACGAGCACGAGTACGACACGCCCGGTCCGGAACCTGAACAGGTGTCGGAATCGGAGCCGGCGCCCGAGTGGGAGCACTCCGAGCACGCGGAACACCCGCACGCGGACCATCTCGTCGGGGCCGCCGCCACCGTCACCGCCGCGACGATCAGCCCGCGTCCGGTCCGCCGGGCGGCCGGGGGCAGTCGTGGCAGGCGCCGTACGCCTGCGAAGCGTTCGGCCATGCTGACCGTCGCCGTCCCCTCCGCCTGTGTGATGGGCGTCGCCGGTATCGCCGCCGCGTCGGTCGGCGGGCTCGGTGCCGAGGAGACCAAGGCCGACTCGACGACGGTCACCGCCTCGGAGGCGACCGCGGTCAAGCCCGCCGCGGTCAACAACAAGCTCGACACCCAACTCGCCGCTCTCGACGCCGACGCGCGTGACTTCGGGGACCGCGCCAGCCGCACCCAGGAGCGCATCGACCTCAAGGAACGCCAGGCGGCGGAGAAGAAGAAGCGCGAGGCGGAGGCCGCGGCCCGCGAGGCCGCACGCCCCAAGTTCGCCATCCCCGTCGCCAATCACGCCCTCAGCGCGTACTACGGCCAGGCCGGCGTCAACTGGATGTCGATGCACACGGGTATCGACTTCCCCGTCTCGTACGGCACACCGGTGATGGCGGCGACGGACGGCACCGTCCGGACGCAGTGGAACGACGCCTACGGCAACATGGCGATCGTGACCGCCGCCGACGGCACCGAGACCTGGTACTGCCACCTCAGCAGCACGAAGATCCGCTCCGGAACGGTCAAGGCCGGTGACGAGATCGCGTACTCCGGGAACTCGGGCAACTCCACCGGTCCGCACCTGCACTTCGAGGTACGGCCGGGCGGCGGCGCGGCGATCGACCCGCTGGCCTGGTTCCGCAGCCACGGTCTCTCACTGTCGTAAGCGGTCCGCGCCGCTGACGGCTCCCCCTGGCACCGAAGCGGCGGGCCTTCCCGGCCCGCCGCATCCTCATGCCCTCGCTTCTCGCGCCCCGGCCGCCCGCTACAGCTTGTCGACCGGCGCGTACCGCAGCAGCAGCCGCTTCGGCTTCGAGTCGCCGAAGTCGATGGTCGCCTGCGCGTCGGCGCCCGAACCCGTCACCGTGACGACCGTCCCGAGCCCGAACTGGTCGTGCGTGACCCTGTCCCCCACCGCCAGCGAGATGACCGGCTTCTCGGTCGCGCGCCGCGTGGCGAATCCGGCGGGCCCCGATCGTGAGCGGGACGCGGACAGCGAGGACGTGATCCCCGACGTCGGCCCGGCGGGGGCGGCCATCGGGCCGGTGCGCTTCCACGCCAGATGCTCGCCCGGGATCTCCTCCAGGAAGCGCGACGGCGGGTTGTACGAGGGCTGGCCCCACGCGCTGCGCATCGAGGACCGGGTCAGATAGAGCCGTTCGCGGGCGCGCGTGATGCCGACGTACGCCAGCCTGCGCTCCTCCTCCAGCTCCTTCGCCTGGCCGAGCGCGCGCATGTGCGGGAAGACGCCGTCCTCCATGCCGGTCAGGAAGACGACCGGGAATTCCAGCCCCTTCGCGGTGTGCAGCGTCATCAGCGTGATGACACCGGAGCCGTCCTCGTCCTCGTCGGGGATCTGGTCGGAGTCGGCGACCAGCGCGACCCGCTCCAGGAACTCGGCGAGCGTCCCGGACGGGGCCGCGGCGGGCGCCTCGTCGGCGCCGGCACCGCCCGCCTCCGCTGCGGTGTCCGCAGCCGCCGTCCCCGGCGTCTGAGCCCCGGCCGCCTGCGCCCGCTCCTGCTCGAACTCCAGGGCCACAGCGGCCAGTTCCTGCAAGTTCTCGATCCGCGTCTCGTCCTGCGGGTCGGTCGAGGCCTGCAACTCCGCCAGATAGCCGGTCCGTTCCAGCACGGCCTCCAGGACCGTCGCCGGACCGGCGCCGGACTCGACGACCGTGCGCAACTCCTCCATCAGCGTGTTGAAGCGCTTCACGGCGTTCGACGAGCGGGCCGCCATGCCGTACGCCTCGTCGACCCGGCGCAGCGCCTGCGCGAAGGAGATCTTCTCCCGCACCGAGAGCGCGTCGATCATCGCCTCGGCCCGGTCGCCGATGCCGCGCTTGGGCACGTTCAGGATCCGGCGCAGCGGGACGCTGTCCTCCGGATTGGCGAGGACGCGCAGGTAGGCGAGCACATCGCGGACCTCCTTGCGCTCGTAGAAGCGCACACCGCCGACGACCTTGTAGGGCAGGCCGACGCGGATGAAGATCTCCTCGAAGACACGCGACTGCGCGTTCGTCCGGTAGAAGACGGCGACGTCGCCCGCCCTGGCCTCCGACGCGTCCGTCATCCGGTCGATCTCGTCGGCGACGAACTGCGCCTCGTCGTGCTCGGTGTCCGCCACGTACCCGGTGATCAGGGCGCCCGCTCCGGCGTTCGTCCAGAGATTCTTGGGCCGCCGGCTCTCGTTGCGCTCGATGACCGCGTTGGCCGCGCTGAGGATCGTCTGGGTGGAGCGGTAGTTCTGCTCCAGCAGGATCGTCGTCGCGTCCGGGTAGTCCTCCTCGAACTGGAGGATGTTGCGGATCGTGGCGCCCCGGAAGGCGTAGATGGACTGGTCCGCGTCACCGACGACGCACAGCTCGGCCGGGTCGTCCCCCTCGCCCGAGGGGCCGACCAGCTCACGCACCAGGGTGTACTGCGCGTGGTTGGTGTCCTGGTACTCGTCCACCAGGACGTGGCGGAACCGGCGGCGGTAGTGCTCGGCGACGTCCCCGAACGCTTGGAGCAGATGGACCGTCGTCATGATGATGTCGTCGAAGTCCAGCGCGTTGGCCTCGCGCAGCCGCGCCTGGTACATCCGGTACGCCTCGGCCAGCGTCTTCTCGAAGGGGTCCGTCGCCTGGCCGGCGAAGGTCTCCTCGTCGATCAGCTCGTTCTTCAGGTTCGAGATCTTGGCGCTGAACGCCTTCGGGGGGTGGCGCTTGGGGTCGAGGTCCAGATCGCGGCAGACCAGGGCCATGAGGCGCTTGGAGTCGGCCGCGTCGTAGATCGAGAACGACGACGTGAACCCGAGCCGCTTGGACTCGCGGCGCAGGATCCGCACGCAGGCGCTGTGGAACGTCATCACCCACATGGCGTTGGCGCGCGGTCCGACGAGCTGTCCGACGCGCTCCTTCATCTCGCCCGCGGCCTTGTTGGTGAACGTGATCGCCAGTACCTCGCCCGGATGCACGCTGCGGGTCCCGAGCAGATGCGCGATCCGGTGCGTCAGCACCCGGGTCTTGCCGGAGCCCGCGCCCGCCACGATGAGCAGCGGCGATCCGGTGTGCACGACGGCGGCGCGCTGCTCGTCGTTCAGCCCTTCGAGCAGCGCCGCCGGGTCCACGACCGTGCGCGGGGCACCGTCTCGGTGGTACGCATCCCTGGGCGGGGGCACGTCGAACTTCCCTCCGAAGAGATCGTCGGGCACCTGTTCCGGAGCGGTGTCCTCGGGCGGCGGCGGGGGCTCCTCGGCCGAGGGCTGGAGGTCCGCCAGGAAGCTGTCGTCAAAGAGGCTGCTCATCGCTTCCCGAGTCTAGGGTGCCGCACTGACAGCCCGCCGCCACATGGCCTCGCCGGGGCGACAACGAGCGTGTGCGTCAAAGGTCACGAAAACGTATCGGGCATATCGGCCATCAACCTTCACAGCGGCACCACGGATTGGCTACCGTGCACGCCGAGGCCGCCCGTACTCCATCGGCGATCAGCGCCAAGCGGGCTGCCTGCGCCGAATCCGGGCTTCCCGAAGGGAGTCCGGAACCGGGGACCCACCACGTTCCACCGGGGTGAATCGGGCCGCGTTCCCGGCCCGTAGGGCAGCCTTCCGTTCCGCCCGAACCCGACAGCTAACCCGGTAGGCGGTCCACGGAAGGAGATGCCGGCCTTGGCGTCGCATCGCAAATCGCGCACTCGCACCGGGGTGCGCGCGAACACACCGGCCGTCGGCTTCACGACGGCCGCGCTCGCCTCGGTCACGCTGCTGTCGACGCAGAGCGCCACCGCCGCGCCGGCCGAGCCCAAGCCCTCCGTAGAAGAGGTGCAGAAGAAGGTCGACGACCTGTACCGGCAGGCCGGTACGGCGACGCAGGAGTACAACAAGGCGAAGGAGGCGACCGACACGCAGCGCAGGTCGGTCGACCGGGTCCTGGACGACGTCGCCAAGAGCGCCGACAAGGTCAACGAGGCGCGACGCGCCCTCGGTACGTACGCGGCGGCGCAGTACCGCGCGGGCGCGGTCGGTCCCACGGCCGCCCTGATGTTCGCCGACAGCCCGGAGTCGTACTTCGAGCAGACCCAGCTGATGGGCCGGCTGACCGACCGCCAGCAGGAGGCCGTCGAGGACTTCCAGAAGGAGCAGCGGTCCGCGGCGAAGCAGCGCGTCAAGGCGACGAAGAGCCTGGAGACGCTGACGGAGTCGCAGGCGTCGCTCAAGGCGGGCAAGCAGAAGGTCCAGAACAAGCTCGCGGCGGCGCGGTCCCTGCTGGCGGACCTGACGGCCGAGGAGAAGGCGCGGCTCGCCGCGCTGGAGCGGAAGAAGGAGGAGGAGGCGCGCCGCAAGGCCGAGGCGAAGGCCAAGGAGGAGGCCGCGGAGCGCAAGCGGCAGGAGGAGGCGCGGCAGGAGGAGGCGCCCGCCACCGGAGGCGGCACGGACACGGGCTCGGGCGGCGGTTCGGGGGTCACGGACGGTACGTACGCGGCCAAGGCCGAGAAGGTCCTCGCGTTCGCCCGCGCCCAGATCGGCAAGCCGTACGTGTGGGGCGCCACCGGCCCCAGCTCGTACGACTGCTCGGGGCTGACGGGCGCCGCCTGGAAGGAGGCGGGTGTCCAGCTGCCGCGTACGACCTGGGACCAGGTGAAGGTCGGCAAGCGGGTCGCCACGGCGGACCTGCTCCCCGGCGACCTGGTGTTCTTCTACGACGACATCAGCCACGTCGGCATCTACAAGGGCGACGGCAAGATGATCCACGCGCCGAAGCCGGGTGCGAACGTCCGCGAGGAGTCCATCTACTACATGCCGATCTACGGCAGCGTGCGCCCGGCCTGAGCCGGACGCCCAGAACGGCGGCTCAGGGCGCGCGGTGCGGTGCGGCCGGGCCGTCGGGGCCGTCGAGGAACCAGACGTCGATCGGGTCCATCTCGTCCTGTTCGGCGCATCCGACGGTGACGAGCGCGCGGCCGTCCGGGGTGAACGCGGCGACGCTCGGCCCGGACGACAGCCGCAGCACGCGGCCGTCGTCGCCGAACAGGACGTCGCCGACGTCCGACGACATGAAGGCGAGCGGTCCGCCGTCGGTCCACACCGCCCGCGCGGTGATCACCGACATCGGGTCGGTGGCGACCATGCCGTCGGGCGCCCGGTCCGGCCGTATCAGCTCACCCGCGGTGAGGGTCGAGGGCGCTGACAGCGTCAGTACGCACACCGCGGGGTCGTCCTTGCCGTCCGCCCCGACGGCGAGGAATCGGGTGCCGTCCGGAGCCGCGGCCAGCGCGTGGATCGTGACCAGCCCGGTGTCCGCCTCGGCGAGCACCGCGCCGCCGTCCGCCTCGCGCACGACCAGCCCGCTGCCCCGGGCGTGCGCCAGCAGCCTCCCGGCCGCGTCCAGGGCGACGGGGCCCTCACCCTCCCAGCGCGCCCCGTCCGGACCGGGCGAACCCGCCAGGACCTGTCCGGTCCGCGCGTCCAGGACGGCCACGGGGCCGCCGCGCAGCCGCCCCACGGCCACCCTCCGGCCCTCCGCGTCGAAGGAGAACCGCACGGGGACGTCGATGCCCACGAGGTCGTCGTCGGGCTCCTCCTCGTCCCCGTCGTCGGACGCGGCCCCGGCCGGCCCGTCCGGCCAGATGGACTCCGGGTCGAGCGTCCAGAGCGCCTGCCCGGCCGACGACCAGGCGTGCCAGCGGCACTCCACCGAGGCGGCGACGGTCGCGCCGTCCGGGGAGATCTGGATGTCCAGCGGATTGTCGTGGTAGTCGGCGCCGTCGAGGAACGTGGTCAGGGGACCGCTCGCCATCGTGCTCCAGCCGACGACGTCACCGCCGTTGTGATGCCACTCGGCCACCGCGCCGAGCACCAGCCGGCGCAGGTCGGAGGGGGCCGCCACCGCCATCGCGCCGTAAGGGAAGGCCACGACGTCGGTCAGCGCGTACCCGGAGGGCGTGAGCACCCGGTCGTTCGCCTCCTCGTACTCGTCCCGGTCCGCCCGCGGCTCGGCCGGCACCCGCGCCGACTCCACGTCGACCAGCCGGCCGAGCCTGCGCGTCCCCGCGAGCGCGTGGTAGGGCCGTACGTCACCCGCCAGCCACTCGGCCCACCACCGGTCCGGCATCGGCCGCCGCTCCGGCGGCCAGCTCCGCAGACCGGTGGCCGCGGTGGCCGCCGCCGACTCGTCCAGGGCTTCGAGCAGCGGGCACAGCCGATCCCAAAGTGACCTGGAGGACGGTCCCTTCAGCATTTCCCCGAGAGTGGTCATGGGAAGAACCTACGCGCGTCCACTGACAGTCCGGGCCCGGCCCCGGGCCTCTGTACCACCGCTCCCGCGCCGCATGTGCCGGTGTCATCGGATCGGTCGGATTCTGTCCGGGACTGTCGAATCCGGTGGGGTCCCGGCGGCCACAATCCGTCACCGGGCCACCGGCTCCGGGCAATTGCGGCCATGGCGCCGCACCGGCGTGACCACCGCGCCTAGCGTCCTCCCGTCAGGAACCCGTACGGGAACAGAGCCGTGAAGAAGGATGTGGACGCCCCCGTGGCAGCGCACCGCCGACCCCGCTCCAAGCACCGGCCGTTCAGCGGCCAGTACGGCCGTACGGCGGCCACTCTCGCCCTCGCGGGCGCCGCGACGGCCACCGGGCTCGACGGCTCCGCACACGCCGAGCCGCGCCTCACTCCGGCGCAGGTGAAGGCGAAGGTCGACAAGCTCTACCACGAGGCCGAGGTCGCCACCGAGAAGTACAACGGGGCGAAGGAGAAGGCCGACGACGCGCGCGCCTCGCTGGACAAGCTGCGCGACGAGGCCGCCCGGCGGACGGAACGGCTCAACGCCTCGCGCAACGCGCTCGGTTCGATCGCCGCCGCCCAGTACCGCGCGGGCGGCCTCGACCCCGCCGTGCAGCTCGCCCTCAGCTCCGACCCCGACAGCTATCTGCGCGGGGCCGCGCTCGCCGAACGGGCCGGCTTCCAGCAGGCGCGGGCCGTCAGCAGGATGCGTACGCAGCTCGGGGACATCGACCGCCTCCGTACGAAGGCCGACGGCGAACTCGCCGGCCTGAAGAGCCGTCAGGCCGAGCTGGCCACGCACAAGTCGACCGTCCGCGGGAAGCTCGACGACGCCCGGCGGCTCCTCGGCCGGCTCTCCGCCGCCGAGCGCGCGCGGTACGACGGGGCCGCCGATACGGCCGGCCCGCGCGCCGACCGCTCGCGGAGCCAGGGTGCGACGGCGCCCGGCGCCCGCGCCGCCGCCGCGATCTCCTACGCGCGCGGGGCGATCGGCAAGCCCTACGTGTGGGGCGCGACCGGGCCCGACGGGTTCGACTGCTCCGGGCTCACCCAGGCCGCCTGGCGCGCGGCCGGGGTCTCCCTCCCGCGCACCACGTACACGCAGATCAACGCGGGCCAACGCGTCTCCCGCTCCCAGCTCGCCCCGGGAGACCTGGTGTTCTTCTACTCCGGGATCTCGCACGTCGGGCTCTACGTCGGCGGCGGGCAGATGATCCACGCCCCTCGGCCGGGCGCCGGGGTGCGGCTGGCCCCGATCGACCAGATGCCCTTCGCGGGCGCCACCCGCCCCGCCTAGGCCCTGTTTGGAAAGTCCCGCCCGGCTCGCGGCGCCGGCACGCACGCTCGCCGCGAGCCCCGCCCTGCGGGCGGACGGCGCTACTTTCGAAACACGGCCTAAGGCGCCGGAGGCGCCCACCCGGCCCAAGCCGGGATGCCGTCCCGCCCCCGCCGCACGACGATGACGCCATGAGACACGGACGGGCCCGCGCGGCGGCGCTCACCCTCGGCGCGGTGCTCGTCCTGGCACCAGTGGGTTCCACCCCGGACGGCTGCGGCGACCTCTCCGGCGGCCGGCTCTGCGTCGAGGGCCCGGTGGGCGGCGAGGGGGAGTTCACGACGCGCTACGTACGACACGGCACGGGTGCCGACAACGGCCACGCGCCCACCGTCCGGCTGGGCTACCAGCGCAAGGACGCGCGGATCACCGCGTTCCCCGGCTGGTACGGCACCCTCGTTACGAAGGACGGCTCAGCCGCGCTGAGCGGCAGGCTCGACACGGAGCCCGGTGAATGCGTCCGGGGCCTGCTGCACCACGACGGGCGGGAGTACGTCACCGAGTGGCTCTGCCCGCACTGACCGGCCCGCCCGCCCGCCGGCTCACACCAGCCTGCGCGCCGTCGCCCACCGGGTCAGTTCGTGCCGGTTGGAGAGCTGGAGCTTGCGCAGCACCGCCGAGACGTGCGACTCGACCGTCTTCACCGAGATGAAGAGCTGCTTCGCGATCTCCTTGTACGCGTAACCGCGCGCGATCAGCCGCAGCACCTCGCGCTCGCGCTGCGTGAGGCGGTCCATGTCCTCGTCCACCGGCGGCGCGTCCGTCGACGCGAACGCGTCGAGCACGAAGCCCGCCAGCCTCGGTGAGAAGACGGCGTCGCCGTCCTGGACGCGGAAGACCGAGTCCACCAGGTCGGTGCCGGTGATCGTCTTGGTGACATAGCCGCGCGCACCGCCGCGGATCACGCCGATCACGTCCTCCGCCGCGTCGGACACCGACAGCGCCAGGAAACGTACCGGGTCCTCGGCCGCCGCCATCAGCGGCGCGCAGCGGCGCAGGACCTCCACGCCGCCGCCGCCGGGGAGATGGACGTCGAGCAGGACGACCTCGGGGCGGGTCGCCGTGATGACCGTGACCGCCTGGTCGACGTCGGCGGCCTCGCCGACGACCTCCACACCCGTGGTCGAGGTCTGCCCGATCTCGGCCTGGACACCGGTGCGGAACATCCGGTGGTCGTCGACCAGCACGACGCGCACGCGCCGGGCTTCCGCCTCTCCCCCGTCGCCGCTCGTGCCGGTCGTCCCGCTGGTGCCGGTCATGCGTCCGCCGCCCTCTCCATCTCAAGCTCCACTTCCGTGCCCCCGTCGGGCGCCGAACGCACCCTCGCCGTACCGCCGTTGCGTTCCATCCGGCCGAAGATCGACTCCCGTACGCCCATCCGGTCCTCGGGCACCGCGTCCAGATCGAACCCGGGCCCGCGGTCCCGTACGGAGACGAAGACCGTCCGGCCCTCGACCTCCGCGTAGACCTGTACGGCGCCGCCCTCGCCACCGTACTTGGCGGCGTTGACCATTGCCTCGCGCGCTGCCTGCATCTGTGCGGCCAGTTTCTCGTCGAGCGGGCAGTCGCCGACGACCACGACCTCGATCGGTACGCCGTGGTAGTCCTCCACCTCGGCGGCGGTCGCCTTCACGGCCTCGGCGAGGGTGTCGGGTTCGTTCTCCTCGTCCTTGCCCGTGCCCCCGGGCTTGTAGAGCCAGGCGCGCAGCTCGCGCTCCTGCGCGCGGGCGAGCCGCCGCACCTCGCCGCCGTCGTCCGCATTGCGCTGTATCAGCGTGAGCGTGTGCAGGACGGAGTCGTGGACGTGCGCGGCGACCTCGGCGCGTTCCTGGGCGCGGATGCGCATCAGGCGCTCGTCGGAGAGGTCCTGGGTCATCCGTACGAGCCAGGGGCCGGCGAGCAGCGCGACGCCGGCCACGACGGCGATGGCCGCCGTGAGGACGTTGCCGAGCTGGGCCGCCGAGCCGCGTACGACCATGAAGACGGTCAGGCCCATGCCGACGAGGGCGACGCCCGCGAGTCCGCGGGCGATCTGGAAGACCCTGCGGCGCCTGCTGTCGGTCGAGAGCGAGGCCCACTGGGCACGGCGCGCGTTGTCGGCCTGGCGCCAGACCAGGACGACGCCGGCGCCGATGAGCAGCGTCGGCCAGATGTAGTTGCCCGCGCCGCCGCGCCCGAGGTCGGCGCTGCCGACGAAGACGGTCCCGACGACGAACAGCGCGATGATCGCGAAGGTCTGTCCCCGGTCGGGTTTACGGAGCCGGCGCCGCCCGTCGTCCGTCGTCTCGAAGAGCGGGCGCGTCTCGGTCGGGGTGCCGCCGACGCCGAGCGGCACGACGATCCAGAAGATGGCGTACAGCAGCGCGCCGAGCCCCTGCGCCAGGAACAGGGCGAGGAAGACGAGCCGTACCCAGCCGACCGGGAGCCCCATGTGGCCCGCGAGGCCGCGTGCGACGCCGCCCAGCAGTCTGCCGTCCGCGCTGCGGTAGAGCTTGCGCAGGGGCTGCTCGTCGGCCCCCGGTGCCGTCCCCGACGCCCGGCTCCGGCTCCGGGGCGCGCTCGGCGCTCCCGCGCCCGAGGACGAGGAGGACGGCGGGGGCGGGGTTGGCGTGGCGACCGGCATGCCACTGATGGTCACACGGAGGTGCGGGCCGTGGCATCAGGGCTGCGCCCTGAGAGCGGCCCCGAGAACGACCCTGACACCCCCCGGCCGCCCCCGGCGGAATATCAGGGACGGGCCAGGGTCGGCACGGGTGGAGACGGGGCGGGCGTGCGGTCACCATGGACCCATGACTCAGTCCGCCCCGCACACCTCGACGCAGCCGCCGCCGTCGCGGCCTCCTCAGCTGGTGCGCGCGCCGCGGCAGAAGGTCGTCGCGGGCGTCTGCGGCGGTCTGGGCCGGTACTGCGACCTGGACCCGGTCATCTTCCGCATCGTCGTCGTCGTGCTCACGCTGACCGGTGGCATCGGGCTGATCTTCTACGGCTTCGCCTGGCTGCTCGTCCCGCTCGACGGCGAGGACGAGAACGAACTGCGCCGGCTGCTTTCGGGCCGCGTCGACGGCGCCTCCCTGATCGCCGTGCTGCTCGCGCTCGTGGGCTGCGGCCTGTTCCTGTCGATGCTCAACAACGGCGAGACGCTGGGTTTCGCGACGCTGCTGTCGATCGCCGTGATCGGCGCGGCGGTCTGGTCGCAGCGCCGGTACACCACCACGCAGGAGGGCGGCCCGCTCGACCCGGGCAGGGCGGCGGCCGCCGCCGAGGCTCCGCCGGAGACGAAGGCGCCGCCGACGCCGGGCAGTCCGTCGTGGTGGCGCGACCCGATCGTCAAGGACGGTACGACGGGGCCGGCGCCGTCCGGGTATCTGTGGGGTCCTGACGACGAGGACGACGAGGCGGGCCGGGGCTCCAAGCGCCGGAGGGCGGGGAAGCGGAAGTCGTCCGGGCACTCGTGCGGGCGGCACGGTCCGCGCGGGATCGGCGGGCGGATCTTCCTGCTGGCGCTGCTCGCGGGCGGCCTCGCGCTGAGGCTGTCGTGGGACTCCCAGCCGCTCGGTACGAGCCTCCAGATCGGCCTGGCCTCGGCGCTGGGCGTGTTCGGACTCGGGCTCGCGGTGAGCGCCTTCCTGGGACGTACGGGCTTCGGCACGATCTTCCTGACCCTCCTCACCGCCGGGCTGCTCGCGGCCTCGGCGGCCATCCCCAAGGACATCGGCACGCAGTGGGTGCGCAAGACCTGGTCCCCGGCGGAGGTCGCGTCGGTGGCACCGGTGTACGAACTGGGCACCGGGGTCGGGAAGCTGGACCTCACCTCTGTCGGCGTCCCGGCGGGCGACACCCTCCGTACGAAGGCGGAGGTCGGCGCCGGGAAGCTGAAGGTCGTCGTGCCGCGGGACGTGACGCTGAAGGTGCACGCGCAGGCGGGGCTCGGCGACATCCGGCTCCCCGGAGAGCCGCCGAACGACATCGACCTCTCACCGGCACAGGAGCGGACGCGTACGGTGGCCCCGCCCAAGGGCGTGGAGCCCGCGGGCACACTGGACCTTCGGCTGGAGGTCGGTGTCGGACAGGTGGAGGTGACCCGTGCCGCTGCATGAGTTCAAACCGGGCAAGCTGGTGGCCGGCCTGGCCGTGATGGGCGCGGCCACCGTGTTCGCCGGTGACGCCGGGGGCTGGTGGGACGCCCCCTGGTACGTGATCGTCCCGATCATCTGCGGCGGCCTGTGTCTGGCCTCCGCGGTGTCGTTGGTGGACTACCGCATTCGGCGCCGCCTGTCGGCCAGGGCCGCGTCCAGGGAGAACACCGAGGCGCCGGCGAGTACGAGCGGCAGCCAGGCCATGAGGTAGGCGAGGTCGTTGCCGTAGTAGTAGGGCTCCGTCTGCCAGCTCACCGTCAGCCACAGGCTCAGCGAGATCAGCGCGCCGCCGAGGGCCGCGACCCGGGCCAGCAGCCCGACGAGGGTGCCGAGGCCGACGGCCACTTCACCGAGGCCGATGGCGTAGCCGAAGCCCTCGGGGTTCTTGAGGGAGAGGTCGACGAGCGCGGGAACGGCCGAGCTGTCCCGCACGCTCCGCATCAGCTCGCCGACGGAGCCGGGCCCGGTCGCCGACATGAAGGCACTGTCGGTGAGCTTGTCGAGTCCGGCGTATATGAAGGTCACACCGAGGAAGATCCGCAGCGGCACCAGGGCGTACCTGGTCGCCGTGTCCTTCCGGCCCTGCCCCTCACCGCCGATCGTCCCGTAGGTGTCTGTCCGGTATCCGTGCGCCATCGCGCGCCTGCCTTTCCGCTGCCCACGTCGCTCGCAGGGCTTGATTGTGCCCGCGTGCCTCGTACATGCATACGGATGGGACGCGGCTCGCGCTCAGCGGATACGTCCGGGCACCGGCGGGTCAGTCCAGGACGTCGATGGCCATCCGGTTCGTCTCGACGCCCGCCGCCGTCACGACCTGCACATCGAGGCGCCCGGGCTCGACGTCCACCGGCACGGGCACGGTGAGCACCGTGTCCGACGGGTTCCGGAAGCCGCCGGGGACGGGGATCAGCGGTACGTGGACATGGACGGGCCCGATCCGTACGACCATCGCGCCGAGCCGGTCCGGCGTGCCCGCCCCGGGCGGCACGAAACCCGTCCCCCGGATCTCGATGTCGTCACCGGTGCGGATCGGCGCGTCCAGGTCCCCGGCCTCCCTCGCCCGTACGACCGACAGCACGACCGGGCGACCGCCCTCCGCCCACTTCGCCGCGAAGTACGTCGCGGCCGAGACCGTCACCAGCAGGGCGAGCGCCCACGGCAGGTCGGGCAGCTGCTCGGGGCGGCGGGCCAGGCGTACCGCCGAGAAGAGCACGGCGACGGCCGTCACCAGCGTGTACTGGACGTCGGCGAAGCTGCCGCGCCCGGCGTCGTCGCAGAGCAGGTCGGCGAGGCGCGGGCGCTCGGCCCGTACCTTCTGCAGGCGCCGGTCCGCGACGCGTACGCCCACCACACGGCGTACGACGACGGCGATCGCGCACACCACGGCCAGCACGGTCAGCATGCCCGCGCCACGGGCGAGTTCGAGCCCGGCGATCAGTTCGTCGCGGGCCCCGTGGTCGGACGCGCCGGCGAGCTGGAGCGCGAGCACCAGCACGGCGAAGACGAGCAGCAGCACCCAGGCGGAGGCGACGGTACGGGAGGTGGAGAGCCGGTTGTCCTCGCCGATGACCGGGGCGAGGAGGCCGCCGCGCGTACGGTGCAGCCTGGCCGCGCCGGTCAGCAGCCCGGCCACGGCGAGCGCGGCGAGGAGCCCCGCCGTCCGCGCGACGGTCCAGCCCGCGCCGATCGCGGTCCCGGCCAGCGCGAGGGCGAACACCGCGACGCCGCCCCACACCACGATCAGCGTGTGCCGCCAGACGGCCAGCAGCCAGGCCTCGCCGGCCTCCCGGCTGCGGTCGGCGACGGCGCGCGCGGACTGGGTGAGTTCGTCGGACACCCACTGCCGGGACGCGCCCGGGGAGTGGGCGAGCGCGGCGGGCAGGCCGTGACCGGCCGCGAACTCCTCCCGTTTGGCGAGGAACGCCGCGACCGCCAGCCGATGCCCCTCGGGAGCCCCGACCGGGCAGTTCCCGCAGGTACAGCCCCCGCCGTGGATGCCTTGTCCCACCACTTGCACCGCCACGCCGAATGCCGCCTTCCCCGCCCCGCACCCGTGGATCCTCTTGGGTGAACTTCCTTGCTGTGACTGGGAATTGTGCCGTATCCGGGAGGGTGTCAGACGCCGAGGACGAGATACGCGAAGCCGAGGTACCCCCGGTAGCCGCCGAGATAGCCCTCCCGGTGCCGGGCGGCGGTGGCGCGGGCGTCCGCGTGCAGCGGATGGTGCGGGTTCTCCAGGGCCCAGCGCTCGCCCCAGCCGGCCCGGCCACTGGACTCGAAGACGTCCCATTCGCGCTGGTCGGCGACGGTCGTACGGAGCGGGGCGAAGCCCGCGTCGGCGGCGGCCCGGACCAGATCGTCCAGCGAGCCGACGAGTTCGTCCTCCTCGGCGCCGAGTCCCTTGAGCGCGGCGGGGGTCGGCTTCTCCGTCCAGAATCCATCGGCGAAGAGCACCCGCCCACCGGGTTCGACGGTCGCGCGCAGGGCGCGCAGGGCCTCCCGGGTCGAGCCGGGCCAGGCGTGGACGGCCCCGATGCAGACGGCGAGGTCGTAACCGGTCCCCGGCCACACGTCGGCGGAGCTCTCATGGAACGTGACCCGGCCGTCCAGCCCCCGCTCCCGCGCGAGCCGCTGTCCGCGCGCCACGGCGGCGGGGTCCTTCTCCACACCGTCCCCGGTGCTGCCGGGAGCCCCTTGGACCAGCCTCAGCAGCAACTCGCCCCAGCCACACCCGAGATCGACCACCCGCCCACCCTCGGGCACGGCACAGGCGTCGATCAGCGAGCGGGCGTGCTCTTCGGAGAGAGGGGCGTTCCAGGTCAGGAGGGGGTTGTTGGGGGCGGCGAGGATGGAGTTCAGCGCGTCGTCGGACATGGTGGCAGAGACTCGCACAGGGGGTCGGCGGGGTGCGAGCGAATTATTCGGCGGAGTTGTCGGAGCCGATTGAACGTGCGGAGCTGCGGCGGCGATCGATCGAGGTCAGATCAATCTCGATGGGGAATGGGACCTTCAGTTCCAGACGCTCGCGATGGACAGTAGGCGTGCTATATGCCTTCGTGGCGGGGTCCAGCTCGTAGCTGTAAATGATCGGAAGACCGCGCTCCTCCTCGACGCGCCAGAAGTGGAGCACGCCCGCCGCCGCGTACTTCGCCGGTTTGACGTCACGGTCCCGCTCGACCGAATCCGGGGAAACGACCTCGATGGCGAGAACAACGTCCTCGGGTTCGTACCAAGTCTGGTCCGGGCCGGTATTCGCTTCTTCCCTGAAGACCAGGATGTCCGGCTCCGGGCGATTCTTGGCGTCGAGTCTGATCGTCATCTCCCGCATGACATCAAGCTCTGGCGGCGCCAGATCCAGCAGCGCGTTCTCCAGCAACCGCATGGTGCGGGCGTGGAATGCAGTCTGCGGACTCATCAGGACAAGGCTCCCGTCGATCAGCTCACTGTGCGGCGGGAGGCCCGGAATCCGGTCGAGATCGTCCGCCGTCCAACCCCCGGCGGGCGGAATCGGCCACTGGTAGCGCGGTTCGAGACCGTGTTCAGGCGCGGCGCTCATGATTACTCCCATGCGACGGAGTCTGACCTCTACCAGCAGCCTACCCAGGGCATATGCCAATGCCGCCACCCAAACAAATGAGCGACGGCATCGGCGTTGACCTGGGAGAGACGGTCACTCCCACTCGATCGTGCCCGGCGGCTTGCTCGTCACGTCCAGGACCACGCGGTTCACGTCCGAGACCTCGTTCGTGATGCGGGTGGAGATCTTCGCCAGTACGTCGTACGGCATCCGCGTCCAGTCCGCCGTCATCGCGTCCTCCGACGACACCGGGCGCAGCACGATCGGGTGGCCGTAGGTGCGGCCGTCGCCCTGGACTCCCACCGAGCGGACGTCCGCGAGCAGGACCACCGGGCACTGCCAGATGTCGCGGTCGAGGCCGGCCGCCGTCAGTTCCTCGCGGGCGATCGCGTCCGCCTCGCGCAGCAGGTCGAGCCGCTCGCGCGTGATGTCGCCGACGATGCGGATGCCGAGGCCCGGCCCCGGGAAGGGCTGGCGCTGGACGATCTCCTCCGGCAGGCCGAGCTCCTGGCCGACCATCCGGACCTCGTCCTTGAACAGCTGGCGCAGCGGCTCGACGAGGGAGAACTCCAGGTCCTCGGGGAGCCCGCCCACGTTGTGGTGGGACTTGATGTTGGCGGTGCCGCTGCCGCCGCCGGACTCGACCACGTCCGGGTAGAGCGTGCCCTGGACCAGGAACTCGACGGGCTCGCCGGGCTCGGCCTCGGCGATGATCTCCGCCTGGGCCTGCTCGAAGACCCGGATGAACTCACGGCCGATGATCTTGCGCTTCTGCTCCGGGTCACTGACCCCGGCCAGCGCGGCCAGGAAGCGCTCCTGCGCGTCGACGACCTTCAGCTGGACGCCGGTCGCGGCGACGAAGTCCTTCTCGACCTGCTCGGTCTCGCCCTTGCGCATCAGACCGTGGTCGACGTAGACGCAGGTGAGCTGCGAGCCGATCGCCTTCTGTACGAGGGCGGCGGCGACGGCCGAGTCCACACCGCCGGAGAGACCGCAGATCGCCCTGCTGCCGCCGACCTGCTCGCGGATCGCGGCGACCTGCTCCTCGATGACGTTGCCGGTGGTCCACGTCGGCTCGATGCCGGCGCCTCGGTAGAGGAAGTGTTCGAGGACCTGCTGGCCGTGCGTGGAGTGCAGGACCTCGGGGTGGTGCTGGACGCCGTAGAGCTTCTTCTCGTCGTTCTCGAACGCGGCGACCGGCACCACGTCGGTCGAGCCGGTGACGGTGAAGCCCTCGGGCGCTGCCGAGCAGGCGTCGCCGTGCGACATCCAGACCTGCTGTTCGGCCGGGGTGCCCTCGAAGAGGGTGGAGCCCGTCTTGGAGACGTGCAGCACGGTGCGGCCGTACTCGCGCGAGCCCGTGTTGTCGACCGTTCCGCCGAGCGTCGTGGCCATGAGCTGGAAGCCGTAGCACATGCCGAAGACCGGGACCCCGGCCTCGAAGAGCGCGCGGTCGACGGTCGGGGCGCCCTGCGCGTACACGGAGGACGGGCCGCCGGAGAGGATGATCGCCTTGGGGTTCTTGGCCAGCATCTCGGCCACCGGCATCGTCGAGGGGACGATCTCGCTGTAGACCCGGGCCTCACGGACGCGGCGGGCGATGAGCTGGGCGTACTGCGCGCCGAAGTCGACGACGAGTACGGCGTCGGGGGCGGCGGGGGGTACTGCTGGCACGGGCGCGGCCTTCCGGCGGTGAAGGGGTTCTGTACACCGATTCTAACGGCGCCCGGAGACAGCTTTTCGTCTCAGCATCCGAACCCCGGGCGGGGCAGCCGGACCCCTCGGGCATACTGGCTGCCATGCGCGAGCACTCGACCTTCTTTACCTATGGCACCGGCCCGTCCGGCTGCCATGGTCGTGCCGCTTGAGCTGACAAGCGACTTCCCAGGCGCCCCGGGCCGACAAGGCTCGGGGCGTTCTGTGTTGTCCGGGCCAAAAGTCCGCCGCCCGGGGTCTCCCCTTCGTACAGAGGAGCCCTTCATGACCGTCACCGACCGCACCGGCGCCCGCACCGACGAGGCCGCCACCCTGATCGACGGCGCGCGTGAGCGGATCGACGCGCTCGACGACCGGATCATCGGTCTCGTGCAGGAACGGATGGCCGTCTCGGCCGTCATCCAGGACGCCCGCATCGCCTCCGGCGGGCGCCGGGTCAACCTGTCCCGTGAGAACGAGATCCTGGGCCGCTTCAGGGACGCGCTCGGCACCCCGGGCACCGCGCTCGCGATGACACTGCTGGAGCTCTCGCGCGGCCGGATCTGAGCGGGCCGGGCCGTACGGACATGGGTTCGGGCGCATCCTCACCCGTACGGCGCGTGACCGGACCCGCCGGGCCTTCGTTGGTCCCGATGTCCGTGTCAGCCAGGGGCGGGCCCGAACAAACCACGCGTGGCTTCGCTGGGGCGTGTGGCGTACCGCTGGTACGTCGTGGGACCTCGCCCCAGCGCGAGTGGCCGGTCGGCAGGGGACAGCATGCCCGGTCACCCCAAGAGCGGTCGGCACCGGGGACGCCCGGCGCCGACCGCATACGGATACGGATCCCCCCGTGTCCACCCGCTCGCCCGACCGCTCCTCCCGCTCCTCCCGCTCACCCGTCCACCGTCCCGTACTCGCGGCGCTCACCCCCCCCCGGCGCCGCGATCCGACACCGCGCGCCGCCCTGACGCCGCGGTGCCGGCGACAAGGGCCCCGCAGGCGCCCGTCCGACTCACCTCGGACCGGGCCCGCGGGGCCCTTGTCGCGCCCGGACACTTTGCCGCGCCCCGCCCATGTGACGCGCGCCACATAAGGAATTCGTGAAGAAAAGGGCAACCATCTCCCCAGGTCACGGGTCCTCCTTGCGACACAACGGACTCGCCTGTTCCAGATCCTGGGCGGGACCGCGTGGAGGCGCTGCACTCGGAGGGGGGTGCAGCGCCTCCCCGCTGCCGGGCGAGCCGCCGCTACCGCTTCTTCTTCGGCGGGACCGCCGGCATTCCGAGGAACGGCAGCTTCAGCGCCCCGAAGGCGGACGCCGGGACCGCCGGGGACTTCGGCGCGACCGGCTCCAGCCGTACGTACGCAGTCCCGGCCGACTGCTCCGGACGCGGGTCCTCCTCCCCCTTGTTGGGCCAGAAGGACATCGCGCGCTCGGCCTGCGCGGTGATGGTGAGCGACGGATTGACCCCGAGGTTGGCCGAGACCGCCGAGCCGTCGACGACCGAGATGCCCGGGTGGCCGTGGAGCCGGTGATACGGGTCGATGACACCGTGCTCCGCGTCGGCGCCGATGGGGCAGCCACCGAGGAAGTGCGCGGTCAGCGGCGTACCCATCAGCTCGCCGACGTTCGAGCCCGCGAAGCCGTTGATCTCCTCGGCGAGCAGGGTCGCCGTCCGCGTGCCCTCCGCTATCTGCTTGGGGTTGGGCGCGCCGTGCCCCTGGCGCGCCGTCAGCAGACCCTTCCCGACCCCGGCCCGCTTGCGGTACGTCGTCAGGGAGTTGTCGACCGACTGCATGACCAGACCGATGATGGTCCGCTCAGACCAGCGCCGGTTGGACAGTGAACGGGCCGCCATGACGGGGTGTCTGACCATGCCGCCGAGCCACCCCGCGATCCGGCGCCCGTTCTCGCTGTAGGGGACCTGGAGGATCGAGAGCGAGCCCATCGCGTTCGAGCCCTTGCCGTAACGCACCGGCTCCACATGGGTGTCGGCGTCCGGGTGGAAGGAGGAGGTGATCGCGACGCCGCGGGTGAAGTCCGGTCCGCCCGGAGCTCCCGCGCCGTGACCGTGCTTCTTCCGGTAGCGCCGGCCGGTGGTCTGGGCGCCCACCAGGGCCTCGGAGTTGGTACGGGTCAGCTCGCCGAGCCGGTCGGAAAGCCGGGGCAGCCGGCCCCGGTCCTTCATCGTGTGCAGCAGCGTCTGCGTCCCGTACGTCCCCGCCGCGACGACGACATGACGGGCCGTCAGTACCCGTGGCGCCGACTTGCGGCGGTGGGTGGGGACGGTCGAGACGCGATGGCCGCCGGCCGGGTCCTCGGTGATGTCGACGACGGTCGTCATGGGGCGGATCGCCGCGCCGGCCTGTTCGGCGAGGTACAGATAGTTCTCGTTGAGGGTGTTCTTGGCGCCGTGGCGGCAGCCGGTCATGCACTCGCCGCACTGGGCGCAGGCCTTGCGGGAGGGGCCCGCGCCGCCGAAGTACGGGTCGCCGACGGACGCGCCCGGCTCGGCCACCGCCGTACCGTCGGCGTCCTGGCCGTCGCCGAAGAAGACGCCGACCGGCGCCAGATGGAAGGTGTCACCCACGCCCATCGCCTGTGCGGTCGCCTTGAGATGGACGTCCGAGGGCGTCATGGTCGGATTGAGCCGGACACCGAGCATGCGCCGCGCCTGGTCGTAGTACGGGGCGAGTTCGGCCTGCCAGTCGGTGATGCCGGCCCACTGCTTGTCCTCGAAGAACGGCTTCGGGGGCACGTACAGCGTGTTCGCGTAGTTGAGCGAGCCGCCGCCGACACCGGCGCCCGCGAGGACCATGACGTTGCCGAGCAGATGGACCCGCTGGATGCCGAAGAGACCGAGGGCCGGGGCCCACAGATAGTTCTTGATGTCCCAGGAGTTCCTGGGGAGGGTGCCCGGTGTGAAGCGGCGGCCGGCTTCGAGGACACCGACGCGGTACCCCTTCTCGGTCAGCCGCAGCGCGGAGACCGCGCCGCCGAAGCCGGACCCGACGACGATGACGTCGTAGTCGTGGCCGTCTTGGTGGCCGTGTTCGCCCCGCTCGTCGGCATGGGTGTCCCGTGACATCGGCTCTCCTTCGTCGGATCAGCGCAGCCGGAAGGCCTTGAGCGCGCGCAGGCTCCTGGTCATGAACGCCGCGTACTTCTCGTCGTCCATGCCCATCGACGGAGCCATCGGCAGCACGCGCTGCTGCGCGACGGTCTGTACCTCGGTGTATTTGAGAATGCCCTCGGAGCCGTGCCTGCGGCCGAGGCCGGATTCCTTCATGCCGCCCATCGGGGCCCGGACGCTGCCGTACGCCGGGGCGTATCCCTCGTTGATGTTGACCGTGCCGGTGCGCAGCCGGGCGGCGACCGCGTGCCCGCGTCTGCCGTCGCGCGTCCAGACGCTCGAATTGAGGCCGTACGGCGTGGAGTTGGCCAGCTCGACGGCCTCGTCCTCGTCGCCGAACCGGTAGACGGAGACGAGCGGCCCGAAGGTCTCCTCCGTGCAGACCGACATGGGCGCCTCGACACCCTCCAGGATGGTGGGCTCGTAGAAGTACGGTCCGATGTCGGGCCGCGCCACGCCGCCCGCGAGGACCGTGGCGCCCTTGGCGACGGCCTCCTCGACATGGCTGGTCACGGTCCGCAGCTGGCGTTCGCTGACGAGGGAGCCCATGTCAGCGCCGTAGGCGAGCGCGCTGCCCAGCCGCATCGCCTTCGTACGGGCGACGAACCGCTCCACGAACGCGTCGGCGACCGACTCGTGGACGTACAGCCGCTCGATGGAGATGCAGAGCTGACCGGCGGTGGAGAAGCAGGCGCGCACCGCGCCGGCCGCCGCCTTCTCGATGTCGGCGTCGTGCAGGACCAGCATGGCGTTCTTGCCGCCGAGTTCGAGCGAGGCGCCGACCAGCCGGCTCGCCGCGCGCTGGGCGACCTCGCGGCCGGTGCGCGTGGAGCCGGTGAAGGAGACGTAGTCGCCGCGCTCGACGACCTCGGGCCCGATGACGGGCCCTTCACCGAGCACCACCTGGAACACCCCGGCGGGCAGTCCGGCCTCGATCAGCAGATCACGCGCCCACAGCGCGGTGAGCGCGGTCTCGGTGTCGGGCTTCATCACCACGGCGTTGCCCGCGACGAAGGCGGGCAGGGCGTCGCCGACGGAGAGCTCCAGCGGGTAGTTCCAGGGGGCGATCTGGCCGACCACGCCGCGCGGCTGGCGCTGCTCGGTGACCTTGGTCAGCAGGGGTACGGCGCCGGTGTGCCGCCGCGGCCTCAGATACGAGGCGGCCTTGAGCCCGTAGTGGCGCGCGGCGACGGCGACGGCCTGGACCTCCTCGTGCGCGTGCAGCCTCGCCTTGCCGGTCTCCAGCTGGACGAGGTCGAGCACCTCGGCCTGGCGCTCCAGCAGCAGGTCGTGGAAGCGGAGCAGGACGGCGGCCCGCCGTCGTACGGAGGTCGCCGCCCACACGGGCTGGGCGGCGCGGGCGCGCGCGAACGCCTTGGCGACGTCCTCGGGGGTGGACTCGGGCAGGTCGGCCAGCTTCTCGCCGGTGGACGGGGTGTGGTTCGCGGTGAGCCCGGAACCCACGACACCCCTGACGAGCTGGGCGAGCACTTCGGGAGTGACCACGTCGGCGGCGGTGCGCACGCCCGCGGGCACCGGAGCCACGGGATTGGTCGTGGGGGCCTGTGAGTCCGTCATGAGGGCGAGAGTATGCCGCCTCCGGGACTTTGGGTACCCGCGGGTAACACCTTTTCGCCACCTGCTCGCCGGCCACCCGCCGACCATCGGGCGGGCGGCCGTGAACGCGCCAGTGATCACTGGCACATAAGCCCTGATCAGGTACTCAGGGCAGGTACTTGCTCTCGATCTGCAGATGCTCGACCACGTCGGAGAAGAGTTCCTCCCCGTCCGTCACCGCGTCCCCCTCGGCCGGCATCGCCACCCGCAGCCGCCAGTGCACCTCGTCGGTGCCCGGGACGATCAGCTCGTGGTAGCGGTAGCGGATCGGATCCTCGGAGGAGTCCCCGTACGGCACGAAGTCGACGACGTTGTCGAAGGCCTTGTCCGAGCCCGCGAACGACGATTCCCGGCTCTCGTACTCCGCCTCCTTGATCTCCGTACCGTTGTCGCCGCCGTCCTCGTAGTACTTCTCCCACGCCGCCTTCTCGGCCGGCAGGATCTCGTTGTCCGGCTTCTTCTGGACCTGGTCCATGGAGACGGTGAAGACGCCGCTCGGATCCCGGAAGGTGACGCGGCTGTCCTCGGTCAGGCTCTCCTGGGAGCGCCGGTAGTCCTCCGGCACGGCGATCTTGGCGTCGAGGATCTCCACCTCGGAGCGGACCTCCCAGCCCTCCGGCAGTTCGTCGCCCGCGAACGGGTTGAAGAAGACCAGTCCCAGCACGAGGGCCACCGCGAGCACGCCAGCGCCGAGACCGTACTGGGCGGGGCGGTTGCGGTGCAGCACCGGCGGGACCCACTTGCTGCCGGCCGGTCCGCCCGCAGTGCCCGCGCCCTGGTAGAGCCTGGTCGCCTCCGGCAAGAGCTGCGGCGGACGTGCCACCGACTCCAGCACCGCCCGCACCTCGGCGGCGGTGGGCCGTGCCGCCGGGTCCTTCCGCAGGAGCTGCATCACGACCGTGCCGAAGGCGCCCGACCCGCGGGCCGGCATCTGCGGCTCGGCGGACAGCACGGCCTGGAGCGTCGCAGGGATGTTCGAGCGGCGGTACGGGGACATCCCCTCGACCGCCGCGTACAGCACGACGCCCAGCGACCACAGGTCCGACTCGGGCCCGGGGCGCTGGCCGAGCACCCGCTCGGGCGAGATGAACTCCGGTGAGCCGACGAACGCGCCGGTCTCGGTGAGTCCCTGCTGGCCCTCGACCTGGGCGATGCCGAAGTCGCTCAGCACCACCCGGTCGCCGCGCCCGAGCAGGACGTTGTCCGGCTTCACGTCGCGGTGCAGCACCCCCGCCTCGTGGGCGGCGTTGAGCGCGTTCAGTACGTCGAGCCCGATCCTGGCGGCCTCGCGGGGGTCGAGCGTGCCCTCCTGAAGACGGTCGGCGAGCGACTGGCCGCGCACCAGCTCCATGACGATCCACGGCTTGTCGTCCTCGACGACGACGTCGTGCATGGTGACGACGGACGGATGGTCGATCCTGGCCGCGGAGCTGGCCTCGCGCCGCATCCGCCGGTGTACGGTGTCGCGCTCCTGGGCGCCCAGATGCTCGGGGACGCGCGGCTCCTTGACCGCGACGTCGCGGTCCACGATCTCGTCGTGCGCCAGCCAGACCGTTCCCATGCCGCCGTGCCCGAGCCGGGAGACGAGCCGGTAGCGACCGCCCAGCAGACGGCCCACCGACGGGTCGGGTTCGGCGGGGGTGTGGTGCCGGTTCGCCTGCGTCGGCTGGTACGGGGAACCGTGGGGGGCCTGGGGCGGCACCTGCGGCGGCTGCGACTGCCCGTGGTGCGGCTGGTACGGCGGCTGCTGTTGCCCCTGCGGCGGCTGGTGCTGCCCCGGCGGCTGCGGCGGGCGGAGTCCGTAGCTGGTGGGCTCGTTCGCCCGTCCCCCATCGTTCGTCATGCCCACATCCTTACGGATGGCGCGCCGCGATAGCCACCGGGGGACGACAGCGGGTGCAGAGCCGTGACATCGGCTCCGCCAGGGCCTGTCTTTCGGATCAGGCCGGATCAGGGAGCGGGGTCTGGTGCGTGCGATCGCAAGGCGGAGGAGGGAGGCATGGCGGAGCCATGCCGACCGACGACAACGCGGCGAACGTGCGTGCCAGGGACCGCGAGCCCGGCCTGATCCGAAAGACAGGCCCTAGCCGCCGGAGGTGCCCGCCTGCCAGCCGCCCAGGATGATGTCGAACTGCGACCGGGACCAGTCCGCGGCGGGGCCCGACATGTAGAGCGCGTACTCGGTCGAGCCGTCGGCCGAGAAGAACATCTGGTCGATCGCGCGGCGCGGGCCGACGTAGACCTCCTTCTCGTCCTTCTCGGTCCAGGTGAACTCCCACAGCGCGGCCTTCGTCTGGCCCCGGAAGGTGTTGGGACCCAGCTCGATCCGCTGGTACCCGGGCAGGCCGTCGACGTTCTTCTCCATGTCCTTCATGTGGTGGTACGGGTCCTGGAAGTCCGGCGAGGTGTCCACGGCGATCCGCAGGAAGTGGACGCCGTCGTCGGGGGTGTAGTCGATCTGGTCGCCGTTCATCTGCCGCTCCCAGCCCTCGGGGACGAGGAGACTGAAGCCGGCGGGATCGTCCACCCGCTTCCATCCGTCCGGGACGGGGGCGGAGTCGGTGTCGGTGTCGGTGTCGGTGTCGGTGTCGGTGTCGGTCCCGGACGAGTCGGCCTCGTCACCGGAGCCGGAGTCCGAGCCGGAACCGGAGTCGCCGTTCGCGTTCTGGTCCTTGCCGTCGTCCGGGTTCGCACCGGCGCTCGTGCCGGGATCGTCCTTGTCACCGGCCTGCTGGAGCGCGTAGTAGCCGACGCCACCGCCGATCAGCGCGGCGGCGACGACCGCGACGAGCACGGCCCGCCAACGGCCCTTCCCGGCGGACGGGTTGGTCTGCGGCCCGGTCGGCTGCTGATAGGCGTTCGGGGGCGTGTGACCGTACGGCGAGGGGTACGGCGCCGGGGCCTGCTGGTGCTGGTACTGCGGGTGGTGGCCCCCGGGAGGCGGTGTGTGGGACGGGGACGGCACGGGACCCGCGGCCTGCCGCCGCTCCCCCTCCGTCACCCTCGACGTCGGCGCCTCGGGCTCCCGTCCGTCGAGCACGTCCCGCAGCATCCGCTCGGTCTCGGCGGCGTCCGGGCGGGCCTCGGGGTCCTTGTGGAGCAGCGCGGCGATCACCGGGGTGAGCAGCCCGGCGCGTACGGGGGCCGGCGGGTCCTCGGTGACGACGGCCTGCATGGTGGCCACCGCGGACGTACGGCGGAACGGTGACGTGCCCTCGACCGCCGTGTGCAGCGTCGCGCCCAGCGCCCAGAGGTCGGAGGCCGGTCCGGGATCGTGGCCGCGCACCCGCTCGGGCGCGAGGTAGTCGATGGAGCCGACGATCTCACCGGTGCGGGTGATGGCCGAGTCGCCCTCGATGGCGGCGATCCCGAAGTCGGTGAGCAGTACCCGGCCGTCCCGCGCCAGCAGGACGTTGCCGGGCTTCACGTCGCGGTGCAGGACCCCGGCCCCGTGCGCCGCGCGCAGCGCGTCGAGCACCTGGAGGCCGATCCGGGCCGCTTCCCTCACCACGACGGGGCCGTCGGCGACCGCGTCGGCGAGCGAGGGGCCGTCGACGTACTGCATGACGATCCAGGGCCGGCCGCCGTGGTCGAGCACGTCGTGGACCGTCACGACGGCGGGGTGGCTGATCCGGGCCGCGGCCCTGGCCTCTTTCTGGGTGCGGGCGTGCAGTACGGCGCGGTCGGCGGAGGTGACGTACAGGGCGGCGGTCAACTCCTTGATCGCCACGGTCCTGTTGAGCAGTTCGTCGTCGGCCCGCCACACCTGGCCCATGCCGCCGCTGCCGATGGCCTCGGCCAGTTTGTAGCGCCCGGCGAGCACCAGTCCCGCGCGTGTTTCCACAGACTCTTCCACGTGCCCCCGCCTGTTCCTCGGAATCACAGGTTACGGAGCGGACGCGCGGACACGGAACCAGGGCCCCGCGCCTGAAACCGCACCGTGACACAGACGAGGGAACGGGCGGGGGGGGTTCGGAACAGGGCGTACTCGGCCCGTCGCCCTGCGGCCTGTCGGTCCGTCAGCCGGTGATCCGGTAGGAGCCGATGGCCTGCTGGTAGATCTCGGAGACCTTGTCCCGCTCGTCCTCCGGGCCGATGACCTGGATGATGTGGTAGCTGTCCTTGACGATCATGGCGAGATTGCGGACGTAGACCTCCTGACCGCTGCTGTTCTGCCAGGTGAACTGGCCCTCAGCCATCGGCTGTTGGCCGACGTCGATCCGGCGCAGCCCCGAGGAGGTGGCCCAGGAGGAGTCCCGGAAGGGCTGCAACTCCCGCTCCTTCTCCCGCTGGTAGGCCAGGGGATCGTCACCGTTGTCGGCCACGGTGTCCCGGCCCGGCACCACGATGAGTGTGAAGTCGCCCCGTCCGTAGCGGACTTGACCGCTGTCGTTGATCGGGCGGCGCTGCCAGCTCTTGTCCACGCCGATGTCGAAGCCCTCGGCGTCCTCGCGCAGGACGTAGCCGTCCGCGAGGTCCGCCGGCGGCCCGGAGGTCTGCGGCGTCTTCGAGGAGTCGGGGTCACCGGGCTTGTCGCCGCCGCTGTCCGGAGTCGTGTCGGGGTTCTGCGGCTGCGGTGTGCCCGGCGCGCTCGGGTTCGACGCGGCGCCGTCCCCCGAGCCCTCCTCGCCCGCCTTCGGCAGGAACATCACGGCGAAGGCGATGGCCGCGACCATCAGCGCGAGGATCACGACGAGCAGGACGCGTCCGAGCGAGCGCGGCCCGCGCGAACCGCCGCCGCCCGACCGCTCGCGCGGCTCGCGGTACTCCCTGTCGCCGAAGTCCTCGTCCCGGTGGTCCCGTTGGCCGTAGGCGCGCTCCTCGTGCTCGCGGCGCGGCTCGACGTACGTCTCGCCGTGCGAGGCGCGCGGCGCCCCGCGCTGCTCGGACCTGCCGCCCCTCTCCTTGCGTTCCCTGCCCTTCTTGTGGCGGTGCCTGCCGTCGCCACGGCGGCCACGGCGCTTGCGGACCAGCTCGCCCTTGCGGCGCACGATGGGCAGCCGCTCGTCCACGGAGGGCACGGCGACCACGTCGAGACCGGCGTCGGGCTCGGGGGCCGAGCGCACCAGCGAACGCAGCCAGCCGCGCAGCTCCTCGAAGTCCGGCCGCTCCGTGGGGTCCTGGCGGAGCAGCGACTCCACGACGGGGCGCAGCGGGCCGCACTCCTCGGCGAAGGCGGGCGGCTCGGCACAGACGAGCTGGACCAGCTCGGCCGCGCTCTCCTCCGGATACGGGGCGTGGCCCTGGACGGCGCGGTAGAGCAGCGCGCCCAGTGCCCACAGGTCGGTGGACGGGCCGATGGGCGGGGCGAGTTGCCAGTTCTCGTGCACCGGGCCGGCCTGCTCGGGTGCCCAGCGCTCGGTGACGGCGCCGACGACGGCTATCCGTGCCTGGCGGGCGCGTTCGGCGGCGAGCGGGGTCGCGGGACCCCGGTACGCGGGGGTCGTGCCGCCCGCGACGACCTCGTCCCAGCGGCCGGCCGGTACGGCGGGGCCGGGGACCGCGGGCAGGTTCGGGGACTGCCGCCGGGAGTCGGCGCGCATGGCGTCGCCGGTGCCTGAGCCGTGCCAGCTGCCACCGCCCGTTCCGCCGCCGCCTGTTCCGCCGGTGCCGCCCGCGTCCGCCTGGCGGAGGTACGGGGACGAGCCGCCGGCCGGGGGCAGCGCGGGAGCGTCGTGGCCGCCCGGCGACCGGCGGTAGGGGTCGCCGCCGCCCGCGGAGAGCGGGCGGGAGCCGTCACCGGCGCCGGTGGGACCGTCGTGCCAGGTGCCGGCCAGCTGGACACGGCGGGGCGGGTGCGGGTCGTCGTCGTCCGTGTCGTGGTCGTCGTCGGCCCGGTCGTCGTACGGCCGGTGGCCGGAGGGGTCGATCTCGCGGGGCGGCATCGCCCACCAGTCGGGGTCGCGGCCCTCGCCCTGCGACGGTCCGGCGGCACCGGCCGAAGGGCCGCCCGGCGGATTGTCCGGCGAACCGCTCCGGCCGGGCGCCGAGGGGTCCGACAGATGCACGGGGCGCTGGACGGGCAGGGTGCCGGTGTCGCGCTGCTGGTCCTCGGTGACGCGGGCGGCGGCGCGCGCACCGGCGCGGTAGGCGGCGATGGCTCCGGCGCGCGCGGCGCGGGTGTCCGCCGGGCCGCTGCGGGAAGGGTTGGCCGGCAGGGCGGGCTGTCCGGTGTACGGGACGACGGGGGCCGGAGCCGTACCGCCCCGCGTGTCGGGGCCGTCGGGGCCGTCCTGACCGCCTTCGGTGTCCGTGTCCGGGCCACCGGTGTCCGGGCCGCGGCCCGCGACGGGCCGCCCGAACGCGTCGGTTCCGTAGGGGACTTCGCCGTACGAGCGGTCACCGTACGACCCGTCGCCGTACGAGCCGTCCCCGTACGGACCGTCGGCGGAGCGGGCCGTCTCCAGCGCGGCACGGCCCGGCGACGCGGGCCCCACCGGTACGCCCAGCGCCCCGGTGCCCGGCGGCAGCGCCTCGGAGGTGCCCGTACGCCCGCCCGGGATGCCCACGACACCCGGGCCCGCGCCCGGCAGGCCCGCCGTCTCGGGGCCGTCCGTGGCCGGTCCCAGCTCGGGGCCCGGCGTCCGCGCGGCGCCCGGCACGGGACCCGGAATCTCACCGGCGGGTCGGTGGCCGGCCTCGAAACCGCCCTCGCCCGGCGTGGGCGGGACCGGCATGTAGCCGCACAGCGCTTCCTCGGCGGCGCCCGCCGCGAGGCCGGTGAGCACCACGCGCCCGTCGTCGCAGACGAGCACGGTGCGGATGGTGATGTTCCGGTGGGTCCAGCCGTGGGCGTGCAGCACCCGTACGGCGGTGAGCACGTCCGAGGCGATCTCGGCCGCGCGGTAGGGGTTGAGCGGCTTCTCCGCGAGCAGGGCCGCCAGCGGCCTGGCCGCGACGAGTTCACTCACTATCCACAGCGACCCGCTCTCGGCGAACACGTCGAAGACCTGGTCGAGCCGTGGGTGGTCGGGGATCTGGGCGGCGCTCTGCGCGGCGTCGATCGCGCGCCGGACCGCCGGGTCGGTGGGCCTGCGGGTCGTACGGCCGCCCGAGACCCGCCGCGCGGCCGCCGCACCGTCCGGGTCCACCATCTCGGCGTCCACGACCTCGGGCAACGGCACCTGCCTGACGAGGACTTCCTGCCCGCTGTACGTGTCGAACGCACGCGTCTCGACGAGGTCGAACTCGTCGGACGGAGGCAGGGGCAGGCGGTAGCGGTCGGCAAGCACCCGTCCCGCGTAGTCGTCCACGACGCCTCCCACCAAGCGCGCTGTCCCTGGGTCCCCGGGTCATCGGAGACCTCGCGAAACCGCCAATTCCGGTCGTTTACCGGCCCATTGTGACTGCGTACGGTCCGCGAGTTCTCACGATACGTGGCCGCACACAAATATGCCGCCGGGTCAGGGCAACACAGGTCCTAACCTTCCCGGCAACCCGGGCCCGTACGCCCCGGCGCACCGGGCCGGTACCGGCCACGGCCCGTTCCGGGTCATGACGCGGGCGGTCTCACAGAGAGTCGCATCAATCACCGGAACGGGTTGTACCGCCCACGAGTTCTCGCCACCGCGTCACGTTCACGCCGCGAGCCGCTGTCAGTCGGTCGGCTTGAAAGTGCTGTACGCCGTCTCACGGAGCGTCCGGCACTCGTCGTCGTCCCAGTCGCTCGCCTTGCAGGTGATCATGATCGCGTAGCCGTGGGTGGCGTCGGCCTTGAAGCCGCGGT
The DNA here is from genome assembly GCF_022695985.1 of Streptomyces sp. NP-1717. Lineage (GTDB taxonomy): Bacteria > Actinomycetota > Actinomycetes > Streptomycetales > Streptomycetaceae > Streptomyces. The sequence goes on along the minus strand of NZ_JAAPBF010000006.1, from coordinate 40,968 downwards.
TGAGCACCCGCACGCGCTCGCCGCCCTGATCGCGTTCGAATCCCCAGTCGGCGACGGTGGGATATCCGTTGAACTCGACGGACGTGATGCCGAGGCGCTTGTAGTTGCCGAGGCTGCCTTTTATCTGGGTTTCGAGCTGCTCCCAGGCGCGCTTCGCGTCGTTGCTCGGCTTGGCGTTGAAGTCGACCTGGATACGGGGGAATTCACCGTCCTCGCTGTAGATGCCGCCCGAACTCTGCCCGGCCGTACCGGTACGCCTGAAGTCCTCGGGCATCGCCATGGAGAAGTGGAACTGCTTGTCCGTGACCGTCTTGAAGTCCTCGGGCACGCCCTTGCCGTCCGAACCCGGGCCGGAGTCCGAGCCGTCGGAGCCCGGCCCGGAGTTGTCGGTGCCGGTTTCACCGTCGGAGGGCTTGCCGTCCGACGGCTTGTCGCCACCGCTGTCCTTGGCCGAATCCTGCTGCTCGTCCTTGCCCGACGTGTCGCCGGTGCCGCCCTTGGCGTCGTCACCCGCTGTCGCGCCGGCCGACGCCGCGGTGTCGTCCTTGCCCGTCTCTCCCCCGGCCCCCTTGTCGGAGTCGCCGTTGAGCGCGACGACCAGGACGACGGACAGGACCGCCAGCGCGACGACCGCCGCGATGATCATCAGCGTGCGGCGCGGGACGACATCGGTGAGCGACGCCCGCGTGGTCGTGGTCCCGGCCGTGCCGGTGGCCGGCGCCGGGGCGGCACCCGGTGCGGAGCTCGACATGGCGGCGGCCGAACCGCCGGCCCCCGCCCCGGCTCCCGCACCCGCGACCGGCGCCCTGCCCGGCTTCGACCCGGCACCGGACGCACCGGACGCGCCCGAGGCGGCGGCCACGCCGACGCCCCCGGCGCCTTTCCTGGTCCGGCCCTTCGACCGGGGAGCGGGCTCCGGGGGAAGCGGCGGCAGCTCCACCACCCGCGTCGCGTCGGCCGCCGGCTCGGGCAGCTCAGAGGGGTCGGGGGTGTCGATGACGTCCTGGAGCAGCGCCCGCGCGCCCGCGTCGTCGAGCCGCAGCGCCGGGTCCTTGGCCAGCAGGCCGTAGATGACCTCTTCCAGCGCGCCCGCGTTCTTCGGCGGGTCGAGCGGTTCGGTCATGACGGCGGTGAGGGTCGCGATGGCCGACCCCTTGTCGTACGGCGGGCAGCCCTCGACCGACGCGTAGATCAGCCCGCCCAGCGACCACAGGTCGGCGGCGGGGCCGGGCTTCTTGCCGCGGGCGCGCTCCGGCGAGATGTACGAGGGAGCGCCGACGAGCATGCCGGTCGAGGTGACCGAGGGGTCGCCCTCCACCTGCGCGATGCCGAAGTCGGTGAGGACGACGCGTCCGTCCTCGGAGATCAGTACGTTGGACGGCTTCACGTCGCGGTGCAGGATGCCCTCGCGGTGCGCCGAGCGCAGCACGTCGAGGATCGCGAGCGCGACCTCGGCGGCGCGCTTCGGGGTCAGGACCCCGTCCTCGCGGACGACTTCGGCGAGGGACTTGCCCTCGATGAGCTCCATGACGATCCACGGCCGGTCGTCCTCGTCGACGACGTCGTAGACGGTGACGGCCCCGTTGTTACGGATACGGGCGATCGCCTTGGCCTCGCGCAGCGTCCGCGTGATCAGCCGGCGCTTCTCGTCCTCGTCGATGCTGGTGGGGAAGCGCAGTTCCTTGACGGCGACCGTACGGCCCAGCGTCTCGTCGACAGCCCGCCACACCGTGCCCATTCCGCCGCGGCCGAGCACCTCGCCGAGCCGGTACCGTCCCGCGAGGAGGCGCCCCTCGGTGGTCCCGTCGGCGCCGCTCCCGGTGTCGTCCGTGTTGTCCGCACCGTCAGTGCCGTCAGTGCCGTTCCGGGGCTTTCGCACCGTGTCCCGTGACTGCTCCGCCTCCGCCATGCGTCCCCTCTGCGATCCCTGGTGTCCGCCCGCGCCTGACGCCTGCCCGCGCTCGGCGCGGTAACGCGCCCTGACAGAGCCTTCATTGTCCCTCACTCCGGCGTATGCGATGGTCCCGGGTCCGGCATCAGCCGGGACGAGGACCCACGCGGGGCGCGGTGAGGGGCCGTTGGGCCGGGTGCGGGGGATGGCGCCGCTGGTCATGCCCCTGTTCGGGGCTCGAACAGGGGCGCCCGAAACAATCCCCTGAAGGATCGCATCAGGCACCCCTGTCGCCTCACATCACCTCAAAAGCCCCTCCGGGGCACTCCCGCACCTCACAGCGGCACGATGTCCGGCGCCCCGAGCCGCGCCGCGTCCGCCGTCAGGTCGTCCGGCTGGCGCTGCGACTCGCGCTCCGCCTCCACCCGCTTGCGGTAGTGCTCGACCTCCTTCTCGATCTGGTCCTTGTCCCAGCCGAGCACCGGCGCCATCAGCTCGGCGCACTCGCGCGCGCTGCGCGTCCCGCGGTCGAACGTCTCGATCGAGATCCGCGTGCGCCTCGTCAGGACGTCGTCGAGATGGCGCGCCCCCTCGTGCGACGCCGCGTAGACGACCTCGGCCCGCAGATAGTCCTCGGCCGCGGCCAGCGGCTCGCCGAGCCGGGGGTCGGCCGCGATGAGCTCCAGCAGCTCCTCGACCATCGCCCCGTACCGGTTGAGCAGATGCTCCACGCGCACCACGTGGAGTCCGGTCCGCGCGGCGATCCCCGCTCGCGCGTTCCACAGGGCGCGGTAGCCCTCGGCGCCGAGCAGCGGGGTGTCCTCCGTCACGCAGGCGGCGACCCGCTGGTCCAGCCCGTGCACCGCCTCGTCCACCGCGTCCTTGGCCATGACCCGGTACGTCGTGTACTTGCCGCCCGCCACGACGACCATGCCCGGCACCGGGTGCGCCACCGTGTGCTCGCGTGACAGCTTGCTCGTCGCGTCGGACTCGCCGGCCAGTAGCGGGCGCAGCCCGGCGTACACCCCCTCCACGTCGTCACGCGTCAGCGGTACGGAGAGGACCGAGTTGACGTGTTCGAGGAGATAGTCGATGTCCGCGCTGGAGGCCGCCGGGTGGGCCTTGTCGAGGTCCCAGTCGGTGTCGGTGGTGCCGACGATCCAGTGCCTGCCCCAGGGAATGACGAAGAGCACCGACTTCTCGGTCCGCAGGATCAGTCCGGTCGAGGAGTGGATACGGTCCTTGGGGACGACCAGATGGATGCCCTTGGACGCCCGGACGTGGAACTGTCCGCGCTCACCTATCAGCGCCTGCGTGTCGTCCGTCCACACACCGGTCGCGTTGACGATCTGCTTGGCGCGGATCTCGTACTCACCGCCGCCGTCCACGTCCCGCACGCGGGCTCCGACGACCCGCTCGCCCTCCCGCAGGAAGCCGACCACCCGGGCCCGGCTGGCGACATGCGCGCCGTAGCTCGCCGCCGTACGCACCAGGGTGGCCACATAGCGCGCGTCGTCCATCTGCGCGTCGTAGTACTGCAACGCGCCGACCAGCGCGTCCTTCTTGAGCGCGGGCGCGACGCGCAGCGCGTGCCGGCGGGAGAGATGCCGGTGCGCCGGCAGGCCACGGCCGTGGCCCGAGGAGACCGACATCGCGTCGTACAGCGCGACGCCCGATCCCGCGTAGAGCCGCTCCCAGCCCTTGTGCTGCAACGGGTAGAGGAACGGCACCGGCTTCACCAGATGCGGGGCCAGCCGCTCCAGCAGCAGTCCGCGCTCCTTCAGCGCCTCCCTGACGAGCCCGAAGTCGAGCATCTCCAGATAGCGCAGTCCGCCGTGGATCAGCTTGCTCGACCGGCTCGATGTGCCGGAAGCCCAGTCGCGGGCCTCCACGAGCCCCGTCGCCAGCCCGCGGGTCACGGAGTCGAGCGCGGTCCCCGCGCCCACCACACCCGCGCCCACGACCAGCACGTCCAGTTCACGCTCGGCCATACCTGCCAGAGCCGTGGCGCGCTCCTCCGGTCCCAGTGTCGCTGTCCTCACCGCTGCCTCCCGTCTCCCCCCGTGTTGTTCGGGCTCTTCGATTCTGTCCGGACTCAACGACTTCAGCCACCGGCTGTGGACAACGCCGGCCGAAGATCGGATCAGGCCCAGGAAATCCGCAGATATGTCCCGCCATGTACGGCCATGTAATGACGCATATCGGTCATATTTACGCCTAGTCTGACATTGCGCTCCCTCGTTCTGTCCACACGGGTTGCGCCCCCTGTCTCCTCCGGTTATGGGAAAGGACGGCCCACATGCCCGCAGACCTCGCCGTCATCGGACTCGGTCATCTCGGCCTGCCCCTCGCCCAGGCCGCCGTGGCCGCCGGCATCGAGACCATCGGGTACGACACCGATCCACGCCCCGTCGCCGAACTGGCCGCGGGCCGCACCCCGGTCGACGGCTCACTCACCCCCTCCGACGTCCGGCGCATGCTCTCCGGCGGCTTCCGGCCCACCACCGACCCGACCGAACTCGGCCGGGTCCGCACCGCCGTCATCTGCGCGCCGACCCCGCTCGGCCCCGACCGCACGCTCGACCTCAGCGCCGTCGGCGAGGCCGCGCGCGCCCTCGCCGCCCGGCTGCGCCCGCACACCACCGTGCTGCTCGAATCACCGGCCGTCCCCGGCACCACGGAGGGCTTCCTGCGCACCATCCTGGAAGAGGGCTCCGGTCTGCGCGCCGGACGCGACTTCCACCTCGCCTACTCCCCCAGCCGCCTCGACCCGGGCCGCCGGACCCACAGTCACGCCGGTACCCCCAAGGTGATCGGCGGACTCACCCCCGCCTGCACCGAATCGGCCGCCGCCTTCTACGGACGTCTCACCGACAAGGTCGTCCGCGCGCGCGGACCGCGCGAGGCGGAGACCGTCAAGCTCCTCGAAACCAACTTCAGGCACGTCAACATCGCCCTCGTCAACGAGATGGCCGTGCTCTGCCACGACCTCGGCGTCGACCTCTGGGACGTCATCCGGTGCGCCGAGACCAAACCGTTCGGCTTCCAGGCCTTCCGCCCCGGCCCCGGCGTCGGCGGCCACGGCGTCCCCATGGACCCCAGCTACCTCCCGCACGCGGGCCGCACCCCCGGCCACCCGCTGCGGATGGTCGGTCTCGCCCAGGAGATCAACGGCCGTATGCCGCAGTACGTGATCCAGCGCTGCGCCACGCTCCTCAACGAGCACGGCAAGTCCGCCCGCGGCGCCCGCGTCCTGCTGCTCGGCGTCACCTACAAGCCGGACCACGCGGACCAGGAGAGCTCACCGGCCACCGAGATCGCCTGCCGGCTGATGGACCTCGGCGCGACCGTCAGCTACCAGGACCCGTACGTCCTCGACTGGCGCGTACGGGATCTGCCGGTCCCGCGCGCCGACTCTCTTTACGAGGCCGCCGCGCAGGCGGATCTGACGGTGCTGCTCCAGCACCACCGCACGTACGACCTCCAAGGTCTCGCCGTGAAGGCGCAGTTGCTGCTCGACACCCGGGGAGCGAGCCCGGCGGGCGCGGCGTACCGCCTCTGAGGCGACGACGCCCTGGACCTCCCCCGCCGCGCACCCGCCCTCCACCGCCCGGGAAATGCCTGCGGCGCTGTCGTGGCGGACTGCTATGGTCCAGGGCGCTCGCACAACGGTGCGGGCATTCCTTGGGGGATTCTTCACATGAGCCAGTCTGTTCCGCCGCCCGGAAACCCGTTCGCCGGCGGCGCCGTCCCGCCCGGCCCCGGCAACCCGTTCGCCCCGGCGCCGCCGGTCCGCGACAACGTGGGCCTCGGTCTGGCCGCCGCGGCCGGTACCGCGATCGCCGCCGCCGCCATCTACGGCGGAATCGCCGGCGCCATCGAGAGCGAGATCGGTTTCGCCGCCATCGGTGTCGGCTTCGTCATCGGTCTGGTCGCGGGCAAGGTCGGCGGACGCAACCCGATCCTCGCCGTGGTCAGCGCCGTGTTCGCGCTCGCCGCCGTCTACCTGGGCCAGATCTTCGGCATCGCGATCATCGGTGCGCAGGAGCTGGACCTGTCGACGACGGAGATGCTGTTCGACCACTTCAGCCTGCTGACGGACGCGTGGAACGCGGGCAAGGAGGCGATGACGTTCCTCTTCTTCGCCCTCGCCGCCTTCGCCGCGTTCTCGGGCGCCAAGAAGGCCTGATCGTCAACCGGGGCCCGTCCGGTCGACGTTCGCCGCACAGGGCCTGAGAGACGGGACGAGGGTGCCCCGGACCGCGTGCGGTCCGGGGCACCCTCCCGTCACTCTCAGCGGCTGTGCTGCGAGTCCGCGACCGTCACCTCGACGCGCTGGAACTCCTTCAGCTCGCTGTAACCGGTCGTCGCCATCGCCCTCTTGAGCGCGCCGAAGAAGTTCATCGAGCCGTCCGGGCTGTGCGAGGGACCGGTCAGGATCTCCTCGGTCGTCCCGGCGATGCCCAGGTCCACCAGCTTGCCGCGCGGCACGTCCTCGTGGACGGCCTCCATGCCCCAGTGGTGCCCCTTGCCCGGCGCGTCGTTCGCCCGCGCCAGCGGGGAGCCCATCATCACCGCGTCGGCCCCGCAGGCGACGGCCTTGGGCAGGTCGCCGGACCAGCCGACACCGCCGTCCGCGATCACGTGCACGTACCGGCCGCCGGACTCGTCCATGTAGTCGCGCCGGGCGGCGGCCACATCCGCGACCGCCGTCGCCATCGGCACCTGGATGCCCAGCACGTTACGGGTGGTGTGCGCGGCGCCGCCGCCGAAGCCCACCAGCACACCGGCGGCGCCGGTGCGCATCAGGTGCAGCGACGCGGTGTACGTGGCGCAGCCGCCGACGATGACCGGGACGTCCAGCTCGTAGATGAACTGCTTCAGGTTCAGCGGCTCGGCCGCGCCCGAGACGTGCTCGGCGGAGACCGTGGTCCCGCGGATGACGAAGATGTCCACCCCGGCGTCGACGACGGCCTTGGAGAACTGCGCGGTGCGCTGCGGCGAGAGCGCGGCGGCCGTGACCACGCCCGAGTCGCGCACCTCCTTGATGCGCCGCCCGATCAGCTCTTCCTGGATCGGCGCGGAGTAGATCTCCTGGAGCCTGCGGTTGGCGGTCGCCTCGTCCAGCTCGGCGATCTCGTCCAGCAGCGGCTGCGGGTCCTCGTAACGGGTCCACAGGCCTTCGAGGTTGAGCACACCAAGACCGCCGAGCTCACCGATGCGGATCGCGGTGCTCGGCGAGACCACGGAGTCCATGGGGGCGGCCAGGAACGGCAGTTCGAAGCGGTAGGCGTCGATCTGCCAGGCGATCGAGACCTCCTTCGGGTCGCGGGTGCGCCGGCTGGGGACGACGGCGATGTCGTCGAAGGCGTACGCGCGGCGTCCGCGCTTGCCGCGGCCGATCTCGATCTCAGTCACGATGTGGGGCCTTTCCTCTTGCGTCAGCCGTCCCAGTATCCCCGACACACCGATGCCGCCGGTGAGTGGCCACCGGCGGCATGGGGAGGGGGTTCAGTGCTGGTTGTAGTTCGGTGCCTCGACCGTCATCTGGATGTCGTGCGGGTGGCTCTCCTTGAGACCGGCCGCCGTGATCCGGACGAACCGCCCCTTGCGCTCCATCTCGTCGATGGAGGCCGCGCCCACATAGCCCATCGTCTGCCGCAGCCCGCCGATGAGCTGGTGCAGTACGGCGCCGAGCGGGCCCCGGTAGGGCACCTGGCCCTCGATGCCCTCGGGCACGAGCTTGTCGTCCGAGGAGACGTCGGACTGGAAGTAGCGGTCCTTGGAGTACGAGCGGGCCTGGCCACGCGACTGCATCGCGCCGAGCGAGCCCATGCCGCGGTAGGACTTGAACTGCTTGCCGTTGATGAACTGCAGCTCGCCGGGCGACTCCTCGCACCCCGCGAGCAGGCTGCCGAGCATGACGGTGCTGGCGCCGGCGGCGAGCGCCTTGCCGATGTCGCCCGAGTACTGGAGGCCGCCGTCGCCGATGACGGGGACACCGGCGCCGATACAGACGGTCGCCGCCTCGTAGATCGCCGTGACCTGCGGGACACCGATGCCGGCGACCACGCGCGTGGTGCAGATGGATCCGGGGCCGACACCCACCTTGACGCCGTCGACACCGGCGTCGATGAGCGCCTTGGCGCCGTCACTGGTGGCGATGTTGCCACCGATGACATCCACGCCGACGCTCGACTTGATCTTGGACATCCAGCTCAGCGCGTTGCTGTTGTGGCCGTGCGAGGTGTCGACGACGAGGAAGTCGACCCCGGCCTCGGCCAGCGCCTGGGCGCGGTCCAGCGCCTCCTGGCTCGCGCCCACGGCGGCGCCGACGAGCAGCCTGCCCTCGGCGTCCTTGGCGGCGTTCGGGTACTTCTCCGCCTTGACGAAGTCCTTGACGGTGATGAGGCCCTTGAGGATGCCCGCGTCGTCGACCAGCGGCAGCTTCTCGATCTTGTGCCGGCGCAGCAGCTCCATGGCGTCCACGCCGGAGATGCCGACCTTGCCGGTGACCAGCGGCATCGGCGTCATGACCTCGCGCACCTGGCGCGAGCGGTCCGACTCGAAGGCCATGTCACGGTTGGTGACGATGCCGAGGAGCTTGCCCGAGCGGTCGGTGACCGGGACGCCGCTGATGCGGAACTTGGCGCAGAGCTGGTCCGCCTCGCCGAGCGTGGCGTCCGGGTGGACCGTGATCGGGTCGCTGACCATGCCGGACTCGGAGCGCTTCACGAGGTCGACCTGGTTGGCCTGGTCGGCGATGGAGAGGTTGCGGTGCAGCACACCGACACCGCCCTGGCGGGCCATCGCGATGGCCATGCGCGCCTCGGTGACCTTGTCCATCGCGGCCGAGAGCAGCGGGATGTTCACGCGTACGTTGCGGGAGACCTGGGACGCGGTGTCGACCTGGTTGGGCAGCACCTCCGAGGCGCCCGGCAGCAGCAGCACGTCGTCGTATGTCAGCCCGAGCGTCGCGAACTTCTCGGGCACTCCGTCGACGTTTGCAGTCATGACACCTTCCCCAGATGGCCTTGATCGGTGCGGATGTCCATGCTAACGGGCGCCACGGGGGTCTCATTCCACGGTCGCCATGATCAGTTCCCCCGGCCGCCGTGATCGGATCCCGCGACCGCCGCGATCGGGCCCCGCGGGCCGCGCCCTACTGCTCGGCCAGCGCGCGCAGTCTGCTGAGCGCCCGGTGCTGTGCGACCCGTACCGCGCCCGGCGACATCCCCAGCATCTGGCCGGTCTCCTCGGCGGTCAGCCCCACGGCGACCCGCAGCACGAGCAGCTCGCGCTGGTTGTCCGGGAGGTTGGCGAGGAGCTTCTTGGCCCACTCTGCGTCGCTGCTGAGCAGCGCGCGCTCCTCCGGGCCGAGGGAGTCGTCGGGCCGCTCGGGCATCTCGTCCGAGGGCACCGCCGTCGACCCCGGGTGCCGCATGGCGGCCCGCTGGAGATCGGCGACCTTGTGCGCGGCGATGGCGAAGACGAAGGCCTCGAAGGGCCTTCCGGTGTCCTTGTAGCGCGGCAGCGCCATCAGCACGGCGACACAGACCTCCTGCGCGAGGTCCTCCGTGAAGTGCCGTGCGTCACCGGGCAGTCGGTTCAGCCGGGTGCGGCAGTAGCGCAGCGCGAGTGGATGCACATGAGCCAGGAGATCGTGCGTGGCACGCCCGTCCCCCTCGACGGCACGGTGAACGAGCGCACCGATCACCGTGGTCTCGTCATCGCGCATCGGACCATGGTGCCTCGGCCGCTGCGGATCCGTGGCACCGCGTTCATAGTTGTGCACCGAAGCGTTATGAGTAGGTGCGGAGGAACCCATCTCCTGCGCCCTCCCCTTCCGCTCGCCCGACTCGTCCCCGAGGAACTCCACAACTCAAGGATGCGGCATCGGGCGGGAAACTGTGGCGTACGGGCACCGATGACCCTCTACGCCGCCCCGCCCACCGCACGGCGGACGGGGTTCCGCGACTCTCCGGACGAGCTGTCCGTACCGCTGCGACCAGGCAACCTCGGGCCCCGGCCGGCGTCGGAGCCAGGGCCTGTCTTCAAAGTAGCGCCGTCCGCCCGCAGGGCGGGGCCGGCGGCGTCTGGTGCGGTGCATCGCAAGGCGGAGGACCGGGTCGTACCGGGCGTACTCGGCCGAGTCCGACAACGCGGCGAGGTGCCGTGCCAGGCGTCGCGGGCCAGGCGGGACTTTGAAGACAGGACCTAGCGGACCAGGCCCCAGCGGAATCCGAGAGCCACGGCATGCGCGCGGTCCGAGGCGCCGAGCTTTTTGAACAGCCGGCGGGCGTGCGTCTTCACCGTGTCCTCGGAGAGGAAGAGCTCGCGCCCGATCTCCGCGTTGGACCGGCCGTGGCTCATGCCTTCGAGAACCTGGATCTCACGCGCCGTGAGCGTGGGCGCGGCGCCCATCTCGGCCGACCTGAGCCGGCGCGGGGCGAGCCGCCACGTCGGATCGGCGAGCGCCTGGGTGACGGTCGCGCGCAACTCGGCGCGGGACGCGTCCTTGTGCAGATAGCCGCGGGCACCGGCGGCGACCGCGAGGGCGACACCATCCAGGTCCTCGGCGACCGTGAGCATGATGATCCGGGCGCCGGGATCGGCGGACAGCAGTCGGCGGACGGTCTCGACGCCGCCCAGACCGGGCATGCGCACGTCCATCAGGATCAGGTCCGAGCGGTCGGCGCCCCACCGGCGGAGAACTTCCTCACCGTTGGCCGCCGTCGTCACGCGCTCGACACCGGGCACGGTCGCAACCGCGCGGCGCAGCGCCTCTCGGGCAAGCGGGGAGTCGTCGCAGACGAGGACGGATGTCATGGCCGCCCTCCGCAGCTGATGCGCGTCACGTTGAGCCTCCAGGCTGAGTACATGTGGTCACCTGTGCGATTGACGCCATCGGACATGTGCCCGATCGCCTCTTCCTTCAACCGCCTCGACCACTCAACGACGGTCACTCGAAAGAGTTACGGGTCCGGAATCGCCTTCGGCACTCTACGTGAGGACGCGCACACAGAGCAGAGCCTCGCAGGTCACCACCCGATCACTCTGAGCTATGCCCCATTTAGCGTCATTTCTTCCCTTTTTTTGGTGTCTGTGGCTAGATTCGCAATGAGTCATATTTACATCTACTTACACAGCAGATGTACGGTCGTGAGAACGGTGTGGTGAGCACGCCGCGCTCGTAACCCGGCGCGCCAGGGCGCATCAGAGGCCCTGCGCCCGACCAGGAAGACAGGGCCTCACGGCCCGTATCCGCCTCCACGGATTCAAGGGGACATGAGCAATGGCAGATTTCTCACGCCTTCCCGGACCGAACGCAGATCTGTGGGACTGGCAGCTCCTCGCGGCCTGTCGCGGCGTCGACAGTTCGCTGTTCTTTCACCCGGAGGGAGAACGGGGCGCGGCACGCAGCGCCCGCGAGACATCGGCCAAGGAGGTCTGCATGAGATGCCCGGTACGCGCGCAGTGCGCGGCGCACGCGATGGCGGTGCGGGAGCCGTACGGCGTGTGGGGCGGGCTCACGGAGGACGAACGCGAGGAACTGATGGGACGCGCCCGCACCCGGCTGATCTCGACCTCGGGGGCGAACGGGTCGGACCGCGCCTGACCCGCGACAAAGCGATGCAGAAACGTTCCTGCACTCCCGGCGGGACCCCGTCAGGACCCTGACGGAACCTCGGAGGGACCTCGGCAAGGGGCTCCGCCCGGAGGAACCGCGTCAGCGCGAGGCGGCCCGTTCCAGTTGGTCCAGCGTCGCCGCCACCGCGGGGACCCGCGCCAGATCGGGCAGGGTGAGCGCGACGATCTCCCGCCGGACGGCGGGCTCGACGGTGACGGTACGGGCGCTCTTCGGCAGCACCGACTCCAGGGCCAGCTCCGGCAGGAAGGCGACCCCGAGCCCCGCCCCGACAAGGCCGATCACAGCGGGATAGTCGTCCGTCGCGAAATCGATACGGGGCGTGAACCCCGCCCTCTCGCAGGCGTCCACCAGTTGGTGGCGGCAGCGCGGGCAGCCCGCGATCCAGGCCTCGTCGGCGAGGTCCCCGATCGCGACGGTCCCGGCCCCGGCCAGCCGGTGGCCCTCGGGGAGCAGCCCCACCAGCCGGTCGGTGAGCAGCGGCCGTACGACCAGATCGTCCCACTCCTCGGCGCCGCCGGTGGAGTCGTAACGGAAGGCCAACGCCAGATCGCAGTCGCCGTCGCGCAGCATCTCGACGGAGCGGGGCGGTTCGGCGTCGACGAGCGAGACGCGGGTGCCCGGATGGGCGGCGCGCAGGGCGGCCAGTGCGGTGGGGACCAGGGTGGAGCTGCCGCTGGGGAACGAGACCAGCCGGACCCGCCCGGCGCGCAGGCCCGCGATGGCCGCGACCTCCTCCTCGGCGGCCGTGAGCCCCGACAGGATGCCCGTCGCGTGACGTACCAGCGCCTCCCCGGCCTGGGTGAGGCGCATCGCGCGGCCGGTTCTGATCAGCAGGGTCGTGCCGACCGACGCTTCGAGGACCTTCATCTGCTGGCTGACGGCCGGCTGGGTGCACCCCAGCTCGCGCGCGGCGGCGGAGAAGGAGCCGGTGGCGGCGACGGCGCGCAGGACACGGAGGTGACGGGCTTCGATCACCCCTCAAACATAAGGGAAACTTGGAGGCATCGAGAAATGAGGGGCGGAGCATTTGAGAGGCACGACGCGGGGCCGGGGAGTTAGCGTGCCGGTCATGAAGGTTCTGACCGTGAATGTGGGGCGGCCCCGGGCCGTCGGGTACACGGACGCGCCCGGCGGCGCGACCGGTATGGACAAGCGTCCGGTGGACGGCCCGGTCGCGGTGCGCGATCCCGGCCTCAAGGGCGTCGGCGGCAGCGGTGTCGTGGGCGACGCCGTATGCGATCTGCGCCATCACGGCGGCAGCGACCAGGCGGTCTACGCGTACGCGCGGGAGGATCTCGACTTCTGGGAGCGGGAGTTGGGGCGTCCGCTGGCCAACGGGGGTTTCGGCGAGAACCTCACGACGTCCGGGGCCGATCTGAACGGGACGAAGATCGGGGAGCGTTGGCGGATCGGCCCGGATCTGGTACTGGAGGCGACCAGCGGCCGGATCCCGTGCCGTACGTTCGCGGGCTTCCTCGGCGAGAAGGGCTGGGTCAGGCGGTTCACCCGGCAGGGCGTCACCGGCGCGTACTTCCGGGTCGTCGTGCCCGGCGAGATCCGCGCGGGCGACGCGATCGAGATCGTGCACCGGCCGGACCACGACGTGACGGTGGCGCTCGCCTTCCGGGCGGTGACCACCGAGCGCGAACTGCTGCCACGGGTGCTGGCCGCCGGAGAGGCCCTGCACGCCGAGGGGTTGAGGATCGCGCGGGAGTACGTGGCCAAGTACGGCGACGGCCGGGCCGGCGCGGACACCGCCGACGTTCTCCAGGCCGTCTCCGACACATAGCGCCGTCCGGGCGCGTACCGCACAACTGACGTGTGCCCGCGGCGGGGTTCGGTACGTGCTTCCGATTCGGTACGTGCTTCCGACGGTCGGACGGTCGCTCGCACCGGTCGTGCGACCGTCTAACGTGCGCCCTATGACGACTGCTTTGATTACGGGCGCGACAGCGGGGATCGGCGCCGCCTTCGCCCGGCGGCTCGCCGCGGGCGGTACCTCCCAGTCCGGCGGGGTGGGAAGCGGCCACAACCTGGTGCTTGTCGCCCGCGACACCGAGCGCCTGCGGCGCCAGGCCACCGAACTCCACGATCTGCACGGCATCGAGGCGGAGGTGCTGACCGCCGACCTCGCGACGGACGAGGGCATCGAGGCGGTCGAGAAGCGTCTCGACGACCGCAAGCACCCCATCGATCTGCTGGTCAACAACGCGGGGTTCGGGAACAAGGGCCGGTTCCTCGACGTCTCGATGGCCGACGAGCTGACCATGCTGAAGGTGCACTGCGAGGCGGTGCTGCGGCTGACGTCGGCCGCCGTCGCCGGAATGAGGGAGCGCGGGCGTGGAGGTGTGGTGAACGTGTCGTCGGTGGCGGCGTTCGTTCCGCGCGGGACGTACGGCGCGTCGAAGGCGTGGGTCGTGCAGTTCACCCAGGGGGCCGCCCGGGATCTGACCGGGACCGGGGTGCGGCTGATGGCGCTCTGCCCCGGCTTCACCCGGACCGAGTTCCACGACCGGGCCGGGATGGGGACGGACAACATCCCCAACTGGATGTGGCTGGACGCGGACAAGCTGGTGACGGCGGCGCTGGCCGACCTGGCGCGCGGCAAGACCGTGTCGGTGCCCGATCCGCGCTACAAGGCGCTGATGGGCGCGGTGAAGCTCACGCCGCGCGGGCTGCTCGGCGGGCTCACGTCGAAGACGGGACGGAAGTACGGCCCGCAGTAACCGGCGGGGGCGCGCTCGACGTACGCGGACGACCCACGGCGGACGACCCACAGAGGAGACCGACTTCCACCATGCACGACGCCACCGACAACCGGCCGTCCGCGCTGCTCTCGATGAGTCCGGGCATCGCGGAACAGCTGTTCTCCCCCGCTCGTCTCGACCGGCTGACCGCTCTCGTACGGACCGATCCGCGGCTCGTCGCGCACACGCTGACCGGTCCCGGGCTCGACCCCGCCGTCGCAGCCGCGCTCGCGGACGCCGAACTGCTGATCACCTGCTGGGGCGCGCCCCCGATCACCGCGGAGGTGCTGGCGGCCGCCCCCCGGCTGCGGGCGGTCGTGCACGCCGCGGGCACCGTCAAGCACCATGTCACAGACGCCTGTTGGGAGCGGGGCATCACGGTCGCCTCGGCGGCGGCGGCCAACGCCCATCCCGTCGCGGAGTACACGCTGGCCGCGATCCTCTTCGCGGGCAAGCGGGTCCTCGGTTCGGCGCACCGCTACCGGGAGGTGCGCGGTCCGCACGACTGGCACGGGGAACTGGCCGGGGTGGGCAACTACCGCCGTACGGTCGGCGTCGTCGGCGCGTCCCGGATCGGCCGCCGGGTGATCGAACTGCTGCGGCCGTTCGACTTCGACGTCCTGCTGTACGACCCGTACGTGTCCGCCGGCGAGGCGGCGGCGCTCGGCGTCGAACCGGTGCCGCTGATCGAGCTGTGCGCGCGCGCCCACGTGGTGTCGGTCCACGCGCCGCAGGTCCCCGCGACCCGCCGTATGATCGGCGCCGCCCAGCTCGCCGCGATGCCGGACGGGGCGACGCTGATCAACACCGCGCGCGGCTCGCTGGTCGACGAGGACGCGCTGCTGCCGCATCTGGTCTCCGGCCGGCTGAACGCGGTGCTGGATGTGACGGACCCCGAACCGCCGCTCCCCGCCTCGCCGTTGTACGACCTGCCGAACGTGCTGCTGACGCCGCATGTCGCGGGCTCGCTGGGCGGTGAGATCCACCGGATGACGGATCAGGCGCTGGACGAGGTGGAGCGGTACACGAAGGGGCTGCCGTTCGAGGATCCCGTACACCCGTCGTCGCTGCCGCACTCGGCCTGACGCGCGGTACGTACGGCGGAACGCGCCGAGGCCCGGCTCCCCCGAAGGGGCGCCGGGCCTCGGTCGCGTACCGCGTGCCGGTGACCGGTGAAGGTCAGTGGCTGTGGCCGTGGCCGCCGTGACCGGCGTCGGCCTCTTCCTCGGCGGGCTTCTCGACGACCAGGGTCTCGGTCGTGAGGAGCAGCGCGGCGATGGAAGCGGCGTTCTCCAGCGCGGAGCGGGTGACCTTGACCGGGTCGATGACGCCGGCCTTCACCAGGTCGACGTAGTCGCCGGTGGAGGCGTTGAAGCCGTGGCCCTTGTCCAGCTCGGCGACCTTCGCCGTGATGACGTAGCCCTCCAGGCCGGCGTTCTCGGCGATCCAGCGCAGCGGCTCGACCACGGCGCGGCGGACGACCGCGACACCGGTGGCCTCGTCGCCCGTCTTGCCCAGGCCGTCCTCCAGCACCTTGGCGGCGTGCACCAGGGCGGAGCCACCACCGGAGACGATGCCCTCCTCGACCGCGGCGCGGGTCGCGGAGATGGCGTCCTCCAGACGGTGCTTCTTCTCCTTGAGCTCCACCTCGGTGGCGGCGCCGACCTTGATCACGCACACGCCGCCGGCCAGCTTCGCGAGGCGCTCCTGGAGCTTCTCGCGGTCCCAGTCGGAGTCCGTGGACTCGATCTCGGCCTTGATCTGGTTGACGCGGCCGGCGACCTCGGTGCTGTCGCCACCGCCGTCGACGATGGTCGTGTCGTCCTTGGAGACGGTGACGCGGCGGGCGGTGCCCAGTACGTCGAGACCGGCCTGGTCGAGCTTGAGGCCGACCTCCTCGGCGATGACGGTCGCGCCCGTGAGGGTGGCGATGTCGCCGAGCATGGCCTTGCGGCGGTCACCGAAGCCGGGGGCCTTGACCGCGACGGCGTTGAACGTGCCACGGATCTTGTTGACGACGAGGGTGGAGAGCGCCTCGCCCTCGACGTCCTCGGCGATGATCAGCAGCGGCCGGGAGCCGCCCGCCTGGATGACCTTCTCCAGCAGCGGGAGCAGGTCCTGGATGGAGCCGATCTTGCCCTGGTTGATCAGGATGTACGGGTCGTCGAGGACGGCCTCCATACGCTCCTGGTCGGTCACCATGTACGGCGAGAGGTAGCCCTTGTCGAAGGCCATGCCCTCGGTGAACTCCAGCTCCAGGCCGAAGGTGTTGGACTCCTCGACGGTGATGACACCGTCCTTGCCGACCTTGTCCATCGCCTCGGCGATAAGCTCGCCGACCTGCGAGTCCTGGGCGGAGAGCCCGGCGACGGCGGCGATGTCGGACTTGTCGTCGATCGGGCGGGCCGTGTCCAGGAGCTCCTTGGAGACGGCGGCGACGGCGGCGTCGATGCCCTTCTTCAGGGCGGCCGGGGAGGCGCCGGCGGCGACGTTGCGCAGGCCCTCGCGGACCAGCGCCTGGGCCAGCACGGTGGCGGTGGTGGTGCCGTCACCCGCGATGTCGTTGGTCTTGGTCGCCACCTCCTTCACGAGCTGGGCGCCGAGGTTCTCGTACGGGTCGTCGAGCTCGACCTCGCGGGCGATCGTGACGCCGTCGTTGGTGATGGTGGGGGCGCCGAACTTCTTGTCGATGACGACGTTGCGGCCCTTGGGGCCGATCGTCACCTTCACCGTGTCGGCAAGCTTGTTGACGCCGCGCTCAAGGGCGCGACGGGCGTCCTCGTCGAACTTCAGGATCTTCGCCATGGGAGCTTTCTCTTGTCCTCTCGAACGAACAACGAACTACGCCCCGGACCGCCCGGCGATGCGGGGGCCAGGGGCGCAGTTTCACAGCGGGACTGTGAGGATTACTTCTCGATGATCGCGAGCACGTCGCGAGCCGAGAGGACGAGGTACTCCTCGCCGCTGTACTTCACCTCAGTACCGCCGTACTTGCTGTACAGAACGACGTCGCCGACGGAAACGTCGAGCGGAAGACGCTCGCCGTTCTCGAAGCGACCCGGACCGACGGCCAGGACGACGCCCTCCTGGGGCTTCTCCTTGGCAGTGTCCGGAATAACCAGGCCAGAGGCCGTGGTCTGCTCTGCGTCGAGCGGCTGGACCACAATGCGGTCCTCGAGCGGCTTGATGGCAACCTTGGTGCTGGCGGTCGTCACGATCCGACCTCCCCCTTCGGAGATCTCACGGGGTTAACTGTCTGGGTGGCGTGACCGGGCACGATCCGTCGTCGCGGGTGCCGGACCTGTCCTGTCACGCATTGGCACTCTCCAGTGGGGAGTGCCAGACATGACACTATGACCGCGATTAGCACTCGGTCAAGCTGAGTGCCAGTCGAGGCCCGGCGGCAGTGCGTTCGGACGACCCCCCTCCGGACGCGCCCGCCCGCTTCCCTAGACGTAGTCCTCCAGCTTCGCCACCGCGTAACCCTTGTCCGTGATCTTCTTCATGACGTGCCGGATCATGTCGGGCATCGAGCCCTTCCACTCCTGCTTCCCGCGGAAATGCGTGAGGACGATGTCGCCGGGGTGCAGGTCCCGGTCCCACTCGCGCCACTCCATGTGGTCGGGGAACGCCTCGGACGACCAGAGCGGCACCGCCTTGACGCCGCAGGACTTGGCGGCGCGGAGGGTGGCGGCGTTGTAGTTGCCGTACGGCGGGCGGAAGAGTTCGGGCCGCTTGCCGTACCGCTTCTCGATCTTCTCCTGCTGGCCGCAGATCTCCCGCTTCTGCTTCTCGTAGGAGAGTCCGGGGAGGTAGGGGTGGGTGAGGGTGTGGTTGTGCAGGGAGACACCGCGGGCCTGCATCTTCTTGAAGTAGGCGTAGTCGTCGCGGATGACGTAGTCACTGAGGAAGGCGCTGTACGGGATCTTCAACTCGGTCATCATGTGCAGCAGTTCGGGGTCCTTCTCGGCGCCGTCGTCGATCGTCAGGAAGACGACCTTCTCCTTCGTCGGGACTCTGGTGAAGACCGGCGGGAGGGTCGCGCCGCCCGTGACCTCGAAGCCCTTGCGCGTGGTGACCCTCGGCTTCACCGCGGGCGGCGGGGGCGCGGCGAGCGGGGTCTTGGCGAGTTTCCACTTCTTCGCGGCCACGGCGCGGCGCGCCTGGGCCTTGGCGACGGCGGCCTCGGCCTTCTTCGCGTCCGCCTTTTCCAGGGCGTCGGCCTTCTTCAGGGCTTCGGCCTTCTTCGCGGCGTCCGCTTTCCGCACGGCGTCGGGGCCCGCCCGGCCGCCCGGTCTCTCGGAGGCGGTCTCGACGGGTCCGCCGCCACCGCCACCGCCGTCGCCGCTGCGGCCTCCGCCGCCCCGGTCGCCAGGCTCCCCCGCACAGGCGGAGCCGAGTGCGGCGATCAGGAGTACGGCGACGACCGCGCGCGTCCGTACGCCAGGGTGACTTTTCTGCCACCCTGCGGCCTTTTCTTCGTTTTGTCTTACTAGTTGCATGGCGCCGCATCCTGTCAGCGCGCGGCCCACGCGCCCGGCCGACACCGCCGGGGAGCGCCGGCGGTCCCCCGGCTGGCCCACAATGGCCCGGTGACCGACCGCACCCCCTCCCCCGCACCGCCGCCGTCCCCGCCGCCGCCGTCGCTCGCGCCGCTGCTCTCCGACGAGGGCCAGGCCCTGCTCGCCGCCCTCCGCGACCACGACCCGGCGCAGGAGCTGGCCCTGGCGACCCGGCTGCGCCGCGACCACCCCGCCGAACTGGTCTCGGCCGCCCTCGCGCAGGCCCGGCTGCGGCAGCGGGCGGTCGCGAAGTTCGGCGAACGGGACGCGTACCGCATGTACTTCACGCCGCACGGCGTGGAACAGGCCACCCGCACCTCGGTCGCCGCCCACCGGGCGGGCCGCTTCCGGGACATCGGCCTCCGGGCCGGCGGCCCCGCGCGGATCACCGACCTGTGCTGCGGCGTCGGTGGCGACGCGATCGAGCTGGCTCGCGCCGGGTTCGCCGTGACGGCGGTCGACCGCGACCCCGTGACCTGCGAGATCGCCGCGCTCAACGTCCGTACGCTGGCGCCGGACGCCCCGCCGGCGACGGTCGTGCGCGCGGACGTCATGACGTACGACCTGGCCGCCGCACCGCCCCCCGACGCCCTCTTCATCGACCCGGCCAGACGTGGCGGCCGGGGGCGGATCTTCGATCCCGAGGCGTACTCGCCGCCGTTGTCCTGGGCGGTCGATGCGGTACGCGCGGTCGGCGCCGGCGGCATCAAGATCGCGCCCGGCATCCCGCACGAGCTGGTCCCCGACGACTTCGAGGCCGAGTGGATCTCCGACGGCGGTGACGTGAAGGAGGCGGTGCTCTGGCACCACGCGACGGGGCAGGGAGCGGGTCCGGGATCCGGGCCCGAGTCCCGGCCGGGTGCGATCACGCCCGGTGCCCGGCGCGCCACCCTGCTCCCGGCCGGCCTCACCCTGACCGGCCGCGGCCTGCCGGACCCGCCGGTCAGAGAGGTCGGGCGCTATCTGTACG
The DNA here is from genome assembly GCF_022695985.1 of Streptomyces sp. NP-1717. GTDB lineage: Bacteria > Actinomycetota > Actinomycetes > Streptomycetales > Streptomycetaceae > Streptomyces. Next base: position 21,146 of record NZ_JAAPBF010000006.1, on the reverse strand, counting down.
AGCCCGACGGCGCCGTCATCCGCGCCCATCTGGTCGCCGAGGTCGCCGACGAGCTGGACGGCGGGCTGATCGACGAGACGATCGCGTACATCACGGCGGACGAACGACGCCCCACGCCGTACGCCACGGCGTACGAGATCACCGACGAGCTGCCGTTCAACCTCAAACGCCTCAAGGCCCTGCTCCGCGAGCGCGGCGTCGGCATCCTGACGGTCAAGAAGCGCGGCTCGCCGGTCGAACCGGAGGAGCTGCGGCGGAGGATGAAGCTCCAGGGGCGGGAATCGGCCACGGTCTTCCTGACCCGGGTCGCGGGCGCGCCCACGATGCTGCTCGGCCGGCCTGCCTGAGCCACCCCGATCCCGGCCAATTGCTCGCGAATCGCCTTGCGCCGGCGCGTATTTGAGACGTTATTGGGCTCTGGACCCCTGCCTTTTGACGTGTTCCAGCCATAAGCTCCGCTGTCGGGGCGGTTTGACGTGTGCCGCCGGAACGCCGCGTATCGCGAGGGTGGTTGGGGCGAGAAATGGCTTCTTACGGGGGAACACCGGCGTACGACGGCGCGTGGACGCCACCCGATCCCGCCGGGCGGCGCGACATGCCTCAACTGCTGCATGTCGCACGGTGGTTGGTCCACGCGCTCTTCGGCTTCACCGTGCTGGGCGGAATCGGCCTGCTCCTGTCGGCCGCCGCGGCGGACGCGGTGGACGCCGAACTCATCGGTCTGACCGTGTGGGCGGCGGCGCCCGGCACCGCGGGATGGCTGCTGTCCCGGCGGCTGTGGACCGGCGGCGCGTGGGAGTGGCGGGCCCTGATCGCCGTACAGGCGTGGCTGGTTCTGGGCGGCGTCTCCAACATCACCGAGGGCTCCTTCCAGGGCTTCACCCAACTCGTGCTGCCGGTGCTGATCCTGGTCTTCCTGTGGCACCCCGGCAGCCGGGAGTGGCTGCGGCTCGCCCCCGAACGGCGTGCGGAGCACCGGCCGTTCTCGTTCGCCCGGTTCATCAGGTGGCGGAGCGACGGGGGCCAGACGGCGCTCGAATACCTCGGGCTGTTCGTCCTCGTCGCCGCGATCATCGTCGGGCTCACGGCGAGCGGTGTCGGCGGGCAGATGTCCAACGGCCTCCGGTCCGCGGTCTGTTCGATCACGGGCGCGGCGTGCCCGGCCGGCGGCGGCGACTCCGCCGATGCGGGCGACGGCCGGGACGGCGCCGACGGCGACCCGGCCGGCCCCGGCGATCCCGGGGACCCCGGCGATTCGCGGAACGACAACGGCGGCACCGTCCCCGTCGGCGTCGAGACCGACGAGGACCGCAACGAGGCCGCGGCGGACGAGCCCGGCTGGGAGGGCGACGAGGCCGCGGCCGGCAACGACGGCGACGGCGGGGAGAAGGCCGAGGACTGCGGGGGCTGGAGCTTCTTCTCCTGCGCGGCCGACCGCGGCGGCCAGGTCGTCAAGGGCCTCTTCGTGGACGGCGTCTGGGGCGACGTCACCGGCGTCTGGGACCTCGTCACCGACCCGGGCGGCACCTGGGACGGCCTCAAGGAGTACGGCAGCGGCCTGGGCGACAAGTGGTCCGAGGACTCCAAGGACGCCGGTGACAAGTGGGCGAAGGGGGACTACCTCGACGCCCTGACCGACTGGGGCGGCGCGTCCGTCAACACGGTGATCACGGCCGGCGACGACATGTTCGTCGGCGACGAGGTCCGCGACCGCTGGAACAACGGGGAGAAGACCCGGGCGGTCACCGACGTCGTGTGGAACGTCGGATCGATCTTCATCCCCGGCTACAACGCGGCGAAGGTCGGCGGGAAACTCGGCAAGGCCGGGAAGCTGGGCAAGCTCGGGAAACTCGGCAAGGCGGCCGACAAGGCCCGCGAGGCCGCCGACCGCGCCCGCAAGGCCGCGGCGAAGGGCGACGTCAAGGCCGCCGACGAGGCGGCGAAGGAGGCGCGGAAGCACGCCGACGACGCCGAGAAGGAGCTGGCGGAGAAGGGCTGTGTGATCAGCTCCGGCCCGATCGGCGGCCTCCCCGGCGGTACGGGCGGCTCCGGCGGACCGGCCGCCCAGCGGCCCTCGCTCGGCGGCGGCGTCAACGCGGCCGGGCGGACCGTGGCGGTCTACCGGGCGGGCGGCGTCCCCGTACTCCTGCCGTTCGAGAAGAAGTGCGACGGCGCGAGCCAGGAGGAGATCGACGCCGCCGAGCAGGCGAAGAAGGACGCCGCCGACGCGCAGGCGGCCAAGCGCGAAGCCGGCCAGAAGGCGGTCGCCAAGTGGAAGAAGCCGTCCTGGTACGGCGATCTGAAGAATCCGCGCAAGGGCTCGAAGGATCTCGGCGACGGCAAGTGGAAGACGAAGAAGTCGGTCGCGTACGGCCCCGCGATGGAGCGCTGGATGCGGTTCCAGGAGCAGGTCTCCGGGGTGAAGCGCGGCAAGGAGTACGGGGTGAAGGACCCGGACACCGGCCGCGACGTCGACTTCGACGGCTGGGACTCCGCCGGGCAGAAGTACAAGGAGGCGAAGTTCGGGTACGGGGGCAAGGTCCGTCCGGATGGCACCCTGGAACCCGCACAGGCCACCAAGTGGGTCGAACAGGCGCGGCGCCAGGTGCGGGTGGCGAACGGCAAGCCGGTCGAGTGGAACTTCTCCAACAAGCAGGCCGCCGACGCAGCGCAGAAGGCGTTCGACGATGCTGGGGTGGACGTGGATGTCGTACACACGCCGTGGAAACCGTAGCGGCACGTGCGCGGCGGCGGGCAGCGGCGAGCGGCGACAGCCGGAAGCACCATCGGAGTCTCGGGAGTGACGGGCATGGCGAGCGAAACCATCGTGAAGGCGTCCTGGGGCCCCAGGCCCGAGTCCTGCGAGGAGCTGGCCGGCCGCTGGCTGGACCTGCTGGGGCGGCTGACCGAGCTGTCGGCCGGTGACCTGGCGGACTGGCGGTGGGACACCGACGGCGCCGCGCCGGGCGAGGCCGTGCCACGGGACATCGGCGCCTTCGCGGCGGCGGTGGACGCGGCGAACCCGCAGGACGACGCGGACGTCGTCGGCCGCACGGCCGTCGTCGTGGCCAGGCGGCAGGACGGCGGATACGCGCAGCTCAGGGTGGGGGCGGGCGGTACGGACGGGTACACACCGTTCGGCGCGACACTGCTGCTCTTCCCCGGCTCGCCGGACGCCGCCGCGCCCCTCGCGGACCGGCTCCCGGAGGCGCTGGCCGCCGTGGCCGGGGTCTGGGACGCGGACACCGGCGGCGCCCACGACCGTGAGCTGTTCGGCGCCCTGAGGTCCGCCTACGGTCTGCGGGCCTCGCACCCGCGCGCCGGCTGGTCCGTCTTCCTGTCGGCGAACCGGGCCGCGCGGGTGCCCGCGGACTTCGCCGCGCCACGCCTGAAGGCCGGGCCGGGCGGAGTCGTACTGAATGTGGGCACCACCACGGACGCGGTGCTCGCCGCGCACAAGACGCTGGCCGACGCGGGGGCGCTGGCACCACTGGCCACCCCCGCGGACCGGCCGAAGCTGTGACCGGCGGGGCTCCGGACGCGGCGGCACGCGACGCGCTCGCCTTCAAGGCGGCGGTCGACGCGCGGACCGCCGCCGTCGAGCGCCTCGCCACCGCCCCGTACGCCCCGCCCTGGCCGGACGGCGTGGACCCGGGCAGGTCCGGGTCGGGGGCGGATTTCGCGATCGTGGCGCTGCGGGTCAGCGCGGATTTCTACGAGGACGAGGACTTCGAGGTCCACGACACCGTCCTCGACGCGTACGAGACCGAACTGTGGGGCGTCGTCCACGCCCTCGACGCCCGGTGGGGCGCGCACCGGACCGTCGGGCTGTCGGTGTACGCCGACCGTCATCTGGCCGGGGAGCCGGTGCCGCCGTTCTACGCGTCCCTGTGCGAACTGGGCTACTTCGGCGACCTGGAGACATGGCGGGTGGGCGGACGTCTGGTCGCGGTCGGGGTGGGGCAGCCGGACGCGGAGGAGCCCGTGGTGCTGTTCGGGGCGGTCAGCGGCGCGCCGGACCCGGACCCGGCCGACTGAGAGCGCCCCGACGCCACACCCCTGCGGCGGCCGGTGTCAGTCCCCGTCCTTCTCCATCCGGGGCCCGCCGGACTTCGGCTCCGTGGACTCGGTCGGCCCGTTGGACGGTTTTTTCAGTTCCGGCGGCTTACTCGGTTCCGGGGACTTACTCGGTTCTGTCTTCTCCGACTCCGCCGGCTTCTTCGGCTCGGTGGCCTTGAGCTGGGCGTCCAGGATCGCCGTGTCCAGGTCGGTGATGTCGTCCGCGTAGATCCGCGAGAGCGGCTGCGGGCCGATGTACTGCTGGCAGTTGCACTGCGCCGGCTCGTACCGCTTCGGTTTCCTGTTCTCGTCCCAGGCCGTCGCCACTTCCACGCGCTCGTGGCACTTGCCCTGCCTGTCGTGCTTGGCGAGATGGTGCGTGCACCCGCAGACGGGCTCCGGCGGTTTGTGTGACTCCTCCAGGGCGAGCCGGCCGCCCTCGACGAGCTTGAGACGCTCCACTCTTCGCTCGTGCCGGGTGCGCAGCGCGCTCCGGCCCGTATCGGCGACCCAGCTGAAGCCACCGACCATGAAGAAGACGAATATCCACCACAGCCAGTTCATCCGCCGCCCCTTCACCCCATGAAATGGCGCATGCGTTCCACCCAGGATAGAACGGGAGGCGTAGGAACGGCCTCAGGGAGCGGGTGCGGACTTCGGGACGTATCCGGACAACACGCGCCACTCGCGCCCCCGGAATACCACGATTTTCGCGGTTTCAGCGGTGAGCACCGCTTGAGCCCGTTGGGGGTACGGAGCTCGGTACGCGCCCGGCACGGTCACCCGGCGGGAGTCGCCCTGGCCGTGACCAGCCGGACGGCCCACCGGTAGTGCGTGACGGCCTTGGTGACGCCGATCAGCCCGGCGATCCAGAAGAGGGTGCCCGCGCCCATCAGGTACACGACCTCCGCGTACGTGTCCTGGCCCCGGCGCGCGCTCGCGGGCGTGTCCAGGGACAGCCACAGACCGAACGCCCCGGTCAGGAACGAGGTGAGCAGCCAGCACAGGCTCACGCCAGGCAGCCGCAGGCGCGCGTCGCGCACCGGGTCGCTCGCCAGCGCCGCCCACTGCCGCGTCAGCCCGCGCATCGCGTGGTCCCGGCGCAGCAGCAGGCCGAGGACGATCCCGGCGGCGGTCATGGCACCGAGACCGAACGCCGCAAGGAGCCCGCCCATGATCACGCCGAGCGGATCGACGGCCTCATCGTCCAGTGCCTTCAGCGCCCCGCCCACCATCAGCCAGCCGAACTGCACCCCGGCGACGAGCAGCAGGAACTGCGCGAGCCGTGCGAACCCCATGCTCCGCCCGACGAGCCAGCCGAGGATGCCCGCGCGGTCGGCGAGCATCGCCTGGTCGTCGGGCCAGGTGCGTATGTGTACGGGCGGCGGGGGCGGCGGCAGCGCGGGGGTGCGGCGAGACATACGGCGAGCTTATTGCCCGGTCCCGCCCCGTCCCGTCCTGCCCTGCCCCCTGCTGGCGTCGATTGACATGCAGCCATCCGGCTGCCTAAATTATAGGCAGCCGGATGGCTGCATATTGAAGGTGACGGGTGATGGACGAAGTCTTCAGAGCGCTGGCCGACCCGGGCCGGCGCCGGCTGCTCGACAGTCTCGACGCCCGCGACGGGCAGAGTCTGCGGGAGCTGTGCGCCGGGCTGGACATGGCCAGGCAGTCGGTCAGCAAGCACCTGGCGGTGCTGGAGGCGGCGCATCTCGTCACGACGGTCCGGCGCGGCAGGGAGAAGCTGCACTACCTCAACGCCGTACCGATCAACGCCATCGCCGACCGCTGGATGGACAAGTACGACCGGGGGCGGGCGAGCGCCCTCGCGGACCTCAAGACGGCACTGGAGGACAGCACCATGACCACGAAGGACAACGACACCGCGTTCGTGTACGTCATCCACATCAACACCACCCCCGAGAAGCTGTGGCGGGCGCTGACCGACCCGGCGTTCACCCGGCGCTACTGGGGAGTGACCTTCGAGTCGGACTGGCGGGCCGGGTCGGAGATGTCCTGGGAGCAGTTCGGCGTCAAGATCACCGACCCCGGGCAGATCGTGGTGGAGTCGGAGCCGTACCGCAGGCTGGCCTACACCTGGCACACCATGACGCCGGAGTTCGCCGAGGCGACCGGCCTCGGCGAGGAGTACCGCGTCAGGGCGGCGGCCGAGGGGCGGTCGACGGTGACCTTCGAGATCGAGCCGGTGGGGTCGACGGTCAAGCTGACCGTGATCCACGACGGCTTCCAGCCGGGCTCCACCATCCTGTCGAGCGTCAGGGAGGGCTGGCCGGCGCTGCTGTCGAGCCTCAAGACGCTGCTGGAGACGGGCCGGGCGCTGCCCGAGGAGTGAGCCCCCGCCTCCACGGTCGCGGCAGCGCGCTCACCGGGTCCGGGGGCCGCGGGCTCACCGGGTCCGGGCCGCCCGCTCCTCCAGCAGCGCGCGTTCCCGTTCGTTGCGGGTCAGTCCGGCCGCCCGTACGAACTCCGCCCGCGCCTCCTCCGTGCGGCCCAGCCTGGCCAGCAGATCCCCGCGCACGCTCGGCAGCAGGTGGTAGCCCTTGAGCGCGGGCTCCGCCGCCAGCGCGTCGACCAGCGCCAGGCCGGCCTCGGGCCCGTCGGCCATCGAGACGGCCACCGCGCGGTTCAGCTCCACGACGGGCGACGGGTTGAGCGCGGCGAGACGCCCGTACAGCGCGGCGATCGCGGCCCAGTCCGTGGACTCGTACGTCACCGCCCGCGCGTGGCACGCGGCGATCGCGGCCTGGAGGGCGTACGGGCCGGGGGCCCCGTCCACCGCGCTCGCCCGGGTCAGGGCCTCGGCGCCGCGGCGGATCAGCCGCCGGTCCCAGCGCGAGCGGTCCTGGTCGGCGAGCAGGACGGGCGCGCCGTCGGGTCCGGTACGGGTGGCCGTACGGGACGCCTGGAACTCCAGCAGGGCCGCCAGGGCGTGCACTTCGGGCTCGCCGGGCATCAGCCCGCTCAGTACGCGCGCGAGCCGCAGCGCGTCCTCACAGAGGCCGGGGCGCAGCAGGTCGTCCCCGGCGGTCGCGGAGTAGCCCTCGTTGAAGACGAGGTAGATGACCTCCAGCACGGACGCCAGGCGCGCGTCGCGCTCCGCGCCGTACGGCACCTCGAAGGGCACCCCGGCCTTGGCGAGGCTGCGCTTGGCGCGCACGATGCGCTGGGCGACGGTGGACTCCGGCACCAGATAGGCGCGGGCGATCTCGTCGGTGGTGAGTCCGCCGAGCAGCCGCAGGGTGAGCGCGACGCGCGCCTCGGTGGACAGCACGGGGTGGCAGGAGACGAAGACGAGCCGCAGCAGGTCGTCGTCGATGTCGTCCGGCTCGGCGGGCTCGGGCGGCGGGGCCGTCTCCTCCAGGGTGCGGCCGACCTCGGCGAGCTTGCGCGAGTACGTCTCACGGCGGCGTACGAGATCGATGGCACGGTGCTTGGCCGTGGCCATGAGCCAGGCTCCCGGTCTGTCCGGGACACCCGACTCCGGCCACTGTTCCAACGCGGCGACCAGGGCGTCCTGCGCCAGTTCCTCGGCGATGCCGACGTCCCGCACGATGCGCGCGACGGCAGCGATGATCCTCGCCTGCTCGATCCTGAATACCGCTTCCACCGCGCCCGCGCTGCCACTGTCTGCCGTCACGGCCACCCATCAGAACACCGAGGGCGGACGGACGCCAGCGCGGGGTGGCGGGCGTGCGGCCCCGCGGTTACTCGCCGATCTCGCGCACCTGGACCGAGATCGTCCAGGTGTCCTCGTGGATCTGGAGGAACCGCTTGCTCCACTCGACGGCCTCGGCCTGGTTCTTGGCCTGGAGGATCGAGTAGCCGCCGATGACTTCCTTGGCCTCGGTGAAGGGCCCGTCGGTGACGGAGATCTTCCCGCCGGACCACAGGACACGGGTGCCCTGCGCGGACGGGGTGAGCCCGGCGGTCTCCAGCATGACGCCGGCCTTGTTCATCTCCTCGATGAGCTCGCCCATGCGGTCCATCAGTTCGGCGCTGGGGCCCTCGGAGGGAACGTTGTTCTCGTCCAGGTGGATGGTGGTCAGATAGCGCGGCATGGTGACTCCTCGGTGTGCGGGTGTGCCGGTGTGCGGGATGTTCCCCGCCTCTCACCCTTGCGTCGAACGGGCGGGGCCCGGATCGACACACGCCGCGACCTTTCCCGGAACTTTTCCCGGACCGGGCAGCCGGGCGGCCTCACCGTCACCGTCCGCTTTCCGTGACGTGACGTGACGTGACCGCGCGGGCCGGGCCGATCGGGCGGGCCCGGCCGCTACTCCGCCGTCTCGAACCGCCAGCGGTGCACCGGGCGGGCCACCAACTCGCCCGCCGGGGCCGGGATCTCGGGCAGTTCCGCGTCGTACGGGGCGTCCCACCAGGTCATCACCAGCACCCGGCCGCCCGGCGCGGTGAGCGTCTCGCGGCGCTCCGGGGCCGGGTCGAGCGAACACGACCGGGCCCACGCCAGCAGCTCCGCGCCCCGTCCGGGCGCGGCCTTGGCCTCCCACATCAGCGCGACCGTCATGTGTAGAGGTTGTCCTTGCTGACCTCGTGCACATGGTCGTGGCCGTGCGCGTGGCCCTGACCCGGTACGTGCGTCTCGGTCACCGGCAGCGAGGAGTCCGCCGACAGGTCCCAGTCCGACGCGGGCCGGTTCCGCGCCACCATCTCCGCGCCGAGCGCCGCGACCATCGCGCCGTTGTCGGTGCACAGGCCGGGCCGGGGCACCCGCAGCCGGATGCCCGCCCGCTCGCACCGCTCGGCGGCCAGCGCGCGCAGCCGGGAGTTGGCGGCGACACCGCCGCCGATCATCAGATGGTCCACGCCCTCGTCCTTGCAGGCGCGCACCGCCTTTCGCGTCAGCACGTCCACCACCGCCTCCTGGAAGGACGCCGCCACGTCCCGTACGGGCACGTCCTCCCCCGCCGCGCGCTTCGCCTCGATCCAGCGGGCCACGGACGTCTTGAGCCCGGAGAAGGAGAAGTCGTACGGGGCGTCGCGCGGGCCGGTCAGTCCGCGCGGGAAGGCGATCGACGCGGGGTCGCCCTCGCGCGCGAGCCGGTCGATCACCGGGCCGCCCGGGAAGCCCAGCTGGAGCACGCGCGCGATCTTGTCGAAGGCCTCGCCCGCCGCGTCGTCGATGGTCGCGCCCATGGGGCGCACGTCGGCGGTGATGTCCGGCGCGAGCAGCAGCGACGAGTGCCCGCCGCTGACGAGCAGCGCCATCGTCGGCTCGGGCAGCGGCCCGTGTTCGAGCTGGTCGACGCAGATGTGGGAGGCGAGGTGGTTCACGCCGTAGAGCGGCTTGCCGAGCGCGTACGCGTACGCCTTCGCCGCCGACACCCCGACCAGCAGCGCGCCGGCCAGTCCGGGGCCGGCGGTGACCGCGATCCCGTCGAGGTCGCGGGCGCTCACCCCCGCCTCCCTCAGCGCGCGCTCGACGGTCGGCACCATCGCCTCCAGGTGCGCGCGGGAGGCGACCTCGGGGACGACACCGCCGAAGCGGGCGTGCTCGTCGACGCTGGAGGCGATGGCGTCGGCGAGGAGGGTCGTACCGCGGACGATGCCCACGCCCGTCTCGTCGCACGACGTCTCGATGCCGAGGACGAGGGGTTCGTCAGCCATGGATCTCAGTTCTTCCTTGTCCGTGGGGGCCGTCCAGCAACGACAGGCGCATGACGAGCGCGTCGACGTTGCCCGGCTGGTAGTAGCCCCGGCGGAAGCCAACGGGCTCGAAGCCGAAACGCTCGTAGAGTTTCTGCGCGCGGGGGTTGTCCACCCGTACTTCGAGCAGCACCTCCTCGCACTCGAAGGCGGTGGCGTGCTGGAGGAGATCGGTGAGCAGCCGCGAGCCGAGCCCGGTCCCCCACTGGTCCCGGGCGGCGCCGATGGTCTGTACGTCACCGAGACCGCCGGCGGCGGCGAGTCCGGCGTAGCCGACGATCCGGCCCTCGGGGGTCTCGGCGACGACGTAGCGGCGGGTGGCGGCCGGGCCGCGCGCGTGGGCCAGCTCGGACCAGAACATGCCGGGCGACCAGGCGTCCTCGGGGAACAGGTCGTACTCCAGGGCGAGCACGGTCTCGATGTCCCACCAGCGCATCTCGCGCAGCGTCGGGCCGGTCCGTCCGGTCGGCCCGCTCGGCCCGGTCGTATCGGTGGCGTCGGTCGCGTCGGTCACCGGGGAGTGACCACCTTGTAGTTCTTGGGCACCTGCGCGTCGGGGCGGCGCAGATAGAGCGGCAGCGGCGGCAGGAACCCGTCGGTGTCGCCCGCCGCGAGCCTCTCCGCGGCGAGGGACGCGAGCGCGGCGGCCGACTGGTGCCCGGGGGGACGGGTGTCGGGGAACGCCTCCGGGTAGAGCGCGCCGCCCGCTCCGACGACCGGCAGTCCGGCCAGCTCCGCCGCGATGTCGGCCGGCCGGTCGACCGCGGGCTCGGTCAGCCGCGTGCGGGAGTCGGCGTACCGCGCCCAGTAGACCTCCTTGCGGCGCGCGTCGGTCGCCACCACGAAGGGCTCGTCGAGTCCGGCGGCGTACGCGAGCCCGTCCAGCGTGCACAGTCCGCGGACCGGCACCCCGAGGGTCGAGCCGAAGGCCGCGGCGGTGACGAGGCCGACGCGCAGTCCGGTGTACGGGCCGGGGCCCACACCGACGACCAGGTCCGTCACCGCGCCGAGCGCGCGACCCGCCTCGGCGAGTACACGGTCGACGGCGGGCAGCAGCAGTTCCCCGTGCCGGCGGGCGTCGACCTGGCTCTCGGCGGCGAGGACGGAGACACCGTCGTGGAGGGCGACGGTGACGGCTGGCGTGGCGGTATCAACGGCGAGCAGGAGCACACAAACAGCCTACGGCTCCCGGCACCGGGCACGGCGCCCTGTCCCCTCTCCCGCCTGCTGCTACCGTCACCACCGAGACGTACGTACGAGAGGTGGATCAACGTGTCCAGGAGCAGCTCGGGATTCGTGGCCGGGCTCACCGCGCTGGCCGTGGCCGGCGTCGGTTTCCTCGCGTACCAGGCGTCGGCGAATGTGCCGGACCAGCTCGCATCGCCCAAGAAGCCCAGCTCCTCGGCCTCCGCCACCCCCGCACCGGAGAAGAAGAAGGACGCGCACGCGCTGCCCCCGAAGTCGGGCAGCGGTGTCCGCGTCGTCTACGCGCTGGACGCCAAGCGCGTGTGGCTGGCGGGCAAAACGGGGCAGAAGCCCCGGACCTTCGCGGTCATGCCGAGCACGGTGAGCCCGCCGCCGGGCACGTACAAGGTCACGTCGCGGTCGGAGAAGGTCACCGGGTCGGACGGTGTGGACATCGAGCACGTGGTGCGGTTCGCGAGCGTGGACCGGGTCGCGATCGGGTTCAGTTCGGCGGTCGACGGGTCGATGGCGAGCCCGGACCCGGCGCTGAAGACGGGCGGCGTGCGGATGAGAACGGCGGACGGGGACGCGATGTGGGCGTTCGCGACGGTCGGTTCGAAGATCGTCGTGGTCCCTTAGTCCGCAGTACGTGGTGCGTGGTCCCGTGGCGCTTCCGGTACGGGCCTACGCGGCGTCCTCCGCTTCCGTGTCGCCACGTGCCTCGGCCGGCGGGGTCGATACGGCGCTGGCCGCCGCGCACGATGCCAGCAGATCGCTCATCGACACGGACGAGGGATCGGGAGACGGGACCGCCGGCTGCGACGGTCGCGTTTCGGTGCTCTCTGATGCCGGCATGGATGCCTCCTGAGGCTCCGGGGGCAAGCTTGGTTAGGTAGACCTAACCAAATCTCGTTTACCATGTGACCACGCGCCGCACGGCACATGCAAGAGTTTACCGACGTCTTGTCGGAAAGCACGGACGCACGGTCGTGGTGAGAGCCCCCGTCGCCGCCGCGAGCGGCTCAGCCGGCGAGTGCTGCCAGGTCGACGCCGGACCAGCGCCCGCCGATGCCCGTCAGGGTGACCTCGCGCCGGTCGTCCTCGGGAACGAGCGGATCCGCGGCCCCCACGAGACGGTCGATCACCACGTGCAGCCGGTCGTCCGACAGCTCCTCGACCTTCCCGTCGCCCCACTCCACGACCACCACCGAGTCCGGCAGCGACACGTCGAGGTCCAGGTCCTCCATCTCGTCCAGACCGCCGCCGAGCCGGTACGCGTCCACGTGCACGAGCGGCGGCCCCGAGGCCAGGGAGGGGTGCACCCGGGCGATGACGAAGGTCGGCGACGTGACCGCGCCGCGTACGCCGAGCCCGGCGCCCAGACCACGGGTCAGCGTCGTCTTCCCCGCGCCGAGTTCGCCGGTGAGCATCACCAGGTCACCGGGGCGCAGCAGGGCGGCGAGCCTGCGGCCCAGCTCGCTCATGCGTTCAGGTGAGTCGACGGTGACACGGGCGGTGATACGGGCCGTCGCGGCCGTGCGGTCGCCGGTCTCAGCTGCCGGGCTGTGCGGTGCTTCCATAGAGACCCACGTTAGTGGCTGACGGGACGGCGCCCACCCGTACCAGCAGGTCCGCGAGCCGGTCGGTGACGGCCTCCGGATGCTCCAGCATCACCAGATGGCCGGCGTCGGGCACGATCACCAGCTCGGAGTCCGGCAGCAGGTCCGCGATGGCCTCGCTGTGCGAGCTGGGGGTGACGAGGTCGCGGTCCCCGGCCAGCACCAGCACCGGGACGTCGGCGAAGACCGGCAGCGCGTCCGACTTGTCGTGTTCGGTGAACGCCGGATAGAACTCCGCGACGACGTCGATCGGCGTCCCCTCGATCAGCCGCTCGGCGAACCGCGCCACCGCCGGGTCCACGTCCTTCGAGCTGAACGAGTAGCGCTTGATCAGGCCCGCGAAGAGATCGGCGGTGGCCCGCCGGCCCCGCTCGACCAGCTCGGTCTGCGAGCCGAGCGCCTTCAGTACGCCGGGCAGGACGCGGCGTACGGCGTTCACACCCGCCACCGGCAGCCCGAAGCTGACCTCGCCGAGCCTGCCGCTGGAGGACCCGACGAACGCGGCGCCGACGACCCGGTCTTGTACGAGTTCGGGGCAGTGGCCGGCGAGCGCCATCATCGTCATACCGCCCATGGAGTGGCCGACGAGGACGATCGGGCCCTCGGGCGCCGCCTCGTCGATGACCGCCCTCAGGTCGCGGCCGAGCTGGTCGATCGAGACGGGCACACCGTCCGGGCCCTGCTGCGCCGCGCCCCGGCCGGAGCGGCCGTGGCTGCGCTGGTCCCAGAAGACGGTCCGCACCAGACCGCGCAGGGCGGCGCGCTGGAAGTGCCAGGAGTCCTGGCTGAGGCAGTAGCCGTGGCTGAAGACGACGGTGACGGGCGCCGGGGCCTTGCGGCCGAAGAGCCTGCGGCGGCGCGGGGCGCCCGCGCCGGTCTGCGGGTCGACGTCGTCGACCTCGAAGTACAGCTCGGTGCCGTCGTCGGCGACGGCCGTGCCGGGGGTGCCGCGCAGCGCGCCGTACGGTCCCGCCGAGTCGAGTGCGAGCCGGGCCTTCTTCCGCATGCCCCGGCCCACGGTCAGCCGCTCGATGGCGACGCCCGCGGCGGCGCCGGCGGCGATCACGCCTATCGCCGTGCCGGCGATACCGGCCAGCCGCCAGTTGCCTCCGCCGTCGGCGGCCTCGGCCGCCCTCGCGGCGGCCGACGCCAGGTCCCCCGCTGTGCGCTCGCTCAACGTCCCGCTCCTCGTCCGTCTCCGCCGACACCCTCTTCATGCCCATCCGCCGCGTCCACATAGACGCGGGGAACGCGGGGACCGATCCGGGTCACGATCTCGTATGCGATGGTGTCGGCCGCCTCCGCCCAGTCGGCGGCGGTCGGCTCGCCGTTGTCCCCGGGCCCGAACAGGACGGCGGGCGCGCCCTCTCGCACGGCGTCGGCGTCCGGGCCGGTACCGAGGTCCACCACGAACTGGTCCATGGCGATCCGCCCCGCCACCCGCCGCACCGCGCCGCCGACGAGCACGGGGCCCCGGCCGGAGGCGTGGCGCGGGACACCGTCCGCGTACCCGAGGGGGATCAGACCGAGAGTCGTCTCGGCGGGGGTGCGGTACCGGTGGCCGTAACTGACGCCGTGCCCCTCGGGGACCCGCTTCACCAGTGCCACGGAAGCGGCGAGCGTCATCACGGGACGCAGCCCGAAGTCGGCGGGGACGCCCAGTTCGGGGCTGGGGGAGATGCCGTAGAGCGCGATGCCGGTCCGTACGAGATCGAAGTGCGACTCGGGGAGGGTGAGGGCGGCCGGGGAGTTCGCGATGTGCCGGACCTCGGGCTCGATGCCCGCCTTCTCGGCGTACCCGACCAGCTCGTGGAACACCTCCAGCTGCGCCGCCGTCGAGGGGTGGCCGGGCTCGTCCGCGCACGCGAAGTGCGACCACAGGCCGGTGACGCGGACGGTGCCCGCGACCTCGGCGGCGCGGGCGGCGGCGACGAGTTCGGGCCAGTCGGCGGGCTGGCACCCGTTGCGGCCGAGCCCGGTGTCCGCCTTGAGCTGGATCCGTGCGGTGCGCCCGGCCTCCCGCGCGGCTTCTGTCACCTCGCGCAGGGCCCACATCGCGGACACGGACATGTCGAGGCCGGCCTCGACGCCCTCGCGCCAGGGGTCGCCGGGGGTCCACAGCCAGCACAGGATCGGGGCCCGGATCCCGGCGTCACGCAGCGCGAGCGCCTCGTGCGGTGTCGCGGTCCCGAGCCAGGCCGCCCCGGCGTCGAGCGCGGCCCGCGCGCAGGGCAGCGCGCCGTGGCCGTAGGCGTCGGACTTCACGACGGCCATCAGGCCGGCGCCGGGCGCGAGGCGCGCCCGCAGGGCGCGGACGTTGCCGCGGAGCGCCCCGAGATCGATCTCGGCGCGCCCCCGCAGGGGGGAGGTGGGTACGGTTCCGGTCATCCCCCACAGTCTCTCAGAGCCCCCCGCCCCACCTGGGAGGTCCACCTGGGGACGGGGGTCCGGATCCGGGGAACGCACCGGGGGTGCCACGGGGCCGGAGCCCAGTGGCACCCCCGGCCAGTCCGGCTACGGGATGACGCGCAGCAGCCGGTTGGGCGTGCCGGTGCCGGGGTTGGTGACAACACCCGGGGTGGCGGCGGCGACCAGGGCACTCGACACCTGCGAGGGCGACGAGGTGGTGTGGTTGCCGAGGTAGATGGCGGCGGCGCCGGCGACGTGCGGGCTCGCCATCGAGGTTCCGGAGATGGAGCTGGAGGCGGTGTCGCTCGTCCGCCAGGCGGATGTGATGGCCGAGCCCGGCGCGAACAGGTCCACGAGCGAGCCGGTGTTGGAATAGCTGGCGCGGGCGTCGGTGCTGGTGGTGGCGCCTACGGTGATCGCCTCGGAGACGCGCGCGGGCGAGTAGTTCGACGCGGGGAGACCGTTGTTGCCCGCGGCGACCGCGTAGGTGATGCCGGAGGCGATCGAGTTGCGGACGGCGGTGTCGATGGCGGTGTTGGCGCCGCCGCCGAGGCTCATGTTGGCGACGGCGGGCTTCACCGCGTTGGCGGTCACCCAGTCGACGCCCGCGACGACCTGTGCGGTGGTGCCGGATCCGGCGTTGTTGAGGACGCGTACGCCGACGATCCTGGCCTTCTTGGCGACGCCGTAGCTGGTGCCCGCGACGGTGCCGGCGACGTGGGTGCCGTGGCCGTGGCCGTCGTCGGCGATCATGTCGTTGTCGATCGCGTCGTAACCGTAGGAGGCACGGCCACCGAAGTCGACGTGCGTGATGCGCACGCCGGTGTCGATGACGTAGGCGGTGACGCCCGAGCCGGCCGAGTCCGGGTAGGTGTAGCTGCCGTTGAGGGGCAGGTTCGCCTGGTCGATGCGGTCGAGGCCCCAGGACGGCGGATTGACCTGGGTGGCGGAGGCCTTGACGGTGGTGTCCTGGACGACCTGGGCCACCGCGGGGTCGGCGGCGAGCCGCTTGGCCTCGGTCTCGCTCAGATTGGCGGCGTAACCGTTGAGCGCGGCGCGGTAGGTGTGCGAGACCTCACCGCCGTAGCGGGTCATGAGGCGTCTGCCCTCGCTGGACGAGGACTTCGTACCGGAACGCTCGCTGAGGATGACGATGTAGCTGTCCTTCACGGCATTCGGGGCGCCTGCGCCGATGATGCGGCCTTCGGCGGGTGCGGCCTGGGCCGGGGTGACTGTCAGAGCGAGGCCGGCCGCCGTTGCTGCGGCCGAGAGCACTGCGACGATCCGCAGCCGGGTTCCGTGCGTCACTGCCATGGTCAGGTCCTCCTGCTTAGGTGGTGCGCTGCTCGGACAAGCGGAAGGATCTGGTTTCTGACGCGTTCATTACAAGAGGGCCTTGACGGCCAGCCGGCCGTGCCAGGCGCTTAGTTGCTGGTCGGCGCCGGGTCGGAGCGGTTCAGAAAGTTCTGTTGCGCGGCCCGCGGGCGGAAATCGTTCCACCGCTATGTCACATCCGCCGGTTTTTCCCGGCCGAACCGGAAGGAGCCACGCGGCCGGCCCCTCGCCATGGCGGACAACGCGCACGAGATCGTCGCGGGCACGGTCGGGCACGACGTACGGACCGTGCAGCGCCGGCCTCGCCACCCCTTACGCCGCGGCACGAAGCACCGATCCGGGGCCGCGCAAAGCCGAGTTGACCGTCGGGTTCGGCGCGAAGGCCCCCGGCTCGCGTGCAAGCAGGGCCGGCCAGTCATCGACTGGCGCCGCGACGACTCTCCTCCGACGTGGCCGGGGAGATCCATCAACTCCCTGCCACCCCTGTGCGCCGAACACGTCCGAATGCCGCTCCGCCAGTGGCCGTTCCCGCGCAGGACCGAGCACGCCGTACTGCGCGTACGAAAGCCCCACCTCCACGGAGTGCCGGGCACGCTCCACCGCCTGACCGAACACGGCCGGCTCGCCTCCGACAACGACGTACTCCGCCCCTACGGGGTGGGCAGTTTCAGGCAGGGCATCCGCGGGTGCCGCAGGTGCTGCCCGCCGTCGTGGATGTGCAGTCTGAACATCTCCGGCCCCGGCCGGCCGGCCGCGTCGTAGGCGTCCAGGACACGCTCGACGCACTCCCACAGCTTCACCGGGCCACACTCACGCACCTGCCATGCGCCGTCGTGGGGGGTGAGGGTGGCGGCCGAGCCGGTGACGACGTCGACCAGGTGCACGATCTCGTCGATGGTGGTCATCTGGGCGTCGGACACGGCACTCTGGGCGAGGAACCGCAGGTGGAACGCCTCCTCGGTCGCGGCGCTGACCCGCTCGGGGCTGTGCCGCGCACTGCGGGACTTCCCGGGCAGTTCCGCGGCCCAGTGGGCGGGGTTGCCGAATGCCGGCGCCGCGTGCGTGCGGGCCGGCATGAAGGACACGGTGCCGCCCAGCAGATGGCCCTCAGCGGTGCCGTCCTCGGCGACGGTGAGCAGGACACGGGCGTACCCGTACAGCCAGCCCGACAGGGTGAGCAGGATTTTCCCGCCCGGCCGAACCTGACCGAGCAGGGCCGGGGGCACCGCGCGGAAGGAGCAGACGGCGACGATCCGGTCGAACTTCGCTTCGGGCCAGTACCCGTACAGTCCGTCGGCCACGGCGAGGGTCGGGGTGTAACCACACCCGTACAGCGCGTTCGCGGCCGACTCCAGCCGGCGCGGGTCCACCTCGATGCTCGTGATATCGGCGGAGCCGAGCCGTTCGCAGGCGAGCGCGGTCGAGTAGCCGGTCCCGGTACCGATCTCCAACACCGTGTGCCCCTCGGTGACCTCGGCGTCTGCCCACATTCGTACGACCAGCGACGGCAGCGTCGAAGAGGAGGTCGGTGCTCCACCGTGGCGTGCGGCGGGCCGCGTCCAGTCGGGTTCGTCGCCGTCGAACTGCGTGATGAGCGTGGTGTCGGAGTACGCGGCGGCCAGCCACCGGCCGTGGTCGAGTCCCGCGGTGACCGGCTCCCACACCGTCAGCCCATGCCCGTCCCGTTCGACGGCGGGCAGATAGAAACCCGGCACGAACCTATGCCTGGGCACCGTCTCCACGGCCTGCCGCCAGGCCGGATCGGCAAGGACGCCGTCCTCGGCAAGTGCCTCCGCCATCGCCTCCCGCAGCCGTTGGGCGTCCTGCTCCAGATCGGCCGGCATCGTCATCGTCTGCCGCCTCCTTCCGTGCTCAGGATGTCGGCGAACGCGGTCGTGATGGCCGGCGCGTCCGGAAGCCAGCCCCACTGGCCATTGGGATTGCACTCGATCGCGGTCCAGTGCGCCGGGTCGTCCCCCTCCCCGGTGAGAGCGAAGTCGAAGCAGCCGAAGATCAGGCCGAACGACTCCAGATAGCTGTGCAGGGCGGCCTCGATCGGGGACGGAACGGTGATCGGGGCGTGAACCAGCTCGCCCCAGTCGCCTCTGCGCCAGTCCAAGGCACCGTCCGGAGCGGCGACCTGCTGGGCGAACACCCGGCGGCCGACCACGGTCACCCGCACGTCGGCCGTTTTGGGGACTTCGGCCTGGAAAAGATGTGCGGTCACCGCGAGTGCGGCGTCGAAGGTCTGTGGATCGACGCGCTGGGCCCAGATCGCCCCGGTGCGCCCGTCGCCGCCGGGAGGCAGGCCGCGGAACGTCTTGCAGATCACGCGTTCGTGGTCGGCTGCGAACTTCCGCGCCGCCTCGACATCGTTGGTGACGAGGGTTGGCGGGATCGCGAGGCCCAACCCGACGAACCGCTGGAGCTGCGAGGGCTTGAAGTCGGCGCGCGTTACCGCTGAGGGGTGGTTGACATACGTCGCACGGGTCAGGTGGTACAGGACGCCACCGAGCCCGTGCCTTGCCTCGGCAGCGGCGAACTCGCGCTGTTGCCGCGGCAGGTGCTCGAACCGTGCGCCGTACGGGGTGGGGCGGCGGCAGTACACCGCCGCCACCTCATCCAGCTCCACCTCCCGGCTCGCGGTGCGCAGCCGGCCGCCCCACGCCGGGCCGTCAGCACCGATGCGGAACCCGAAGGTCAGGCCGGGCCCGATGTCGGCGGGATCGACGCGCGCGACAGCCACCTCACGCTCGTTCAGCGCGGCGATGACCCAGTCCGCGGTGACGTCTTCCAGCGCGGTGAGGACCAGGACGGTGAAGGCCATCGGTCAGTCCGACTCGTAGTCGGTGATGTTGTCGTCCTGTGTCTGCTCCGGAGGTCTCTGCCCGTCACCGCCCCCGGACATCGACGCGGTGCCGTTCGTCTTCGAGGTGCCGTGCTTGCCCATCTCGACGGCCTGGCCGAGGGTGTCGGTGTAGCGAGCGGTCTGCGTGACCGGGTCGAGCGTCACCGTCGCGTACGACGGCGGGCGGACCGGAAGCCGGTCGGTGACCAGCCGCATCGCCCACGGAGCCTGGAGTGCACGCGTCGCCATGCGCTGTTCCTCCCCTTCTGTGCAGTGGCGGTCGGCCGGGCGGCTGCCACCTGTGCGGAATCGGTGATCCGCATCCGATTACAGAGCAACAGGCCGCGCTCGCACCATCGTTCGGGTGTCATCCCCCTGTCGTCTCCCTCCTTCGGATCGACCGGTGGGGTGGGCACCCGACTGCTTTCATAAGAGAGTGGACGAACTCATCCGGCATCCTCTGGCGTACGCGCGATGGACGCGCGGCTGGTCCCAGTCCGACCTCGCCCGGCAGATGAGGAACGCCGCCCGGCGCCGCGGTCTGCGCGCCGGCACGTCCCGGCAGCGCGTGTCCCTGTGGGAGAAGCGCGTGGTCCCGGACGACTTCTCCCAGATGCTCCTGTCCGATGTCCTGGACATCCCCTACGAACAGGCGACGGCTCTGGGCTGGCCTCACTGGCTTCCCGGCCACGAGACGTCCGCCTCCCTCGGGGCCGGGCTGACCGTCGCCGTTCTGAGAAAGGCCGTACTGATGGCCGTCGACCGCCGTACCTTCCTGGCCGTCACTCCGGCCGCCGTCGGCTCTCTTGCCCTCCAGTGGGCCACGATCGAACCAGTGCCGGCCGGCGGCGTGACCGGTGGACGCCCGGTGGACCCCGCGTTCGTCGGCTGGCTGGAGGAATCGGCCCACGGCCTCACCAGCATGCCTACGGCTCACCGTCAGCACACGGGTTCCCTTCTGGACGGGCACCTGGAAACCGTCGTCAACCTGCTGGAGCACAGCAGCTACAACCGCGCCTTGGGCAAGCGCCTGCACACCCTGGCCTCGGCCCTCGCCCAGACCGTCGCCTGGCATCGGTTCGATCATGAGCGCCACGCGGCGGCCAACCGTTACTGGCATGCTGCCGTGCACTGCGCCCATGAGGCCGGAAACACCGACATGGGCGCCGGGGCACTCTCCGACATCGCCTACCAGAGCATCTGGCTCGGCCGGCCCCGCGCCGCCGTCGACTGCCTCGGCCACGCGCTCTCGCGCACCATGAACCCCACGGCCCGCTCCCTACTGTTTCTGCGCAAGGCGCGGGCACACGCGATGCTCGGCGAAGCCCGGGACTGCTACCGCGAACTCGCGCGAGCCGAGAGACTCCTCAACTCGACCGCCGAGGAGGCCCCCGGCTGGTGCGCCTGGATGAGCCACGCCGACCTGTCGGTGGACACCGGCAGATGCCTGATCGATCTCGGCCGACCGCGCCGCGCGCATGATGAGATCACCCAGGGCGTCAGTCTCCTGCCCAGCACCCGGGACAAGACAAAAGCGGTCTTCCTCGCCTACGAAGCGGAAAGCCTGCTGGCCGGGGGCGAGGTCCAGCAGGCCGCGGAGCTGGCTTGCCGTTCCCTCGCCCTCGCCAGAGAGATCGGCGCATCGCGCTGCGTCCAGCAGATCCGCGACCTGTCCGGCGGGTTCTCGGCGTACAACTCGGAACCCGGAGTCGAACTCCTTCGACACCACGTCACCATGGCCAAGTGAAACCGGGGCGCCGGTCAGGCCGTGGATGCGCGGCGGGGCGGCGGTGATCAGGTTGAGCGTACCGAGTTCGTCGTCGGCTCCCCACCGGCCCCAGTTGTCCGGCAGGGCAGGCTCGGTCGGCTCGGTCAACTCGGCCATGCGGTCGGTCCCACTCCGCGTATCCACCGGGACGGCTGCCGTCTCCCGCCGCACGAGCAGGACGTTACTGACGGAGCTTCGGTTCATCCGCCACCATCTGGGCCCGTCCGTCGTCAGCCTC